>NZ_VFMQ01000001.1:2709027-3010030 GCF_006715175.1 Curtobacterium citreum | reverse complement strand
GCGGCGTCTCGCCCGCCTGCGGCCGCCACCGGACGGGTGGCACGCCCCGCGTCCGGCCGTCGGCTACCGTAAGCGGCGTGCTCCGTCGGTCAGGTGTCGCGGTCGTCCTCGTCCTGTCGGGCGTCGTGCTCGCCGGGTGCGCGACCGCGCCCGGGTCGAGCGCGCCGGCCGTCGAGGCCTACGCCGAACCCGGGTCCGGCATGGTCGACCGGGTCACCGCAGCCACCGAGCACGCGGCGACGATCGGCGTCGACGGCGTCACGCTGACCGAGGACGGGTCGGGGCTCCGGTCGGTGCCCGACGGCGTGCGGGACCTCGCGCGCGCGGCCGACCGCGGTGGTGCCCGGTCGGAGCTCCTCGTGAGCAACTACTCGGAGGCGCTCGGCGATTTCTCGCCCGAGGTCGGCACGGCGCTCCTCGGTGACGCCGGGAACCGCGAGCGCGTCGCACGGCAGCTCGCCCGGGCTGCATCGCGCACCGGCTCCGACGGCGTGCAGGTCGACCTGGAGTCCCTGCGTGCCCGGGACCGCGACGGCCTCGTGGCGTTCGCCGCGGTCCTCGTCGACGCCGTGCACGACGAACTCGGCCCCGACGCCGAGGTCTCGATGGCCGTGATGGCTTCGATTTCAGCTGCGGGGTTCCGCGACACGGGGTACGACCTCCGCGCCCTCGCCCGGCACGTCGACCGGTTCGTCCTCATGACCTACGACGAGCACGGGCCGTGGAGCGACCCGGGCACGATCGGGGCGCTGCCGTGGGCGGAGCGGGTGGTCGTCGCGGCCGAGCGCGAGGGGCTGCCGGCCGACCGGATCGACCTCGGGGTCGCGGGCTACGGGTACGTCTGGGGTGGGGGCGACGCTGGGCAGGTGTCGCCCGCCTACGCGCGGACCCTCGCGGGGGACCGGGCGCGGTGGTCGGACCGGACCGGGGAGTGGTCCGCAGCCCTCGCGAACGGCCGTGCGCTGCACTGGTCGGACGCGCGGTCCTACCGGGCACGGGTCGCGCTCGCCCGGGAGCTCGGGCTGCACGGCGTCGCGCTCTGGTCCCTCGGGACGCAGCCCCTGCCGGACTGATCGGCGGGGCCAGCACTGACCAAGGGCTCAGGGCCGCGGTGGCGCCGTGGTCGACCGGACGACGAGCGACGGCGGCACGAGCAGGCGCAGCGGTGCCGCGTCCGGCGTCGGTGCCCCGATCAGCCGGACGAGCCGCTCGGCCGCCAGTCGTCCGACCTCGTCGTTGTGCGGGTCCACCGTCGTCAGGCGCACCAGGGGCGATCCCGCCAGCGGGGTCTCGTCGTGCCCGATGACCGACACGTCCTCGGGGACCCGGAGTCCGGCGTCCCGGACCGCCGCGATCGCGCCCATCGCCATGACGTCGTTCGCGGCGAACACCGCCGTCGTGTCCGGGTGCTCCGCGAGCGCACGACGGGTGCCCTCGTAGCCCGTGGCCTCGGCGGTGGGGCCGTCGCCGACGACCACGGGGGTGACGCCGGCGGCGACCATCCGCTCGACGGCGGCGGCGCGGCGGGCGGCAGCCGGGCCTCCCGAGCCGGTGACGTGGACGATGTGCCGGTGACCCAGCTCGAGCAGGTGAGCGGTCGCGGACCGGCCGCCGGCGGCCTCGTCGGAGGCGACCACGTCCAGGCCGGACGGGACGGTCGCCCGTTCGCCCGCGACCACGACCGGGACGTCCGCCGGGACGACGGCGTCGGCGAAGCCCTCGGCGGCGAGCACCACCCCGTCGACGCGCAGGGACAGCAGGTCGTCGAGCGGCGACGAACCGAGGTGTTCGTTCGCGCGGGTGTCGGCCAGCGTCAGCCGCAGGCCGTGCGGGGCGAGGGCCGCGCGGATGCCGTCGAGCATCGGGACGTACCAGGGATTCCGGAAGTCGTCGACGACGACGCCGATCGTCCTGGTGCGGGTGCCGGCGAGGATCGCGGCCGCCCGGTTCGGCCGGTAGCCCAGGTCCGCCGCGGCGGCGAGGACGGCGGACCGCCGGGCGGGGGAGACACCCGGGTCGTCGCGCATCACCATCGAGACGAGGGACTTCGAGACGCCGGCGCGTGTGGCGACGTCGATGATCGTCGGCGGGCGAGGGGACACGCGGCTCCTTGACAGGACATGGACTGCTCGGGCTACAGTACCGCCAACGAGTCTGGAACGTTCCAGAATCGGTTGGAGCCACCTCGTCTCGAAGGAGAGCACGCATGGTCGACAGCATCGGGGTCGCCGTCATCGGCGCCGGCATGGCGGGCAAGGCCCACATGGCGGCGTGGCGGAACGCCCCCTCCCTCTTCGCCCCGACGCTGCCGCCTGTGCGGCTCGTCTCGGTCGGCGACGTGGACGAACCGCTCGCCGCCGCCGCGTCGCGGCGCTTCGGGTACGAGCGGCACGACACCGACTGGCGGGCGATCGCCGCGGCCGACGACGTGGACGTCGTGAGCGTCGTGGTCGCGAACCGCCTGCACCGCGAGGTCGTCGAGGGGCTCCTCGCCGCGGGCAAGCACGTGCTGTGCGAGAAGCCGCTGGCCGACTCGCTCGACGACGCCCGCGCGATGGCGGACGCCGCCCGTGCCTCCGTGGCGACCGGCGTGCTCGGCCGGGTCGGCTTCACCTACCGACGCGCCCCAGGGCTGGCCGCGATCCGCGAGCTCGTGCAGGACGGCACGCTCGGCCGGGTCCTGCACGTCGCCGGGCGCTACTGGACCGACTACGGCGCCTCGCCGGACGTGCCGTCCTCGTGGCGCTTCACCGGGATCCCCGGCACCGGGGCACTCGCCGACGTCGGCTCGCACCTGGCGTACGTCGCCGAGTTCCTCGCCGGCCCGGTCGCGAGCGTCAGCGGAGGCGCCTTCACGACCGCGATCACCGAACGGCCCGTCGCAGCGGGGAAAGTGCTCCGCGGGCAGCAGGCCGCGACGACGGGCGAGACGGCGACGGTCACGAACGACGACCACGCCACGTTCGTCGCGCGCCTGGGTGACGGCGCCGCGGTCGGGACCTTCGAGGTGTCCCGCGTCGCGACCGGGCACCCGAACGGCCTGGTCGTCGACGTCCTCTGCGAGCGCGGCTCGGCGCGCTGGGACCAGGAGCGGCCGTCCGAGATCGGGCTCGCCCTGCAGTCCGACGGACCGCGGACCGGCGGGTACCGGCAGGTCGTCCTCGGACCCGACCACCCCTACGTCGCCGGGGGCATGGCGATGGACGCTCCCGGGGTCGGCTGGGGCCAGAACCAGATGTTCGAGTACCAGGCGCGCGCGTTCCTCGACGAGGTCGTCGGAGCAGCCGACGCCCTGCCGGCGAACGCCACGTTCGACGACGGCGTGCACAACATGGAGGTCCTCGACGCGGTGGTCCGCTCCGCGGCGGCCGACGGGGCGGCGCAGACCGTCCGGCAGGCGGTGCACGCATGAAGCTCGGGCTCTACGGCGCGATCCTGCACGACCGGCCGCTCGCCGACGCGCTCCGGGTGGTCGCCGAGAACGGCCTCACCGGCATCGAGCTGAACACCGGCGGGTTCCTGCCCCCGGTGCACGTGCCGGACGTCGACGCGATCCTGGTCGACGACGGTGCGCGGGACGCCTTCCTCGCGCAGTTCGACGGCACCGGCGTCGAGATCGCCGGACTGAACTGCAACGGCAACCCGCTGCACCCCGACCCCGTGATCGGTCCCGCGCACGCCGAGGACGTCCGTCGCAGCATCCGACTCGCGGCGCGACTCGGCCAGACCCGGGTCGTCACGATGTCCGGCCTGCCGGCGGGGGAGCCCGGCGGCACCCGGCCGAACTGGGTCGTGAACGCCTGGAACTCCGCGGCGCTCGACGTGCTCGAGCACCAGTGGAGCGTGGCCGTGCCGTTCTGGCAGGAGATCGACGCCCTGGCGCGGGAGCACGGCGTGACCGTCGCCCTCGAGCTCCACCCCCAGAACCTCGTGTTCAACGTCGCCACGATCCGCGAGCTCGTCGATCGCGGCGGCCTGACGAACGTCGGGGTCGAGCTCGACGCGTCACACCTGTTCTGGCAGCAGATGGACCCGGTCGCCGTGGTCTGCGAGCTCGGACCGCTCGTCGTGCACGCCGCGGCCAAGGACGTCCGGGTGAACCCCGCCGTCGCGCTGAACGGCGTGCTCGACAACTCGTTCCGGCGGCTGTCGCCGGACGAGCCGCGGACGAACCTCGGCGGGGACGAGTGGGCGAACGCGTGGCCGACACCGTCCGCCTGGGACTTCGTCGCGCTCGGCAAGGGGCACCCGACGGCGTACTGGACGGCGTTCCTCGAGGCCCTGCACGCGGTCGACCCGGACATGCTCGTCAACATCGAGCACGAGGACACCGAGCTCGGTCGCGAGGAGGGGGTCGCCGTCGCGGCCGAGGTCCTCCGGGCCGCGGAGGCGGCCCGCGTCGCGCAGACCGGATGACGTGACCACAGGGCGGACGGGAGGCACGTGGCGGCGCCGCCACGTGCCTCCCGTCCGGTGGTGGACGCGACCACGGCCGCCCGCCGGAACGCCCCGATGTGTCCTCCGGATGACCGGTGACGCATCCTCCGGTGGCTGTCACCGCGCCGTTGTAGCATGCACGACACCTGTCCCGAGACGAGGAGGCCCGCGTGCCGGACCCGACCGACCCCGCCTTCCCGATCGAGCACGTCCGCGCCGTCGGCGACGACGTCGTCGCGGCTGTCTCGACCGTCGTCGACGGCAAGGTCGATGCGATCCGCACCGCCCTCATGGTGATGCTCGCCGAGGGGCACCTGCTCGTCGAGGACGTCCCCGGTGTCGGCAAGACCGTGCTCGCGAAGGCCCTCGGGGCGTCGGTCGGCGGCTCCGTGAACCGCATCCAGTTCACCTCGGACATGCTGCCGTCGGACGTCACCGGCGTGAACATCTACGACCAGTCGTCCGGCACCTTCCGGTTCTCGCCCGGACCCGTCTTCGCGAACGTCGTGATCGGCGACGAGATCAACCGCACGAGCCCGAAGACCCAGTCGGCACTGCTCGAGGCGATGGCGGAGTCGCAGGTGACGGTCGACGGCGTGACGCGGCAGCTCGAGTCGCCGTTCATGATCGTCGCGACCCAGAACCCCATCGACATGGAGGGCACGTACCCGTTGCCGGAGGCGCAGCGCGACCGCTTCATGGCGCGCATCGCGATGGGCTACCCGAGCGCCGACGCCGAGCGGAACATGCTCGCGCACCGCGGCGTCCGCGACCCGCTCTCGTCGCTCCGTCCGATCGTCGACGTCGGGACGCTCCGCGCGGTGGTGCACGCCGTGCGGGCGGTGCACGTCGCGCCCGACGTCGAGGCGTACATCGTCGCGATCGTCCGGGCCACCCGGTCACACCCCGACCTCGTGCTCGGGGCGAGCCCGCGTGCCACGCTGCACCTCGCGCAGGCCGCCCGCGCGCACGCCGCCCTCGCCGGCCGGCCGTTCGTCACACCGGACGACGTCGCGCGGCTCGCCCCGGTGGTGCTCGCGCACCGCCTGGTGCCGGTCGCCCGTGGTCTCGGCGGGTCCGGTGACGACACCGCCCGTGAGATCGTCGTGCGGATCGTCTCCGACACCGCCGTGCCGTTCACCGCGGCGCCGGTCCACTCCTGATGCCCGGGCCCGCGCCGCTCGCGCTGCGCGCCGGCGCGGTGCGGTCGCGGGCGCTCCGGTACGGCCGCCGCGGGACGGCACTGCTCCGCCGCACCCCGTTCCCCCGGCCGACCGCGCGGGGGTGGACGGTGCTCGCGTCCGGGCTCGGGCTGACCGTCGGCGGGCTCGTCGCCACGACGAGCATCGCCGTGTCCGCGGGGCTGCTCCTGCTCGTGCTGCTCGTGCTCGGGGTCGTGATGGCCCTGGTCGTCGCGGCACCGCTCCGTGCGACCCGCAGCACCGCGCGGGGGGTCGTCCAGGTCGGCGAGGTCTACCGGGAGCGGATCACGCTCCGCGGGACCTCGCTGCCGATCGGTCCACGGACGCGACTGCTCGTCCGTGAACAGCTCGACGACACCTTCGCCAGTGTGTCCGAGGCCGAGACCTACGCCCTCGTCGGACCGCACGAGCCGCCGGCCGTGCTCGACGTCGAGGCGCTCGCGATGCACCGGGGCCGGACGCTGGTCGGCCCGGTGACGATCCGGGTCGAGGACCCGTTCGGCCTGCTCCGCATCGACCGGCCCGTCGTCCCGGCGGAGGAGATCGTCGTCGTGCCGGCGTCGACCCCGCTCGCTGCGATCGACACCGGCGCCCTCGCCGGGGCGGTCTCCGCCGACGAGGGCCGGGTCGGCCAGGGCGGATCGGCGGACGACAGCGAGCTGCGGCCCTACCGCCAGGGCGACCCGATCCGCCGGGTGCACTGGGGGCAGAGCGCCCGACGGGGCGAACTGCACGTGCGGCAGACGACCCAGGCGCAGCCGCCGGAGGCCGTCATCGCGCTCGACGTCCGCCGCGAGTCGTACCAGCGGCTCGGCCGCGACGACCTCGCCGAGCTGTCCGACCTCGGTGGCGACGCGGCGTTCGAGCACGCCGTCGTCGTGGCCGCCAGTGTCGCTCGTGCCCTGAGCGCGCGGACGTCCCGCGTGCTGCTCGTGAGCGACGGCGCCGCGGGGAACACCCGGCACGCGGGGGACGCCGGCAGTCTGACCGACGTGCTCGTCGGGCTCGCCGACGTCCGGCTCCGCTCCGATGCCCGCGACGTGACCGAGGTCCTGCCGGACGTCCGCGGCCGGGACGTGCACGGCATGACGGCCGTGGTCACCGGCCACTGCACCGCGGAGCAGGCGGCCGAGCTCGTGTCGCGGACGAGCGGGTCGAGCCGGGGCATCCTCGCGACGATCGTGCCGCCGGAGCCGGTGGTGCGCGGCATCCTCGACCGTGGCGGCTGGCGGACGCTCGTCGTGCCGGTCACGGGCGCGCACGCTCCCGGGAGCGTCCGGTGAGCGGGACGGGTCGGGGCGCCGGCCGCCGCGACGACGCTCGCCGACCGCAGGACGGTGGCGGTACCGCCGTCGCCGACCGGCCGGACCGGTCGGGCTGGGGCGGGGCTGCCGACGGCCGCGAGCCCGCCACACGGAGCGATGCCCCGAGCGCCTGGATCGTCGCGCTGGCCCCCGTCCCCGTGATCGTCGCCGCGCTCGCCATGCGGCCGCTCGTGCAGGGCGCGCAGTGGTGGCTGTCCGGTGTGGTCTTCACCGCCGTGCTCGTCGCCGTGATGTTGGTCGTCCGTCGACGGGCTCCCGGCGTCCGGTTCATCGCGCTCGTCGCGACGCTGGTCCTCGGCTCGTGCGCCGCGGCCGTGCTGAACGACCTGTCGCCGCTCGGGTGGCTCGACCGCGACGGTGCGCTCGGCGAGGCCCTGGCGGCCATCCGCCTGAACCCGGCGCCGCTCCCGCAGACCGACGCGATCCGGCTCGTCGTGACGGTCGCGATCGGCTGGGTCGCCGGGGTGTCGCTCTTCCTCGCCGCGATCGCCCCGACCGTCGCCCTCGCCGCCGTGCCGGCGCTCGTCGTGCTCGTCGTCCCGGGCGTCATCACCGGCCAGCCGGCGTCGCCCGTGCTCGTCGTCCTGGTCGGCATCGCGTTCCTCGGCCTGCTGTGGCTGTCGGTCCGGCCGGTGCAACGCGCGTTCCCGGCCGCGGTCGTCGGGGCGATCGGACTCGTCGTGGCCGTCGGGCTCCCCGTCGTCGTGCCGCTCAACGCGAGCTGGCTGTCGGGGGTGACCGGGGCACTGCAGTCGCCGATCCAGCCGGGCCGCCCGGGCACCCTGCTGCAGCTCGGCCAGGACCTGCGCCAGCCGAACGAACTCGAGGTACTGCAGTACCGCTCGGCCGACGGCCGGCCGGAGTACCTCAAGCTCGCCGACCTGGACGAGTTCGGCTCCGGGGACTGGGTCCCCACCGTCTCGGACGCCAGCACGTCGGACACCGCCGACCAGCAGCAGTTCGCGGTCGGGGTCAACCCGCGCCTGGCGAGCCGGGGCGACGTGACCATCCGGGTGACCGGACTGTCGAGCAACTACCTGCCGGTGCCCTCCGGGGCGGTGTCGGTGCAGTCCAGGTCGACGAACCTGGACCTGGCGAGCTGGCGCTGGATGGGCGACTCGAACACCATCCGGTCGACGGGGCCGACGACCCAGCGGGGCTCGACGTACGAGGTCTACGGCGCCTCGACCTCGTCGGGGGAGTACCTCGACGCGATCGCGTCCTCGGGGCTGCTCGGTCGCGCCGACGGTCGGGGGTTCCAGGCGCCGAGCCGCGCCCAGCTCCGCACCGACCTGTCGCTGCCGGACGACCTGCCGAAGGACATCGCGTCGACCGCCCGCCGCGTGGCCGGTGGTGCGACGACCGACTACGAACAGGCCCGGGCGCTCGAGCAGTGGTTCCGGAGCGACCTGTTCACGTACTCCGAGACCGCGCCCGTCGAACAGGGCTACGACGGCGACAACATGCGCGTGATCGACACGTTCCTGCGCGTCCGCGAGGGCTACTGCGTGCACTTCGCCTCGTCGATGGCGGTGATGGCCCGGACGCTCGGGATCCCCTCGCGCATCGCGGTCGGCTACCGGGCGAACCCGCAGCAGACCGACGACGGCGAGTACACGGTCACGAACCGGCAGCTGCACTCGTGGCCCGAGCTGTACATCCGCGGTGCCGGCTGGGTCTCGTTCGAGCCGACCCCGGACTCCGACGCCGCCGCGCAGCCGTCCACCGGGTCCTCGGCGACGCCCGCCCCGGCCGACCCGCAGACCCCGCTGCCCGCACCCGGCGAGACTGCCCCGGCAGAGGCATCACCGACCCCCACGCCCTCGGCGTCCGCAGCCCCCGGTGCCGCGGCGCCCGGCAGCAGTACCGGCACGGGCGCCCTCGGGCTCGCGGTCGGGGTGGCCCTCGCGCTCGTCCTGCTCGCCTCGCCCTCGGTCGTCCGGGCAGTCCGCCGCCGCCGTCGGCTCGCCGCGGTCCGCATCGGGCGGTCGCCGGCGCTGCAAGCCTGGCGTGAGGTCCTCGACGACGTCGCCGACCACGGGCTCGCACCCGGAGCGGCGCCGCCGGACGACGCCGCTGCGGCCGCACGGACCGCCCGGGCGGTGCTCGGTCGGCTCTCGGGTCGCCTGCCCGGCACGGTGCTGCCGCACCTGACCACGGTGGTCGACGCGGTCGACGTCGAGCGGTTCGCCGCCGACGGTGCGGCTGCGGTGGACCGGGACGCGCTCCTCCGTGCCGTCCTGGAGGCACGGGTCGCCCTGGACGCATCGGTGTCCCGTGGGCGGGTGGTCCGGTCGCGGCTGTTGCCGCCGAGCCTGCTGCCGTCGTCGGCCTGGTCGCACGAGGGCCGGCGGCGCCGGCCGGCGTAGCCGGGGCGCGCGGTCCGCGCGCGCCGCGCCGCCCGCGCGCCCGCGCCGCCCGCGCCGCGCGCGGTCCGCACAACGGGAAGCACACCGCGCCATGTGATCACGTGGCGCGGCGTGCTTCCCGTTGTGCGCAGGCACGCCACACCGCGCCGCCGGGCGCCGCGCGCGCCGCGCCGCGCCGCGCGCGCCGCGCCGCGCGCGCCGCGCCGCGCCGCGCGCGCCGCGCCGCCCGCGCCGCCCGCCGGTGGTTCAGCGCGGGCGCACCACCGCGTCCACCACGGCCGCGATGACGTCGCCCGGGTCAACCCCGGGCAACGC
Source organism: Curtobacterium citreum (assembly GCF_006715175.1). NCBI lineage: Bacteria > Bacillati > Actinomycetota > Actinomycetes > Micrococcales > Microbacteriaceae > Curtobacterium > Curtobacterium citreum. The sequence goes on along the minus strand of NZ_VFMQ01000001.1, from coordinate 3,000,382 downwards.
CGGCGCGTCGAACACGATCCCCACGTTCGCCCCGACGAGCAGCGTCGCGAAGTCCTCGAGCCGCATCCCGGGCGAGACCTCCGGGTGCGCCCCGAACCACTCCTGCACGAGCTCGAGCACCCCGTCCTGGAGCGCCCGTCGCTGACGCACGAATTCGGGCAGGAACGCCTCGTGCCGCATCGCGTAGCCCCGGAACTCGGACAGCAGGGCGAACTGCGCGGTCTGGTCGTGCCGCCCGAACGCGGCGCGCAGGACGTCGCCGATGTCCTCCGCCGCCAGGTCCGGCCCGACGAGCTCCCGCAGGGACGCGAGCACCAGGTTCGTCTGGCGCTGCATGACCTCGGCGACCAGGTCCTGCTTCGACGCGAAGTTCGAGTAGACGGCCCCCTTGCTGAACCCGGCGCGGGCGGCGACGGTGTCGAGCCGGCTCCCGTGCAGTCCGGACTCGGCGAACTCCTGCGCGGCCGCGACGAGCAGGCGCTCCCGGACCTCGGCTCGCGGGGTCCTCGGTGTGGGGGCGTCGTCGTCGCGCATCTGGTCCTGGTCCCTGATCGTGGCGGTCCGGCACGACGTGCCGCGTACGGCGGGCGGACGTGCCGATCCCCGCACGGTGGTGCCGTGCGGTCCGTCGGAGCCTGCCGCGCCGCGCGTCGGTTCCCCGCGCGGCACGTGGCCGGCCCCGACCTCCTGTCGTCGACGGACGAACCGGCACGTTCGGGTCGTGTCGGTGCCTCGATCGGCGGGTGGTCGCCGGGGTCGATACCCGGCGGTACCGATGCTAGCGCCAGGGTCCGTCGTGGCCCAGTCTCAGTCGTCGGTGTGCGGTTCGTGGTCAGTCCGGACGCTGCCGGTGTCCGACCGGACGCTCCCGACGCCGGACCGTCGACCGGGTCGGCGGAGCAGGCGGACGGCGTCCGGGCGGAGTCGGCGGCCGCGCTGGAGCAGCGCGCCGAGGGTCGACTTCGGCTGCCAGTCGCGGCCGTTCGGCAGCCCCCAACCACGCTTGACGGCGCCGTAGCGCAGGCCGAGCGACAGCACGATGGCCGCGATGATCCCGATGGTGGGGGAGCCGAGGTACGACGCGACGACCATCACGGCCGAGGCGGCGACCGCGACCGTGGCGTAGAGCGCGTTGCCGCCGAAGACCGCGGGCACACGGCGGAGCAGCAGGTCGCGCATGGCCCCGCCCCCGACCGCGGTGATGGTCCCCATGATGATCGCGGCGGGCCAGCCGAGCCCGGCGTCGAAGGTCCGCTGCACCCCGACCACCGACCAGAACCCGATCACGGCGGCGTCCAGGACGGTGAACAGCCGGTCCCAGGTGAGCTCGGAGAACGACACGAAGAAGGCGATGAGCGCGCCGGCGATCGCGACCGGCACGTAGAGCGGGTCGACGAGCGCGACCGGGGGGCCGTTCTGCAGCAGGGTGTCGCGGAGCATGCCGCCGCCCAGGCCGGAGACGAACCCGACGACCAGGAACCCGAACAGGTCGAAGTCCATCGTCCGGGCGAGCGATCCACCGAGCAGCGCGGACGCGAGCACGCCGGCGAGGTCGAGCACGTTCGTGACCGACGCCAGGCCCTCGGGGGACAGCAGGTTCATGAGAACAATCAAACCCCACGTCGCGGAAGTGGCGGTGCGAGGGTGAGTTAGGTTAGCCTCACCTTCGCCATGATCGCCACCCTCGTCATCGGCCTCCGCGAAGGCCTCGAAGCGACGCTCATCGTCGGCATCATCGCCGCGTTCCTGCGTCGCAACCGCGCTCCGCTCACCCCGATGTGGATCGGCGTCGGCGCCGCGGTCGCCCTGAGCATCGCCGTCGGCTTCGGGCTGCAGCTCGTCGAGCAGGCCCTGCCGCAGGCCGAGCAGGAGGGCATGGAGACCGTCATCGGTGCCGTGGCGGTGGTGTTCGTCACGGGCATGATCGTGTGGATGCGGACCCACGCCCGCACGCTCTCGAAGGACCTCGTCGCCAGTGCGACCGCCGCCCTCGGCCGCGGCACCGCCTGGGCCCTGGCCGGCATGGCGTTCCTCGCGGTCCTCAAGGAGGGCTTCGAGACCTCGGTCTTCCTGCTCGCCACCTTCCAGGCGTCCGCGGACACCGGCTCCGCCGCCCTCGGCGCCGTGATCGGCATCGCCGTGGCCGTGCTCATCGGGTACGGGATCTACACCGGCGGCGTGAAGCTCGACCTCGGCCGCTTCTTCACGGGCACCGGCGTCTTCCTGGTCTTCGTCGCCGGTGGACTCGTCCTGACCGCCCTCCGCCACGCGCACGAGGCCGGCTGGCTCGTCATCGGTCAGCAGCGCACCGTCGACCTCGGCTGGCTCGCCCCGAACGGCTCGCTCCGCGGTGCGCTCGTCGAGGGCGTGCTCGGCATCCCCGCCGACCCCCGGGTCGTCGAGGTCCTCGGCTGGGTCCTCTACGTCGTCCCGGTCCTCGCGATCTCGCTCTGGCCGCGCGTCTGGCGGCCGTCGCCGCAGCGCGTCCCGCGGGTGCGCGCCGTCCTCGCCGCCGCCTTCGCCGCGACGGCCGTCGTGCTCGCGGTCGCCGTCCCGTCCGGCAGCGGCGCGGACCTGCCCCGCACGGTCGCCGTGTCCGGCGACGCGCGCTCCGTCACGGCGTCCGTCGACGGGGACAGGGCGGTCCTGCGGGTGGCCGGCAGCGGCCGGGAGGCACAGATCACCCTGCCCGCGTCGGCCCACCGCCGCGTCGCCCGGGCGGGCACCACCGCCGACCAGTGGCAGGTCACCGAGGACGTCCCGTCCGCCGACCGACCGACCTCGCTGACCCTCGACCAGCTCGTGGGGCTGTTCGGTCGCGTCCCGGTCGGCGTCTCCCCGTCGACGAACCCCGGCCCGTTCGCGGCGGACTGGACCGTCCGTGACACGGTGACCCTGACGACCGTCGACGGCGGCGTCCTCGAGGCGACCCGCTCGGAACGCGACGTGCTCACGCTCCGCGGTGGGGGCCTCCCGGCCGCTCGGACGACCACGCTGGGACGCGACGTCTGGGCCGTCCCGACCGCCGACGCGGACCGTGCGGCGACCGCCGTCGCCGCCGCGCAGACGCGCGCCGCTGAGCTCCGACTCTGGAACGCCTGGCTGCCCCTCGTGCTGCTCGTCGCGGCGGCCGCCCAGGCCGCGCTCGCGGTCCGCGACCGGCGCCGCGTCTCCGTCCCCACGACCACCACCCCCGGAACCGACCCGTCGCGCGGACCGCCCGCCGACGTCCCTGCAAGGAGCCTCGACCATGCCGTTCGGTAGTGCCGCCCGCCCCCTGGCCGCCCGACCCCTGATCGCCCTCGGTGCCCTCGGCGCCGTCGCCGCCCTCACCCTGACCGCCTGCTCCGCCGGCACCCCCGCCGACGACGCGTCGTCCGGGTCGGGGAAGGTCTCCCGCGTCACCATCACCCTGACGAACGACGGCTCCGACGCCTGCGCCGTGTCGACCACGAAGGTCCCCGCAGGGCCCGTCACCTTCCGGGTGCAGAACGAGTCGTCGACCGCGATCACCGAGGTCGAGCTGCTGCAGGACCAGCGGATCCTCGGCGAGAAGGAGAACCTCGCGCCCGGGCTCGCCCCGGTGACGTTCACCGCCACGCTGACCGGCGGCAGCTACCAGGTCTACTGCCCCGGGGCGACGAAGGAGCTCACCGACTTCACCGTCACGGGGAAGGCGGCCTCGACCGCGAACAGCAGCGCCGCGAGCCTGCTCGCCGACGGAGCGACCGGCTACGCGACCTACGTCGACGGCCAGGTCGACGACATGGTGAGCGCCGTGCAGCAGCTGCAGAAGGACGTCGACGCCGGCGACCTCGACGCCGCGAAGCGGGACTACGCCGCCGCCCGCCCGTTCTACGAGCACATCGAGAGCGACGTCGACGGGTTCGTCAAGCAGGGCTTCTCGGCCACCGACAACAAGGGCAACCTCGACTACCTGGTCGACATGCGCCAGTCGAACCTCGATGACGCCGTCGGCTGGAGCGGGTTCCACGCCGTCGAGAAGGACCTGTTCCAGGCCGGTGCGATCACCGCGTCGACGAAGCAGACCGCGGGCGACCTGACGAGCAACGTGCAGCTCCTCGCGAAGCTCGTGCCGACGCTGCAGTACAAGCCCGAGGACCTGGCGAACGGTGCCGCCGGGCTCCTCGAGGAGGTCCAGTCGAACAAGATCACCGGGGAAGAGGAGGCGTACAGCCACATCGACCTCGTCGACCTGGCCGCGAACGTCGAGGGCGCCCGGCAGGCCTTCGCGTACCTCAAGCCCGGCCTGACGAAGGTCGACCCGGCCCTGACGAAGCAGATCGCCGCGCAGTTCGACGCGACGAACACGATGATGGACGGCTTCCGCGACGCGAACGCCCTCGGCGGCTTCAGCACGTGGGACGACGCCGCGAAGGCGAAGGACGCCAACCGCATCTCGCAGCAGGTCCAGGCGCTCCAGGACCCGCTGTCCCGCCTGGCCGAGAAGGTCGCGACGGCGTGACCGCGTCCCGCTTCTCCCGTCGCGGACTGCTCGGCGCCGGGCTCGCCGCAGCCGGTGCCGGGGTCGGTGCGGTCGCCGGCGTCGCCGGGGCCACGGCCGCGACCGGCGTCGACCCCTTCGCCGCGGCCGCGAACGCCGACGAGTCGATCGACCTGTCGCAGCAGGTGCCGTTCTACGCGACGGCCGCGCGGCAGCCCCAGGGCGGGATCCGCACCACCCCGCAGCGGCACTGCGTGTTCATGGTGTTCGACCTCACCGCCTCGACCGCGACCGAGCTGCAGGTGCTCCTCGCCCGCTGGTCCGCGGCGATCGCGCAGCTGCAGGCAGGCCGGACGATCGGCAGCGTCGAGCCGGCCCACGGCGAGGGCGTCGGCGCGGACACCGGCGAGGCGCTCGACCTCGGCCCCGCGTCCCTGACCGTGACGGTGGGCCTCGGCCCCGGGGTCTTCGACGAGCGCTTCGGCCTCGCCGCGAAGCGTCCCGCGCACCTGGCGGCGATCCCGACCCTGCCGAGCGACGCGCTCGAGGACGGGCTGACCGGCGGCGACCTTTCGCTGCAGGCCTGCGCCGACGACCCGCAGGTGGCGTACCACGCCGTCCGCGACCTGGCCAGGATGGCGCGGGGCACCGCGACCGTGCGGTGGACGGTGATCGGCTTCGGCCGCGCGTCCGCGGGTCCCTCGCAGTCGACCCCGCGCAACCTGATGGGCTTCAAGGACGGCACGCGGAACGTCACCTCGGACGAGGAGTACGAGCGCTTCGTGTGGCTCGACTCCGACGCCGGGTGGATGGCCGGCGGCACCTACCAGGTGGTCCGGAAGATCCGGATGAACCTGGAGACGTGGGACGCCGACGTCGTCAGCGACCAGCAGCGGGTGTTCGGCCGCACCAAGGTCGAGGGTGCGCCGCTGTCCGGCGGCAGCGAGCACACCACGCCGGACTTCCACGCGGCCGCACACGGCGCCGACGCGGACGGCGCGACGGCGATCGACCCGCGCTCGCACATCGCCCTCGCCGCGCACGAGGCCAACGGCGGCGTGAAGATCCTGCGCCGTGGGTACAACTACACGGACGGTCTGAACCAGTACGGCCAGCTCGACGCCGGGTTGCTCTTCGCGGCGTACATGACGGACCCCGACCACTTCACCCGGTTGCAGCGGAAGCTCGGCGCGTCCGACCGGCTGAACGAGTACGTGTCGCACATCGGGTCCGGGGTGTTCGCCGTGCCGCCGGCACCGCGGAAGGGCTCCTACATCGGGGAGCAGCTGTTCCGCTGAACCCCGGTGGTCGGTGGTGGGTGCCCTCCGCCGTTTCCCTGGAGACGGAGAGCACCCGCGCCGCGGAGTCCGCGGACGGAACCACCGTCCGGCCCTGAGGGCGACCCGGCGTGGCGCATCGCTGTGCGACAGGCTGAGCGTACCCCCCCCTGCACGGTTGTTGCGCGGGCCGTCACGGAAGTCGGACGGGCGGCCGGCGGACGGGCGCACGGCGGATGGGCCGCCTCACCTGGGTGAGACGGCCCGTCCTCGGATCCAGCCGGGAGGCGCGGTGTCAGTCGGTCTCGACCGTCGCGCCGCGCAGGGCCCGGTTCCGGCGCACGAGCACCATCGTCACCAGCCCGGCGAGGAGCAGGGCACCGGCCGCGATGCCGGCAGGCAGGAGCTCGGCGCCGGTCCAGGCGAGGGCGCCCGTGCCGGGGCGCTGCGCACCGTCCGCGACGCTGTTGCCCGTGCCCGTGCCCGTGCCCGTGCCCGTGCCCGTGCCCGTGCCCGTGCCCGTTCCGTTGCCGCCGCCGATCGAGCCGCCGCCCGTGCCGGGTGCGCTCGGGTCACCGGTGCCCGGCGTGCCGGGGTCGGTGGGATCGGTCGGGTCGGTCGGGTCGACGGCGGCCTCGATCGGTACGGTCACCGCGAGGGTGATCGTCTGGCCGTTCGGCAGCGTCACGACGAGGGGCTCGTCGGTGGTCGCGGCCGGGGCGACCGCGCGGAGCGCCGTGCCGGTCGCCGCCGCACGGGCGGTCGGCTGGTCACCGCCGACCCCGGGCACCGTGAAGGTCAGCGTGGCGCGGCCCTGCTCGTCGGTGGTGTCCACGACCGACGTGTCGATCGGCGACGAGGCCAGCTCCTGGCCGCCGGCGCTCACCGACACCGAACCTGCCTGGTCCGCCGCGTTGCTGAAGGTCAGCGACGACAGGTCGATCCGGACCTCGTCGCCGGGGCCGAAGCCGCCCTCGGGAGCGTCGCTGACACGGACGCCGACGGCGCGCTGGTCCTCCTGCACCGCGACCGACGGGTTCGCCTTGAAGTACTCGACCTGGGCTTCGAGGTCGACCATGCCGCTGTCCTGCTTGGCCGCGGCCTGCTTGAACGCGGCGAAGTTGTCGCCGCCGGTCGCCAGGAAGGAGTTCACGGTCACCTTGTACGTGCGGTCCGCGTCGACCGGAGCGCCGTCGAGGGTCATCGAGGTGATGCGGGACCCGGCGTCCGCGAGCGGGTCGTAGGTGTACGAGAACCCGGAGGACGTGCCGAGCTTGAGGAACGGACGGCTCGCGCTCGCGGGCTGCCACTGCTGCTCGAGCGCCTGGCGGACCTGGTCACCGGTGAGGTCGAGCACGACGAGCGTGTTCGCGAACGGCTGGACGACCGCTGCCTCCTTGTAGGTCACCGGGCCGGACGCGATGTCCGCACGGAGCCCGCCCGGGTTCATGAACGCGATCTGGGCGCCCTGGCGCTGCGTCTGCGAGCGCTGGACCTCGGCCACGAAGTTGCCGAGCGTGGACTCGCCGCCGCGGTTCTCGGAGCCGTTCGACTGCACGGCGCGCTTGAGGTCGCGGTCGACGGCACCGAGCTCGACGGCACCGAGCCGGTCCGCCTCGGCGACCGCGGTGTCCACCGTGGCCTGGACCGCGGCGTCCTTCGGGAAGGTGCTGCCAGCGAGCCGGATGTTCTCGTTCTTCGTCGGGGTCACGGTGCCGTCCGCGGCGACCGTGAGCTGCACGTGCCCGAGGTTGAACCCGTACGAGCCGGTCTGGATCACCGGACGGGGGACCGTGCCGCCCTTCGGGACCACCGAGTACGTGTACGTCTGGTGCGTGTGCGCCGAGAGGATCGCGGACACCTTCGGGGTGACCCCGTAGACCGCGCGGGCAAAGTCGGACCCGCCGTCGGCGGTGACCGGCGTGGGGGACTCCGCACCGTCGTGCACGAGCAGCACGAGCACGTCGGCCTCGCCGTTGCCCTCGTCGCCGTCGGTGAGCTGCGCGGCGACCTTGTTCACCTCGGTGGTGATGTCGCCCATCTCGAGGCCCGCGATGCCGTCGGGGCTGACGAGCCCCTGTCCGACCAGGTCGACGGTCGCGCCGATGAACCCGACGCGCTTGCCGCTGATCTCCTGGATCGCGTAGGGGTCGAACGCGGGCTTGCCCGTCGCCGAGTCGAGGATGTTCGCGGAGACGTAGTCCCACTTCGCGTTGCGGGCACCGTCGGCCCCGATCACGCGGTCTCGCAGGTCGGTCTGTCCACGGTCGAGCTCGTGGTTGCCGATCGCGCTCACCGTCAGGTCCATCTGGTTGAGCACGTCGATCGTCGGCTGGTCCTCCTGGATGAAGGACTCGAACGTCGATCCGCCGATGTTGTCACCGGAGCTGACGAAGGCGGAGGTCGACGGGTCGCTGCCACGGAGCTGTTCGAGCGCACCGGCGAGCACGGCGGCACCGGCGGCGTCGCCGTCGCGCGGCGGCGAGGAGAGCGACTGGGCGATGCGCCCGTGGAAGTCGTTCACGTTGTAGAGGTCGATCGTCGCGTCGCCCTCGGCGGCGAGGGCGGCGGACGGGACGGACAGCGCCACGAGGACGCCGGCGGTCGCGAGCACCGCTCCGGCGGCGGCGCGACGCGTTCGGGTGTGGGAGGTGGTGTTCATCGGCGACGAACCTAGGAGAACCCACAGGGGACGCGCCAGGGGTTGCCGCGATGTGTCACGAGGTGTTCACATCGGCAACACGTGACGGACGTCCCCGCCCGGCGGTCAGTCCCGGCCGAACGCCCCCTTCACCCGCTCGACGGCCTCGGCCGCCATGGCCTTCGCCGAGTCCTTGACCACCCCGAGCTCGGCCGGGTCGCCCTTGAGCAGGCTCTTCGCGGTGTTGATCGCGTACTCCGCGGTGATGTGCGGCGGCAGGGGCGGCACGTTGCGGCTGACGTACGCGTCGATGAGCGTGACGCCGGGGTTCGCGAAGGCCCGCTCCACCGCCGCCTCGACCTCGTCGTCCCGGTGCACCGCGATGCCCGTGAAGCCGAGCAGCTGTGCGTACCCGGCGTAGTCCATGGTCTCGACGTCCTGCGAGCCGGACCACATCGGGTTGCCGTCCTCGGTGCGCATCTCCCACGAGACCTGGCCGAGGTCGTCGTTGTGCATGACGACGATGACGAGCTGCTGGTCCGGCCACTGCGCCATGTACTTCTTGACGGTGATGAGCTCGTTCATGCCGAGCATCTGGAACGCACCGTCGCCGATCGTGCACACGGCCGGGGCGTCCGGGAAGGCGAACTTCGCGGCCACGGCGTACGGCATCGCCGCGAGCATCGTCGCGAGGCGTCCGGACATGTCGCCGTGCATGCCGCGTCGCAGGCGGATGTGGTGGCCGTACCAGTCCGCGGTGGTCCCGGCGTCGCAGGTGACGGTGACACGCTCGGGCAGGCGTTCGTTGACGGCGCGGATGACCCGGCGCGGGTTGACACCGTCGTCGTAGTGCACCTCGGCCTGGCGGTCCATCTCCGCCTCCCACTCGCGCATCTCACCGGCGAGCTTGTCCTGCCACGCGGTGTCCTGCTTGTCCCGCAGGAGCGGGAGCACCGCCTCGAGCGTCGCGCCGACGTCGCCCCACAGGTTGAGCTCGGTCGGGTAGCGCAGCCCCATCTGCTCCGGCTTGATGTCCACCTGCACGCCGCGGGCCTGGCCGCTCGCCGGCAGGTACTCGCCGTACGGGTAGTTCGAGCCGAGGAGCACGATGGTGTCGCACTCCTTGATCTGCGTGAGGCTCGGGCGTGACCCCAGCAGGCCGACCTGCTGCGTGTGGTACGGCACGTCGGAGGGGACGACGTCCTTGCCTCGGAGGGCCGTGATGATCCCGGCGCCGGTCTTCTCGGCGGCGGCGAGCACCAGGTCGGTCGCACCGCGGGCCCCGGCACCGACGAGGAACGTGACGCGTTCACCGGCGTTCAGGACCTCGGCGAACCGCGCGATCTCGTCCTGCGGCGGGGTGATCCGGATCGACGGGGCGACGTCGCTCGACCGGGACACCCAGTGCTCGGCGGCGGGGGCCTCGTACGCCATGGCCTGGACGTCGTGGGGGAGGACCACCACGGCGGGCTGCTTGCGGAGCATCGCGGTGCGGAAGGCGGTGTCGACGACGACCCCGACCGCGTCCGGCGTCGCGACGGTCTCGACGTAGCAGGCGACGTCGGCGAACACGCGCTCGAGGTTCGACTCCTGCTGGGTGAACGACCCGATCGACGCCAGGCCCTGCTGGCCGACGATCGCGACGACGGGCTGGTTGTCCATCTGCGCGTCGTACAGGCCGTTGAGCAGGTGGAACGCCCCGGGGCTCGACGTCGCGACGCAGACGCCGACCTCGCCGGTGAACTTCGCGTGCGCGGTGGCCATGAGGGCCGCGATCTCCTCGTGCGTCGGGCGGACGTACTCGAGCGCCCGTTCGCTGCCGTCGGCCTTGCCGAGCGCACCGTCGAACGCGCCGATGCCGTCCCCGGGGTACCCGAACACGCGGGAGACCCCCCACGCCTTGATGCGGTCGATGACGAAGTCGCTCACGGTCTGGCCCATGCGCTCCACCGTGCTCGCCGCTTCCTGTACGCGCTCAGGACTCCCGTGCGATCAGGGGGCGCAGGGTGCGGTGCGCGATCCGGAGGCCTTCGAGCACCTTCTCGTCGGTGCCGCCCCACAGCGGGTCCTCGTGCTCGACGCTCAGCGTGCCGGTGAACCCCGCCTCGTACAGTCGGTCGACCACGTGCGGCCAGTCCACGACCCCGCGGCCCGGGACGCGGAAGCGCCACCAGCCCATGTCCCACGGGTCGTCGCCCTTGTCGACCTTCCCGAAGAACCCGTACTCGTCCCGCTTGCGGGGGAACAGCTCGACGTCCTTCGCCTGCGCGTGCACGATGTGCTCGGCGAACGGCAGGATCGTCTCGACCGGGTCGATGCCGATCCAGGTCAGGTGCGACGGGTCCCAGTTCAGGCCGAAGCCGAGTCCGGTGACCCAGTGCCAGAGCTCGGGGGAGTACGCGAGGTTGCCCGGGTACCCGTCGGGGTGCCAGCCCTCCATCACGCAGTTCTCGACGATCAGCCGGACGCCCCGCTCGCCGGCGTAGTCGACGAGCTCGGGGAGCACGCGGTCGCCGAGCGCCATGTTGTCCCGGACGGACAGCGTGTTGTCCCGGCCGACGAACGTGCCGACGGACGGCACGCCGAGCATCGCGGCGGCGTCGACCGCGTGGAACAGGTGCTCCTTGACCGCGGCCCGGTGGTCGGTGTCGTGGTGCAGGTTGTTCTCGTAGTACGCCAGCGCCGAGAGCTCGAGCCCGTACCGGTCGAGCACCTCCCGCGTCGCATCGGCGTCGGACTCGGTGAACGTGGCGACTGGCAGGTGCGCCGCCTCGAAGTCCCGTGACCCGGTGTCCGGCCACACCGCGACCTCGAGCCGCTCGTAGCCCTGCTCGGCCGCGAACGCCGCGATCCGCTCGAGCGACCACCCAGACAGGCAGGCCGTGAGCATCCCGAGCTTCACCGGATCCCCCGCCACGACCCGTCGGCCGCGCTGCCGATGACCGCCTCGATGATCGACGCCGCACGGGCGCCGTCCGCGAACGTCGGCAGCCCGTCGGGCCACGCCGACCGGTCGCCCTCGCTGCGGACCGCCGCGTAGGTGTCGGCGACGAAGGCCCCGAACGCGTCGAGGTACCCCTGCGGGTGGCCGGCCGGCACGACGGCCAGCCTCCGTTGGTCCGGGAAGCCGAGCGACGGGTCGCGGACGACGATCTGGGCGCCCCGCTCGTTGCCGAACCACGCAGACTCGGGCTGCTCCTGGTCGAACGCCGCCGAGCCGAGGGTGCCGTCGACCTCGAACCACAGTCGGTTCTTGCGTCCGGCGGCGACCTGCGAGATGACGACGTTCCCGATGCGGCCGGAGGCGGTGCGGAAGGTCGCGACCGCGGTGTCCTCGGTGGTCACCTCGGCGCGCTGCCCGGCGTCCGCGACCGGGTCGGGGTCGGGGGAGCCGGAGAACGACGGACCCGAGGCCGCCGGTCGGGTCGGGTAGACGATGTCGGTCGCGGCGGAGACGGACGCGAACGGCTCACAGGTGACGAACTCGACCAGGTCGCACCAGTGCGAACCGATGTCGGCGAAGGCCCGCGACACCCCGCCGGCCCCCGCGTCGACCCGCCACGACGAGGCGTCCTCGTCGAGCATCCAGTCCTGCAGGTAGTGCCCGTGCACGGCCAGCAGTCGCCCGAGCTCGCCGGCCGCGATCCGACCGCGGATCTCCCGGACCACCGGGTGGTACCGGTACACGAACGGCACGGTGGCGACGACGCCCGCACGGTCCGCGGCGTCGACCAGCTCGGCGGCCTGCGCGGCACTGATCGCGAGTGGCTTCTCGCACACGACGTTGATCCCGGCGCGGATGACCGCGAGGGCCTGCGGGTGGTGCTGGTCGTTCGGCGTGCAGACGTGCACGACGTCGGGCGCGTCCGCGATCACGTCGTCGAGCGAGGCGTACCCGCGGGGGACGTCGAGCTGCGCGGCGACCTGCTCGGAGCGGGACGGCGTCCGGCCGAGCACCCCGACCACCTCGGCCCCGGCGGCACGCGCCGCCCGCGCGTGGACGCCGGCGATCATGCCGGTCCCGACCACGGCGACGCGGATGCGTCGCCCTCCGTACCCACTGCTCATGGTGCTCCCTCGCGCCGGACTGGGACCACCGTACCGAGGCAGCCCGGCCACGCGCCGGAACGCGTGAGTACCGTCTGGGGCATGTCGAGCCTCCAGACCAGCCTGCTCATCCTCGGAGCCAGCGGCGACCTGTCCAAGCGACTGCTGCTGCCCGGCCTCGCGACCCTGCTGGACGTGAAGGAGGACTGGGACGTGCAGCTCGTCGGCGCCGGCGTCGAGGACCTCTCCGACGCCGACTGGAAGGCGCAGGTGAAGACCTCGTTCGAGAACGCCCAGGCGTCGAAGAACGAGGAGGACGAGGGTGCCCACGACGGCGGGGAACGGCTCAGCGAGCGGCTGCTCGACGTCGTCGCCGCCTCGACGTACCGCAAGGCCGACGTCACCGACGCCGACGACCTCCGGGCACTCCTCGCCGCGTGCGACCACGACCCGGCGGTCTACTTCGCGCTGCCGCCGGCGGTCACCGAGAAGAGCTGCGCGGTCCTGAAGGACCTCGACCTGCCGTCGGGCACGCGCCTGGCGCTCGAGAAGCCCTTCGGCACCGACGCTGCGAGCGCCGAGCACCTCAACGACGTGCTGCACTCCTTCCTGCCCGAGGAGCGGATCCACCGCGTCGACCACTTCCTCGGCCGCTCGACCGTGCTCAACCTGCTCGGCCTGCGCTTCGCGAACCGCATCGTCGAGCCGCTGCTGTCGTCGCAGCACGTCGCCCGCGTCGACATCGTCTACGACGAGACCCTCGGGCTCGAGGGGCGCGCGCGCTACTACGACAAGGCGGGCGCCCTGGTCGACATGATCCAGAGCCACCTGCTGCAGGTGATGGCGGTCGTCGCGATGGAGGCCCCGGCGTCGATCGACGCGGACGACCTGCGCACCCAGAAGGAGCTCGTCCTGCGCGCCGTCCGGCCGTGGGGCGGGGACGTGGTGGCCGCGGGCAAGCGGGCCCGCTACGCGGCGGGGACGATCGGGGACCGGTCGCTGCCGTCCTACGTCGACGAGGACGGCGTGGACCCGTCGCTCGGCACCGAGACGCTCGCGCAGCTCACCCTCGAGGTCGCGAACTGGCGGTGGGCCGGGGTGCCCTTCACGCTCCGCTCGGGCAAGGCGCTCGAACAGCAACGCCGCGAGATCGTCATCACGTTCAAGGACTCGCCGCACGTGCCGAACGGGCTCACCGGCGCCGAACGACCCGACAAGCTGCGGATCTGGATCGCGCCGGACGAGATGCAGCTCGAGCTCAACGTCAACGGTCCCGGCGACCCGTACGCGATCGACCACACCTCGTTGACGACCACCTTCAACCCGGGTCGGCTGAGTGCCTACGGCGAGGTCCTCGCCGGGGTGCTCGAGGGTGACGCCACGCTGTCGGTGCGCGGCGACAGCGCGGTGCAGGGGTGGAGGGTCGTCGAGCCGTTCCTGCGGGCCTGGCGCGCGGGGGACACCCCGCTCGACGAGTACGCGGCGGGATCCGTCGGCCCCGACTCCTGGGACAACATCGACTGCTGACGCGGTGCGCGCGGTGCGCGCGGACGGACGGACGGGAGGATCGTGGCGGGCCCCGCCACGATCCTCCCGTCCGTCTCCTGGCCGCGCGGCGTAGCGTCGCGCATCGTGAAGACCACCGACGACGTCCTGTCCACCGTCCCCGCTCCCGCCGGCTCCGACGTCCGCGTCGAGCCCGTCCGCTACGACCACGAGGGGACCGCGCTCCTCGGCGTCCTGGCGAAGGACCACGCGGAGTCCGGCCCGCGCCCCGCCGTCCTCGTCGTGCACGACTGGCACGGGGTCAACGAGCACGTCGAGGCCCGCGTCGCGATGCTCGCCCGCCTGGGCTACGTCGCGTTCGGTGCCGACGTCTACGGCGAGGGCGTCCGCCCGGGCGACGACACCGCCTCCGAGGTCGCCGGCTCGTTCTACCAGGACCTGCCGCTCTTCCGCGCCCGGCTGACCGCGGGGCTCGACCGGCTCCGCGAGGACCCCGACGTCGACCACTCGCGCATCGTCGTGATGGGCTACTGCTTCGGCGGGTCCGGCGCGCTCGAACTCGCCCGCACCGGGGCGGACCTGGTCGGGGCCGTCTCCTTCCACGGTGGACTCATCGCGCACGACCCGTCGGACGCCGCCGCGATCCGGGCGAAGCTGCTCGTGCTCACCGGCGGGTCGGACCCGGTCGTCCCGGACAGCGCGGTCACCGCGTGGCAGGACGAGATGCGGGGCGCCCCGGAGGTCGACTGGCAGGTCGTGACGTACGCGGGTGCGATGCACGCGTTCGCGGTGCCGGGGACCGACGCCCCCGACCACGGCGCGCAGTACCAGGAGCGGGCGGACCGTCGGTCGTGGCAGGCGCTGCAGGTGTTCCTCGCCGAGGTGTTCGACGAGGAGCCGACCATCGTGTGAGTCCTGCGACACGCCGAGGGGCCGGGTCGGCGCGGCTCGATTCGCGTTCCGTGCCGCACCTGTTGTAGAGTCTTCCACGGCCGCAAGGCCGGTTCGGCTGGAAAGCCGGATGCGCTCGTAGCTCAATGGATAGAGCATCTGACTACGGATCAGAAGGTTGGGGGTTCGAGTCCCTTCGAGCGCACCATACGAGAAGGTCCCGTCGCACTGCGGCGGGGCCTTCGTCGTTCCCGGGCGGGCCGGGGCGGTCGGGTCGGGCGTGCCGGGTCGGGTCGGAGTCGGGCCGGGGTCGCGCACGCGATCGATGGAGCAGACGACGTCGCCCGCCGGGAGCGCACCCGACGTCTTCTGCTCCACCGACGTCGCACCGAGGCGGCTTCGCAGCGGGGTGTGCAGGGTGCACGGATTCACGTGCCCGTAACGACGACCTGCACGTTCTGCCGCTCCTGCCCCGTCACTACGGTTGCCCCAACCCGGTCGCCCGACCGGCACCCCTTCCCCAGGAGCATCCCGATGGCCAGTGCAGCGTCAGCACCACCAGCCCCGTCCGTCGTCGTCGACGACTACTCCCTGTCCCGCGTCCCCACCACCGCCCGCTACGGCTGGTTCCAGGTGGCCGTCCAGCGGTTCGGCCAGATCTCCGCCCTGTCCCAGTTCCTCCTCGGCGCCACGCTCGGCTTCGGCATGGGGTTCTGGCAGGCGTTCTGGGCGATCACCCTCGGCGCCGTGATCCTCGAGATCGTGTCGGTCTTCGTCGGCGTCATCGGCATGCGCGAGGGACTGAACACCTCGGTCATCGCGCGCTGGACCGGGTTCGGCAAGGCCGGGTCCGCCCTCGTCGGCCTGGCGATCGGCCTGAGCCTGATCGGCTGGTTCGGCATCCAGTCCGGTGTCTCCGCCGCCGGGCTCGTCGCGATCCTGCCCGTGCTGCCGGCGTGGGCGTGGTCGCTCGTGTTCGGGCTGCTCGTCACGGCGATCGTGCTCCGCGGGTTCCACTCGATGCAGTGGCTCGCGAACGTGACCGTGCCGCTGTTCCTCATCCTGGTCGGGTGGGCGGTGGTCATCGAGCTGAGCAAGCACTCGATCGCCGAGCTCGCCGCCAAGGCCCCCGCCGGTCCGGAACTGAGCTTCGTCGCCGGCACCACCCTGGTCGCGGGCGGCTTCATCGTCGGCGCCGTGATCACCCCGGACATGACCCGCTTCAACCGGTCGGTCGGTGACGTCGTCAAGCAGACCGCCCTCGGTGTGACCCTCGGCGAGTACGTCATCGGGCTCGCGGGCGTCCTGCTCGCCCACGCCGTCGGCTCGTCGGACATCACCCGCGTGATCACGTCGAGCGTCGGCTGGGTCGGCATCCTCGTGATCCTGCTCGGCACGTTCAAGATCAACGACTGGAACATCTACAGCTCGAGCCTCGGCGTCACGAACTTCATCGACGTCGTCTTCGGCAAGCAGGTCAACCGCGGTGTCGTCACCCTCGTGCTCGGTGTCGTCGGCTCCGTGCTCGCCGCGGTCGGCTTCCTCGGTGCGTTCACCCCGTTCCTCATCGTCCTGGGCGTCGTCTTCCCGCCGATCGCCGGCATCATGGTCGCGGAGTACTTCGTCGTGAAGCGCTGGCGTCGTGAGCTCAGCGACAGCGAGTCGCTGCCGGCGACGAGCCCGACGTGGGTGCCCGCCACGCTCGTCATCTGGGTGATCGCCTCGGTCGTCGGCTACTTCGTCACCGTGGGCATCCCGTCGATCAACTCGGTCGTGATCGCCTTCGTCCTGTACGTGGTCGCCGGCAAGGCGGGCTGGGTCCGCGGCGTCGGTGTCAGCCGCACCGAGCAGGCGCCCACCGTCGCGGCGGCGGCCCCGGCTGCGCCCGCACCCGCTCCGGCGCCCTGAGACCGACGGTCGGCGTTCCCCCGACGTCGACCGTCGCCGACGTCGACCGTGCCGCGGCCTCCTGATCCGGCCGCGGCACGGCCGACGCCACCCGCTCCACCATCCGCACCACCCCGAGAGGACCCCCATGCGCATCGGCATCGACGTCGGCGGCACGAACACGGACGCCGTCCTGATGGACGGCAGCACGGTCGCCGCGGCCGTGAAGCGATCGACGAGCCAGGACGTGACCTCCGGCATCGTCGCGGCGCTCGCCGGGCTCCGCGAGCAGCGCGACTTCGGGTCCGCCGACGTCGACGGCGTGATGATCGGCACGACGCACTTCATCAACGCGCTCATCGAGGCCCGCGGGCTCGCCCCGACCGCAGCCGTCCGGCTCGGGCTCCCGGCCACCGCGTCGCTGCCGCCGTACACCGACTGGCCGGAGCGGCTCGTCGGCGCCGTGCAGGGCCGGGCGTTCCTCGCGCACGGCGGGCACGAGTTCGACGGCCGGGTGATCTCGCCGCTCGACCCCGAGGAGCTCAAGCGGCACGCCGCCGCGATCGCCGCCGCCGGCATCCGCTCGGTCGCGATCTCGTCGGTGTTCTCGCCGATCAACGACGAGTTCGAGCAGCGCGCGCAGGAGATCCTGGCCGCCGAGCTCGGGCCGGACGTCGCGTTCTCGCTGTCGAGCGAGATCGGCCGCATCGGCCTGCTCGAGCGGGAGAACGCCACGATCATCAACGCCGCGCTCCGGGAGCTCGCCGACACCATCGTCGACGGGCTGTCCGGCTCGGTGGCGTCGAGCGGCATCGAGGCGCCGCTCTTCCTCAGCCAGAACGACGGCACCCTGATGGACGTCGAGTACGCCCGGCGCTACCCGGTCGCGACGTTCGCCTCCGGCCCGACGAACTCCATGCGCGGCGCCGCGGTGCTGTCCGGCTTCGACACGTGCGCGGTCGTCGACGTCGGCGGGACCACGAGCGACGTCGGCGTCCTGACCGGCGGGTTCCCGCGCGAGGCCACCGGCGAGGTCGCCGTCGCCGGGATCCGCACCAACTTCCGGATGCCCGACGTGCTGTCGATCGGCATCGGCGGCGGGTCCCGCATCCGCGAGGACGGCGCGGTCGTCGGACCGGACTCGGTCGGGTACCGACTGGTCGACGAGGCACTCGTCTTCGGCGGGGACACCCTCACCGCCACCGACGTCGCGGTCCGCGGTGGCCGGGGCGCGGTGGGCGACGCCGCACGGGTCGCCGGAGTGAGCGCCGAGGTCGCCGAGCGGGCCCTCGCGGTGATCGCCGAACGCGTCGCCGACGTCGTCGAGCGCATGCGCACCTCGTCCGCGCCGCTGCCCGTGGTCGCGGTCGGCGGGGGATCGGTGCTGCTGCCGGACACCCTGCCCGGGCTCGGGACGGTACACCGGCCGGAGCACTACTCGGTCGCGAACGCGATCGGCGCCGCCATCGCGCAGGTGTCCGGCGAGGTCGACAAGGTCTACGCGATCAGCGACGGCAAGCGGTCCGCGGTCGTCGACGAGGCCCGGCAGGAGGCCGTCGACCGCGCCGTCGCGGCCGGAGCGGACCCGTCGAGCGTCGCGATCGTCGACTTCGACGAGGTCCCGATCCCGTACCTGCCCGGCAACGCCACCCGCATCCGGGCGAAGGCCGTCGGGGACCTCGCGCTCGGGGCCCTCGTCCGATGAGCACCGTCGAGAGCCCGGTCGAAACGCTCGCGGGCACCCGGCCGCTCACCACGATCGACGGTGACTGCTCCGCGCTCGCCCGGGGCGCCGCGATCCTCGGCACCGGCGGCGGCGGCGACCCGTACATCGGACGGCTGCTCGCCGAGGCCGCCGTCCGTGCGCACGGCCCGGTGCCGGTGGTGCAGGTCGAGGACCTGCCCGACGACGCCGTCGTGCTCAACGTCGCGATGATCGGCGCACCGACCGTGATGGTCGAGAAGACCCCGTCCGCCGGGCAGTTCGCCGAGGCGGTCCGAAGCCTGGCTGCGCACCTCGGGGTCACACCGACGCACATCGCGTGCATCGAGGTCGGCGGGGTCAACTCGACGAGTCCGATCGTCGCGGCGGCCGAGCTCGGCCTGCCGCTCGTCGACGGCGACGCGATGGGCCGCGCCTTCCCCGAGGTCCAGATGGTCCTGCCGACGCTCGCCGGGGTCCGTGCGACGCCGATGGCGCTCGCGGACGAGAAGGGCAACTCGGTCGTGTTCGACACCGTCGACAACCGGTGGGCGGAGCGGCTCGCCCGCACCGCGACCGTCGAGATGGGCTGCTCCGCGATCACCGCGAACTACGCCATGAGCGGTGCACAGGTCCGCGACTCGTACGTCCGCGGCAGCCTGTCGCTGTGCGTCCGGCTCGGGGAGGCCCTGGTCGACGCGCGCGCCGCGAACGAGGACCCCGTCGACGCGGTCGCGTCGGTCCTGGGTGGTCGGGTCGTCTTCACCGGCAAGGTCACGGACGTCGAGCGGAAGACCGTCACGGGGTTCGCCCGCGGGACCGCCCACCTGACCGGGTCGGGCAGCGACACCGGCCGGGAGGCCCTGCTCCGGTTCCAGAACGAGCACCTGCTGGTCGAGGTGGCCGGGTCGGTACGCACCACGGCACCGGACCTCATCGTCACGCTGGACGCCGACACCGGCGAACCGATCACCACCGAGGGCCTGCGGTTCGGCGCGCGCGTCCGGATCGTCACCGCGCCGGCCGACCCGCGCTGGCACACCCCGGCGGGCCTCGCGCTCGCCGGCCCGAGGTACTTCGGCTACGACACCCCGGCGGTCCGCCACGACGGCACCGTCAGCGAGGGAGAGCACGCATGAGCTGGACGATCGACGTCGACGACCTGCCCGACCTGGCCCGGGGCGCGGCGATCCTGGGCACCGGCGGCGGCGGCGACCCGACGGTGGGGATGCTGCTCGTCCGCGCGGCGATCACGGAGCACGGCCCCGTCACGATCCTCGACCCCGACGAGGTCCCCGACGACGCCCTCGTCATCCCGACGGCGCAGATGGGCGCCCCGACCGTCGTGCTCGAACGACTCCCGGCGGGCCCGGAGCCGCTCGGTGCCCTGCGACGGCTCGAGCAGCACCTCGGCCGCACCGCGACCGCGACCATGCCCATCGAGTGCGGCGGCATCAACTCGATGATCCCGCTCCTCGTGGGGGCCACCGGGGGACTGCCGGTGGTCGACGCGGACGGCATGGGCCGCGCGTTCCCGGAGCTGCAGATGGAGACGTTCTCGGTGTACGGCGTCCCCGGGTCGCCGCTCGCGATCAGCGACGAGAACGGCCACGGCGTCGTCATCGACACCGGGCACGACAACCGCCAGATGGAGTGGCTCGCCCGCGGCGTCACGATCCGGCTCGGCGGCGTCGCGTACATCGCCGAGTACGCCATGACCGGACGCCAGGTCCGCGAGACCGCGGTGCCGCGCACGTTGTCCCTCGCGCTCGCCGTCGGTCGTGCCGTGCGGGTCGCCCGCGAGGAGCACCGCGACCCCGTCGAGGGCCTCGCCGAGGCGTTCTCGCAGACGATCTACACGCACCTGCGCGAGCTGTTCGACGGCAAGGTCGTCGACGTCGAGCGCCGCACGGTGGACGGGTTCGCGAAGGGCCGCGCGACCGTGCAGGGCGCCGACGGGTCCGAGCTCGAGATCGCCTTCCAGAACGAGAACCTCGTGGCGCGACGCGACGGCCGGCTCGTCGCCGTCGTGCCGGACCTGATCTGCGTCCTCGACGCGGAGACCGCCGAGCCGATCACGACCGAGCGGCTCCGGTACGGGCAGCGCGTCCGGGTGGTCGGGGTCTCGACGCCCGACCTCATGCGCACCCCGGAGGCACTCGCCGTCTTCGGCCCCTCGTGCTTCGGGCTCGACGACGCCTTCGTCCCCGTCGAGGACCTGCACGAACGGGTGCCGGTGGGGGCGCGCTGAGCCGCGCCGATGCGCGAGGATCGACGGTGTGCACCAGGGCGAGCAGCGTGACGGAGCCGTGACGAGCCTCCAGGCCGTCGACGTCGACGACCTCGGACGCGGCACCGCGCTGTTCGGGTGCGGTGGCGGCGGTCAGGTCGACCACATGCTGCACGCGCTGCGGACCGCGCTCGGCGCGGCCGCGGTGCCCGTCGTGCCGCTGGACGGCGCCCTCGGGTCGGTGGTGGCGGTCGGGCTGATCGGGTCCACGACCGTGCTCGAGGAGAAGACCCCGAGCGGTCGCGAACTGCCGGACGCGCTCGCGGCCGTCGAGCGCTGGACCGGTCGGCGGGCGGACGCCGTCGTCGCGGCGCAGATCGGCGGGGTCACCGGACCCGCGGCCGCGCTGACGGCCGGGGCGGCCGGGCTGCCGCTCGTCGACGCCGACCTGGTCGGTCGGGCGACGCCACGGATCGACCAGCTGTCCCTGTTCGTGGACCCGGTCCCGGTCACCGCGGCCGCCGTCACGTCGAGCGGGCTCCGCATCGTCGTCGACGCCCCCGACCCGAGCGACCTCGAGACGGTGTGGCGCGAGGCGGTGTCGCACAGCGGCGGGTGGGCGGCGTTCGCGATCGGACCCGTCGACGCGGCGACGCTCGCGGACCGCGCCGTCGTGGGCAGTGTCAGCCGCGCGCTCCGTGCCGGACGGGCGGCAGCCGGGGCGCGCGACGTCGGCACGCTCGCGGCCGCGGTCGGTGGTCGGCTGGTCGCCCACGGTCGGGTGCTCGACGTGCAGCGCGGGGGCGACGCCGTGGCCTTCGTGCACGGTTCGATGGCGCTGCAGGACCTCGGGTCGGGTGCCGTCGTCCGGGTCGAGGCCGGGAGCGAGTGGGTGCACTGCCTGGTCGACGGCGAGCCGGTCGCGGCCACCCCGAGCTGCATCGTCGTCGTCGACGCACGGTCCCTGCGGCCCGTGGCGACCGACCGCGCCCGCGTCGGCGACGAGCTCGCCGTGCTCGTGCTCCCGGGGGCCCCGTGGTGGTGGGCGGACCCGCGCCGGACGGAGCGGGTGTCCCCGCGGGCGTTCGGCATCGACGCCGACCCCGTGCCGGAGGTCGTCGCGTGATCCCCGTCGCGGAGTTCCTGCCGCTGCTGCCGACCGGCACCGAGGTGCTCGTCGGACCGGTGACCGGCAGCGTCGCCGCGGTCCGTGGGGTCGTCGGCACGCCGGAGCAGGTCGGCCGGACGCTCACCCCGCAGGACGACGCGGTCGTGCTGCTCACCCCCGTGACACGCTTCGACGCCCGGTTCGACGTGCTGCTCCGTCGTGCCGCGTCCGCCCGGGTCGCGGTCCTCGTCGTCGCCGTGGCCGAGGACACCCCGCTGCCCGGGCCGGGGACCGCGGCGCTCGCCGACCGGCTCGGGGTCGGGGTGCTCGCGACGCCCGACCCGTGGACGACGTCGGTGCGGGTGCACGAGCTGATCGGCACCGGCGACGCCCCGGCCGCACGGGCCGCGGTCGTCGCCGCGCGCGCCGGGCTCGACGCCGGCCCCGAGCTCGAGGACCTGTTCACCCGGCTCGAGGCGGACCTCGGGCACCCGGTGCGGTTCCTCGACGCCTCCGGTCGGCCGCTCCGCGGGGCCGGGGTCGCGCCGTCGACGGCCGCGCTGCTCGCCCGGACCGTCGGCACGAGCGAGCCGGTGTGGGCGACGGACCCCGGCGACGGCGCCTCGTCCGGTGGTGCTGGCTCGTCGGGCGGCGCTGCGTCGTCGGGCGGTGCTGCCGAGACGGTCGTCGCCGTGCCCGTGCCGACCGGCATCGGGCCGCGCGCCTGGCTGGCCGTCGGGCTGACCGCGCCGCTCCGCGCCGAGCGGGCCACGCTCGCCACGGCGCTGCGGGTCGCGGCGGTCGCGGCCGGGCACCGCCTCGTGCTCACCCGGCTCGACGACGAACGCGACGCCCGCTACCGGATGGCGATGCTCGACGACCTCCGCACGGCCGACGGGGCACCCGCGCCGCCGCTCGTGCAGCGCACCATCGCCGCGGGGTGGCAGCTCGACGCGTGGCACGTCGGCATCCGGCTGGTCGCCCGCGGACCCGTCGACGCCGTCGCCCTGCGCCGCGAGGTCGAGATGGCCTTCGACGGCGAGGGCCTGGACGTCGTCGTGGTCGAGCAGACCGACGGCTGGGCGCTCTGGTGCTCCGTGCCGCACGAGCCGGACCGAGCCGCCGTGGCCGCCCTCGCCGCGTCCGTCCGGTCCGCCCAGAACGCGCTGCGCTCGGCCGTCGACACGAACGCCGGCGTCGGGAGCGTGCACGCCGGGCCCGCCGGACTCGTCCGGACCCTCGGCGAGGCCGGCGACGCCGTCCGCTTGGCCGCCGCCCGGCCGGAGTCGGGGTGGTTCGTGCACGTCGACCGCCTCGGGCTGGCGCAGTTGCTGCTCGCGTGGACGCAGACCGACACGTTCCTGCCGGCGGCCGAGCAGCTCCTCGCCCCGCTCGAGCGCGGCGGGGGAGCGCTCCGCTCGACCCTGGCGGCGTACCTCGACGCCGAGTCGTCCGTCGCCGAGACCGCGGCCGTGCTCGGGGTGCACCGGAACACCGTGGCGGACCGGATCGACCGGGTGCAGCGGTTGCTCGGCGTCGACCTCGGCGACCCGGAGACCCGGCTCGCGCTGCACCTGGCGACGCGGGCGCTCGGCCGGGCGTAGCGCCGGTCAGCCCGGCCAGGACTCCTGCGACCACGAGCCGTCCGGGCCCCGCTCGTAGGCCGTCCGGTGGCTCGCGGCGTCGACAGCACCGCGCCAGAACACCATCCGACGCGGGGTCAGCGCGTAGCCGGCCCACGTCGACGGCGGGTCGAGCGCAGCACCACCGCGCGATGCCGTGAAGTCCGCCCAGGCCCGTCGCCGGTGCTCGGGGTCACGCTCCGCGGCCTCGCGGTCGTTCACCCACGCGAGCACCTGCAGGTACCGCGTGCGGGCGGCGTAGGCGGCTCGGGCCTCGGCGTCCGTCACGGGTGCGACGTCGCCGACGACGACGAGCTGCCGGGCCGCCTCCGGCCAGACGAGGGTCACCGCCGCACGGGCGAGCGCGGCGAGCTCGGCCGCCTTCCGGCTCCTCGCGTCGGTGTGGAAGTGCAGGCGCTCCCCGTCGAACCGCGACAGCAGCACGGTCCGGGCGTCGGGGTAGCCGTCGAGCCCGACCGTCGACAGCGTCATCGTCGGACCCGGGCCGTCCTCGGCCGACGGCAGCCAGGCCGCCGCCAGGACGAGCGGGTCGACCAGGGCGGCCGGGTCGGCCGGGGCAGCGGCGTCGCCGGTCGCGGCCGCCGCCTGCCCCGGCAGCACGGTCACGACACCGCCACCACAGCGGGAACGGCGGCACCACCGACCCCGACGGCACCACCCGCGCCGGCACCACCCGCGACGGCGCCGGCGCCGGCCGCCGGCCGCGCCACCGCCGGGTCGAAGCGCGCGATCTCGTGCAGCGACGCCACCGCCTCGTCGAGCGACACGTCCCACAGCGCCTGCCCGTACGCCGCCGTGGCCCGGCTCGCGTCGCCGACGACCCCGGGCGTCCCGAAGTCGTTCGACAGCCAGCCGAACGACACCGGCCCGCCGTTGAACCGGATCCGCTCGAACTCGGCCAGGTGGTCGGGCACCCACCGCTCGGCGAGCGACATGTCGACCAGGTCCGGCCGCAGGTGCAGGATCATCGACGTCTCGGCCGCACCGCCGTGGATCCCGAGGCCGCGCTCGTCGGCGTCCTCGCCCGAGGGGCCGGGGACCCGCGCGAGCGTCGGCATGAGGAACGTCTTCAGCCCGTAGCGCTTCCGGATCTCCCGCAGCGCGACCTGCAGGAGCGCGACGTTCCCGCCGTGTCCGTTCGCGAACACGAGCGAGCCGGCGCCCATCAGCGCGACCGCCCGTCCGACCTGGACCGCGGTGTCGAACATCGTCGACTCGTCGAGCCACACGGTCCCCGGCGCCCAGCTGTGCTCGTCGGACTTCGTGAACGCGATGGTGGGGAGCTGCCAGACGTCCATGCCCTCGGCGGCGGCCCGTTCGACGGCGGCGCCCCCGATCCGGTCGGCGAGCAGGAAGTCGGTGACGAGCGGCAGGTGCGGGCCGTGGTGCTCGACGGCACCGGTCGGCTGCACGACGATCGAGTCGGGACCGAGCCCCGCGGCGACCGCCGGGCCGGACAGCTCGGCGAGCAACCGCGAGCCGCCGGTCACTTGCCGAACCCCGGGACGACCGGCTGCGCCGATGCCGTCGAGCCACCGCTGACCACGAGCGACGGGTCGATCACGTGCCCCGGATTGAGCAGCCCCTCGGGGTCGGTGCGCTGCTTGAGCGCCACGAGCTCCTCGACGCCGTGGTCGACGTAGTACTGGTGCGGACTGTGCACCCGGACCCCCAGGTCGCGGAGCAGCGGGTACCCGGCGTAGACGTCCTCGGCCCCGGTGTACGGCGCGGTGAGCATCCCGATCGGGCCGACGTGCGCCGCCTCGATGTGCAGCATCCCGCCCGGGTAGACGGCCTCGACCTCGGCGATCCGGTCGATCAGGGCCTCGCCGCCGACCTCGACGTGGAACCACTCGGTGTCCGGGGTGTTCCGCTTGAGCCACCAGATCGGGTGGTTGTAGGACAGCATCGACACCTTGGTGGTCTGCTGCAGGCCCTCGCGGACGTCCAGCACGCTCCCGCCGGCCTGCTCGATCAGCGCCCGTGCCTCGTCGAGCACGGCGTCGTCGACGATCGCCCGCAGGCTGGCCCGGTCGTCCGGGATCGCGGCGTCCGAGGGCAGCGTCGCGGCGACCTCGGCGCGGTCGGCGCTGACGAGCCGGGGCACGGGGTCGAGCCCGCGGAGCGTCCGCACGGCGACGAGGGCCTCCTCGAACGTCGGGAACGACGCGTACACGGCGCGCCACTCCTGCAGCGGTTCGAGCCGGACGGTGGCGCGGGCGATGATCCCCGCGGTGCCGTAGGTGTGCACGAACGGCTGCGCCTCGTCGCCCTCGACGTGCAGCAGTCCGTCGGCGCCGGGCAGCGCCACGTCGAGCGCCGTGACGAAGCCCTGCCAGTTGGACCCGTGCGCGATGGACCCGGTGCCCCCGGACCCGCCGGACAGGAACCCGCCGATCGTGGACTGCGCGGTGGACGGGTACATCCAGAGCTGCTGGCCGGTGGCGGCGGCGGCCTGCTCGAGCGCGACCATCGAGGCGCCGGCCTCGGCCGTGACCCAGCCCTCGCCGACCTCGACGACGGCGCGCGCCCGCGAGGTGTCGAGCACGAGTCCGCCGTGCAGCGGGATGCCCTGGCCGTAGTTGCCGGTGCCCTTCCCCCGCGTGGTGACGGGGACGCCGTGCCGGACGGCGGCGCGCAGGGTGGCCGCGACGTCGTCGGCCGACGCGGGGTAGGCGACGAGGTCGGCGAGGCCGAGGGGCAGCTGCGCGCTGAGGATTGGGCTCATGGTCGCCTCGTCGACGGAGGCGCGGGCGCGGGTGCGCTCGTCGGCGCTCACCCCGCGCTCGCCGAGGAGCGTGACGAGATCGGCGCGGAGCGCCGCCAGGGCGGCGGGGGTGACGGTGGTGGCGGCGGGGGTGACGGTGGTCATGCTCACTCCTGTGGGGTGGGTGGTGCGGGAACGGCGGACGGGAGGCGCGGGGCGGGCGTGCCCCGCGCCTCCCGTCCGGTGGTGGGTCGGCTCAGTGCGGTCGGCTCAGCCGACCCGGGTCACTTGCCGAGCCCGATCTGCTTGTCGAGGAACTCGTTCGTGTACAGGTCCGAGGCCTTGAGGTCGCTCTTCACGTCGCCGGAGCCGGCGAAGACGGGCTTCGCCTTCTCGATGAAGTCCTGCATGCGCTGGTCGTCGACGGAACCGATGTACCCGTCGGTGTCCTTCGCGATGCCGAGCTTCACCATCTGCGCGGCGGCGAACGCACCGACCTTCGAGTCGTACGTCCAGCCGTTGTTGTACTGCTGCACGAGCTTCGTGATCAGGTCGTTCGTCGCCTGGGGTGCCTTCAGGTAGTCGACGTCGGCCTGCTGCATCACGGGGACGAGCTTCTGCAGGCACGGGGTGAGCTTCGTCAGGTCGCCGCTGCGCACGGACATCGCCTCGGGGTAGGGGTTCCACCCGGTGCTCGAGATGAGCGCGTAGTCGACCTTCTTGCCCCAGGCCGCGACCTGGTTCTGGTAGATGTACGGCTCGGCGGTCGCGAAGCCCTGCTGCGCGTCCTTGCCGCCGGCCGACACGAACTTCGACGGGGTGCCGTCGTAGCTGCCGTCGAGGACGCTCTTCGGCAGGGTGCCGGACTGCTCGAGGTAGGTCATGTACGCGGCGCCGTTGAAGTAGCGGACGACACCGCCGTCCTTCGCCAGGGCCTTGCCGAGGCTCGCGATGCTGTCGACCTTCGGGTAGGTCTTCGGGTCCCACATGATCGCCATCGGGGACGTGTCGTTCTCGGCGAAGACGGACGTGGTCGGCAGGTTGCCGGAGAACTGCACGGCCTCGTCGGTGGAGACGTAACCGAGGGTGATCGACTTGTCCTGGTACATCTGCGACGAGACCTTCGAGTAGCCGATCGCGGGGCCGCCGGCGCGGATCTCGAGCTTGACGCCCGTGCTCTTGCCGTTGGCGTACAGGTCGCCGGTGACGGTCTTGCCCGAGGCGTCGATCTGCGGGTCCGGCCCGAGCATCTGGTACAGGTGGCCGTGCTCGCCCTCGGGGTTCCAGTCGGTCTGGACGACGACGGTCGCGGGGCAGACCCCGGACAGGTCGACCTTCGGGCCGGAGGCGGACTGCGCGGTCGCGGCGGTCGTGCTCGATCCGGAGGACGAGCCGGCGGCACATCCGGTGAGGGCGAGCGCGGTCGCGGCGAGGGCGGCGGTCGCGACGCCGAGTCGGGTGGTGGTGCGCATGGAGGCTCCGTTCGTGGTGCGGGTCTCGTGGTGCTGTCGGGAAGGGGTGGTGCGGGGAGGGGTGGTGGGGGACGGGTGTGCTGTGGGGGTGGAGCGGGACCGGCGGGCCGGTCAGCTGAAGTCGTGCCAGCGCCCGACGGCCAGGCGGCCGACGAGTCCGAACACGAGGAAGACGGCGACGCCGTAGAGCGAGGCGATGATGATCGTCGCGTAGAGCTCCGCACCCATCAGGCGCGAGGCGGTGACCTGGATGAGGACGCCGAGGCCGGGGTTGCCGCGCTGGAAGAACTGGTCGCCGACGATCGCGCCGATGACGCTCAGGCCGGCCGAGGTGCGCAGGCCGACGAAGATCGACGGCAGGGCGGCGGGGAACTGCAGCTTCACGAGCCGGGCGAACCGGCTCGCCCGCTGCAGCCGGAACAGCTCGCGCTGCGCCCGGTCCGCGGACTGCAGGCCGAACAGGGTGTTCGACACCATCGGGAACAGGGCGATCATCACGGTGACGATGACCCGGCTGGCGAACTCGTAGCCGAACAGGGCGCCGATGAGCGGCACGAGCGCCAGGATCGGCACGCACTGCAGCACGACGGCGTACGGGTAGAGCGAGCGCTCGAGCCACTTCGCCTGCGCCATCGCCATCGCCCAGGCGACGCCGATCACGATCGCGAAGGCGAGTCCGACGAGCGACACCACGGTGGTGCGGCCGAGGGCGGACCACAGGTCGGTGCCGAAGGTGGAGGGCGACCCGTCCGGCATCGTCGGCGCGACGATCGCCTTGAGCACGAGGTGCGGGTACGGCACCAGGAAGGCGAGCCCGCGGACGTGGTCGTAGTACGCCGCCGCCGCGTACCAGATGCCGACGAGCACGGCGAGGACGACGAGCGGCGGCCACCACGTGACGGCACGACGGGGACGGCCTGCGGTGCGGCGCGCGGCGGTCCGGACGGCCCGGGCCTCGGAGACCTCCTGCAGGGTGACCATCAGCGGTGTCCTTCCCGGAGTGCGTGCGAGACCTCGCCGACCAGTTCGGCGAACTCGGGGGTGAAGCGGATGTCGGGGTCGCGGGGCATCGGGAACGGCACCTCGAACCGGCCGACGATGCTGCCCGGACGGCCGGACATCACGATGACCTCGGTGGACAGGTACACGGCCTCGGACACCGAGTGCGTGATGAACAGGCCGGCGAAGCGCTGCTCGACGAACAGGCGCAGGAGTTCGTCGTTGAGGCGCTCGCGGGTGATCTCGTCGAGGGCGCCGAACGGCTCGTCGAACAGGAACAGCTCCGGGTCGAGCGTCAGCGACCGGGCGAGCGAGACGCGCATCCGCATGCCGCCGGAGAGCTGCTTCGGCAGGTTCGTCTCGAAGCCGGTCAGCCCGACGAGGTCGATGGCGCGCGCGGCCCCGGCGGCTCGCTCGGCCTTCGGGACGTGGCCGAGCTCGGCGAGCAGCTCGACGTTGCCCTGCACCGAGCGCCATGGAAGCAGGGTGGCGTCCTGGAACACGTAGCCGATCCGGTCGGTCGCGACCCCGGCGGTGCCGTGCGACGCGGACTCGAGCCCGGAGGCGATGCGGAGCAGGGTCGACTTGCCGCAGCCGGAGGGGCCGACGACGGACACGAACTGTCCGCGGTCGACGGTCAGGTCGACGCCCTGCAGGGCGACGGTCCCGTTCGGGAAGGTCATCTCGACGTCGCGGAAGTCGAGCAGGGTGTCCGTCGCGGTGACGGGCGGTGGGGCGGTGGTGGTCACGGTCACCTCGGGTCCTCGGTGGGTGTGCGGATCGGGTCGGGGGTGTCGGGGTCAGGCGGGCACGGGCGCCGCGGTCGCGGCGACGGTGGTGCGCACCTCGGTGCGGGCGACGAGCCGCCCGCGGGACAGGACGATGCGGTCGGCCGGGGCGTTCGCGACGGCGTCGGTGACGCTGGTCGCGGCGATCGCGAGCAGGTCGGCTCGCCGTCCGGGGACGGGACCGGCGGCCGGGAGGCCCATCACGCTCCGGGCGGTGTCGCTCACCATCGCGTACGCCTGGTCCGGCGTCACGTGGCCGGCCGTCACGAGCAGGGACGCGGTCTCGAGTGCGTCGCTGCGGCCGACCGGGTTGAACGGGTCGCGGACGTTGTCGGCGCCGGCGGCCACGCGGACGCCGGCCGCCGTGAGCGCCTGGATCGCGGTGAGCCCGCGGGGCGTGGACACCGGGTGCTGCCAGCCCTGCAGGTACAGGTTCGTGATCGGCAGCGTGACGATGCCGAGGTCCGCCGCGGCGACGTCGGCGACGACCTCCGCGCGGCGCTCGGGCCCGAGGGTGCCGAGCCGGACGCAGTGCCCGGCGGTCCAGGTGCGGCCGTCCGTGCCCGGATCACGGCGAGCACTGACGGCGCGGGCGAAGTGGTCGAGCGTGACCGGTCCGTCGAGGTTCTCGTCGGTGTGCAGGTCGACGCCGACCCCGTGCCGGTCGGCCAGGGCCAGCAGCCGGTCGACGTCGGCGAGCGGGTCCTCGGCCAGGTGCGGGGCGCCGCCGACCAGGTCGACGCCGCACGCCAGCACGGCCTCGACGTGGTGGTCGGGGGCGAGCGGTCCGGCCAGGGCCACGAGCTCGAGGTCCATCAGCCCGGCGAGCTCGTCACGGACCCGCACGAGGGCCTGCGCACCGCGCACGGCGGACTCGACGGGGGCCGGGGCGTCGTCGACACTGCGGCGACCGCTCAGGACGTCGACGTGGCTGCGGACCGCGGTGGTGCCGGCGGCGAGCATGGTCAGCGCTGCGGTGCGGGCGCGGTCGGCGATCTCGTCGACGGTCATGGTCGTGGCGTGGGCGGACCAAGACGCGATCGCGGCACCGAGGTCGCCGAGCGGCGGGCGGATCGCGTCGGCGCTCAGGGCCTTGTCGAGGTGCGCGTGCGGCTCCGCCGGGGCGGTCAGGAGCAGTCGTCCGGCGAGGTCGAGTGTGCCGTCGACCGAGCCGCGGAGCGTGCCGGCCGGGGCGACCTCGGCCACGGTGTCACCCGAGATCGCGACGTCGACGAGCCGTCCGTCGTGCAGCAGCGCACCGCGCAGCAGGTCGACCGGACGCGGTGCTGACGAGTCCATGGCGGCCTCCCGGGTTGTGTGAGAATGTTGATCGCATCAACATCTCCGATGCTAGGGCGGGTGTGTTTCCCCCTCGTTTCACGGCGGTTGCCGTGTGTGACACCCGCTCAGACCCGGAACGACACCGAGAGGAGTCCGCGTGAGCACCGCGACCCCCACCGAGAACGACCGCGTCGTCGACGAGCAGACGCAGCGCATCGGCGAGCACATCCGCGCACGTCGTCGCGCCGCCCGGTTGACGCTCGTGCAGGTGGCCGAGACCACCGGCCTGTCCCACCCGTTCCTCAGCCAGGTCGAACGCGGACACTCCCGCGCGAGCATGGTGTCGCTCGAGAAGATCGCCGCCGCGCTCGGCACCACCCAGGTCGAACTGCTCGCCGCCGGCGCCCCCGAGCGCCCGGAGCAGGACGACCGCGCCCCCGAGGTAATCCGGGCGGGGGAGGGCGCCCGCGGGCCGTTCTCGAGCGGCGAAGCGCGGCTGCTCGTGCACGCCGGACCGCACGCCTTCGAACCGCTCGAGTGGACCGGGGACAACACCGACCTCGGCGAGTACTTCGAGCACCGCGAGGACGAGTTCCTCACCGTGCTCGCCGGCGACGTCCTGCTCGACCTCCGCGGACAGGAGCCGCTCCGCCTGGGGCCGGGCGACTCCGCCTACTACCGCGGCGGCACCGGCCACCGGTGGTGCAGCGCGGACGGCAGCCGCTTCCACATGATCGTGGTCAAGGAGACCCCGCGCGCCGGAGTGGTCGCGTGACCGGGGCGCCCGAGCGCCGGCGGCTGCGCGTCGCCGCCCGCCGGACGGTCGCGACCGACGTCGTCGCGCTCGACCTCGCGCCCCTCGACGACCCCGCGCTGCCGGACTGGGAGCCGGGCGCGCACGTCGACCTCGAGGTCGCGCCGGGCACGGAGCGGCAGTACTCCCTGGTCGGCACGACCCCCGAGGGGCACTGGCGGATCGCGGTGCTCCGGGAACCGGACGGGCGCGGCGGCTCGGCGGCCGTGCACGACGGCCTGGCGGTCGGCACCGAGGTCGCGGTCGCCGGTCCCCGCAACCACTTCGGCTTCGACCCGTCCCGCCCCGCGGTCTTCGTCGCCGGCGGCATCGGGATCACCCCGATCACCGCGATGATCGCCGCCGCGGAGCGTGCCGGGACGCCGTGGGAGCTCCACTACGCCGGGCGCACCCGCGACCGGATGGCCTTCGTCGACGACCTCGTCGCGGCGCACCCCGACCGGGTCGCCCTCGCGGTCGCCGACGAGCACCCGCGGCTCGATGTGGTCGGGCTCCTCGCCGAGCCGCGCGACGCCGTCGTGTACTGCTGCGGCCCTCGCGGCCTCATGGACGCGGTCGAGGCCGCGGCCGCGCACTGGCCGGCCGGCAGCTTCCGGGTCGAGCGCTTCGAGCCGGCCGCCGACGTGGACGCCCCCGGCGAGCCGTTCGAGGTCGAGCTCGCGGTCACCGGCGTCACCGTCACGGTCCCCGCCGACCGGACCCTGCTCGAGGTCGCCGAGGAGGCCGGCGCGTTCGTGCTGTCCTCCTGCCGCGAGGGCACGTGCGGCACGTGCGAGACCCCGGTGCTCGAGGGTGCGGTGGAGCACCGCGACACCGTCCTCAGTCCCGAGGAGCAGGCCGACGACCGCAGCATGATGGTCTGCGTCTCGCGCGCGCGGCGCGGCTGTCCGCGCCTGGTCCTGGAACTCTGACGGGGCCGGGGCCGGGGACGGACGGACGGGAGGCGGTGCGCACGACGTGCGCACCGCCTCCCGTCCGTCCGCGTCCCCGACCCGGGTCGGGGACCGCCCCTACGGACGCTCGGTGTCGTCGAGTGCGCCGCCGGTGAGCGCCGAGAGGCGCTCCAGCCCCGCCTCGGCGACCAGCTGACGGGCGAGGGGGCGGGCGCGGGCGACCGCCTCGCGCACGTCCACCCGTGTGACGTCGTGGTCGGCGACGCTCAGCTCGCCGTCGACCCAGACGTCGCGGACCTCACGGCTGCCGGCGACGAAGACGACCGCCTGGTACGGGTCGTGCACGTTCGCCAGCGTGGGGGAGTCGCCGTCGAACACGACCAGGTCGGCGCGCTTGCCCGGCTCGAGCGAGCCGATCTCGGCGTCCATCCGCAGCGCGCGGGCGCCGCCGATGGTCCCCATCTCGAACGCCTCGCGCGCACTCATGGCCGTGGCCTGCAGGTCCCGGACGCGCGCCAGGAGCGCCGCCGTCTTCATCGCCTGCAGGAAGTCCTGCGAGTCGTTGGACGCCGGCCCGTCCACGCCGATGCCGACCGGGACGCCGAGGGCCCGGAGCTCCGCGACCGGGGCGATGCCGCTCGCCAGGATGCCGTTCGCGACCGGGTTGTGGGCGACGCCGACGCCGTTCGACGCGTAGCGCTCGCGGTCCTCCCGGTCGACCCAGACGCTGTGCGCCGCGATCACCGGCACCTGGAACATGCCCGTGGCCTCGGCGTGCCCGATGGCCGTGCGGCCGGTGCGCTGCCGGGCTGAGGTGACCTCCTCGCGGACCTCGTGGAAGTGCACGTGCACGCCGTGGCCACCGGCGACCGCGTAGTCGACGTGCTCCTGCCAGGTGTCGTCGGTGTACCGCCCGATCGACGACACCCCGACCCGGAACGTGCTGTACCGGCTGGCGTCGGCGGCCTCGCGCAGGGCCTCGAACTCCTCGAGGATCGGCGTCGCACCGAAGTCCCGGTCGACGTCCCCGGAGCCGAACGACACCACGCCGCGCAGGCCCAGGTCCTCGAGTGCCGCGACGACCCCGGGGGTCGCCGGTTCGTCGGGCATCGGGTCCGCGCAGAACATGTCGTTCGCGGTCGTGACACCGCTCCGGAGCAGCTGGATGCCCTGCAGCACGGTGCCGGCGTAGGCCTTCTCGCGGGTCATCACCGGGTTGACGCGGCCGATCAGCGCCGTGAGCCACTCCCACAGGGTGTACTGCGAGCCGATGCCGGTGATGAGCCCCTCGCTGAAGTGCCCGTGCGTGTTCACGAACCCCGGGGTCACGACGTCGTACGCGCCCCCGCGGACCGGGGCGTCCGGGTGGGCGGCGGACAGTTCCGCGAAGGTGCCCACGGCGGCGATGCGGTCCCCGTCGAGCAGGACGGCGCCGTCGCGGATCGCGGCGGGGGTGGCGGCGTCGTCCGGTGCTGCGGTCAGCACCCAGCCGGCGCGGATCAGGGTCTGTGACATGGGGCGAACCTAGGGTGCGCGTGTTTCGCGGGTGTCACCGCGGGGTTTCCCGGAGCGTGCCGGGTGCCCCGTCGGAACGGCGGAGCGGTACATTGCGGTGTGGTCTCACTGCAGGACGTCTACGACGACGAGGACGCCGGGCTCGACCAGGCCTCGCGTCTCCGGACCGTGCAGGCTGCGCTGCTGCCGGACGGTCGCGCGGGCACGGGGTGGTCTGCGGCACACGTCGCCCGGGCCGCTGCGGGGGTGTCCGGCGACCTCGCACAGTGTGCGACGGCCCCGGACGGCCGCAGCCTGGTGGTCACGGTCGGCGACGTGATGGGCAAGGGCGTCCCGGCGGGCTTGCTGGCCGCCCACCTGCTCGGCGCGCTCGACGCCCTGGTCCGCGAGACCCCCGGCGTCGCGGTGGAGGGGGCGGAGGGTGCCGTGCGGGGCCGGTTGGAGCGGGCCTCGGCGTTCGCCACGCTCTTCCACGCCCGACTCCGCCTGGCCGACGGCGCACTCGAGTTCGTCGACGCCGGCCACGGGTTCGCCGCGATCGCCCGCACGGACGGCTCGACCCGGCGCATCCCGTCCGCCGACCTGCCGATCGGGCTGCAGCCCCGGGGCTTCCCGCGGTTGCCGCGGCACGACGCGCTCGGGCCGGGCGACGTGCTGCTCGTCGCGTCCGACGGGATCCTCGAGCTCCCCGACGCCGACTTCGAGACCCTGACCGCGCTCGCCCGGCGGCTCGTCGACGCGCCCGCGCTCGACGACACGCTCCGGGCGTTCCTCGACGACGTGCCCGCAGTCGTGGGCGACGACCTCACGGTGCTCGCGGTCCGACGTGACGTGGACCCCGCCACCGCAGCAGCCACGACCGATCCTGACGGAGCCGACCGATGACCCTCCGCTGCCTCGTCTTCACGACCGCACGCACCGGCCGACTGAGTCACGACGACCTCGCTCACCTCGTCTCCGTCGAGCGGGCGAGGAACGCCGAGCTCGGCATCACGGGGGTGCTCGCACTGCACGACGCGAACGTGCTCGGGATCGTCGAGGGCCCCGCCGACATCGTCCGGCAGCGCGTGCACGAGGTGGCCGCCGACCCGGCGAACGTCGACGTGCAGGTCCTCCTCGACGACCCGGTCGAGGAGCGGTCGTTCGACGACTGGACGATCGCGTTCCGGACCGACGACCCCGCGGTGCACGCGACCCCGGGCTACGTGGACCTGTTCGACCCGGAACGACCGGCGGACCCCGCAGCCGAGACCTCGCGGGCACACGCCCTGCTGGAGTGGTTCCGCAGGACCCCGCCCGAGCAGCTCTCGACCCGTCGGTCGAGCGAGCCGGTCCGCACTCGCGTGCTGCAGGGGGCGATCGGCGTCCTGCGGGACGTGGGGCCGTCTCGCTGCACGTCCGGCCTCGTCGCCGAGCGGTCCGGCGTGTCCGAGGAGACGGTGACGGCGCACTTCCCGACCACGCCGCACCTGCTCGCTGCGACGCTCGCGACGTGGCTCGAGCAGGTGACGACGCCGCTCGCCCCGCTCGCCGCGACCGAGGGGACGGTGCCGTGGCTGCGTGCGCTCGTGGTGGCGTTCTCGGCTGACCCGGCACTCGACCGCCTCATCGTCTCCGCACTCGCCCCCGCTGCCGACCCGGGCGAGGCGGCCGGTGAGGCGTTCCTGGTGAGCTACCGCGCGTTCCGATCCTCGATCCAGCAGGCGTTGGCGCACGACGTCGCGACCGGACGGGAACCGTCGACCACCGACCCGGTCCGCGGGGCGCACCAGCTCCTGGCGCTCTTCGACGGGTTGCGGATCCAGAACCTGTTCGACCCCGACCCGGACATCGCCACGTCCTTCGCGACCGCTGCCGAGCAGTTGCGGACGGGATGGGCGACGGGTCAGGGGGCCGGCGAGGGCGTGCCCGTGGCGAGTTCGCCGAAGTCGCCGTCCGCGCACGGTGACCCACCGTCGATGCTGTAGCCCCCCTCGGCCGACGAGAGGAAGTCGATGCTGGTGAGCGGACCGCCCCGTCCGGACACCCCGAGGTCCGGGTCGTCGCCACCGCTGCGGTACCGCTTCGTCGTGATACCGAGGCGCTGCCAGAACGCCTCGACCCTGCGGAGATCGTCCTCCGGGTCGTCCGAGCCGGGCCGCTGCGCGATGTACACCCACGTGACACCGCCCGGGTCCTCGGCATCGCCGGACCCGTCGGAGCCCGGGCACAGACCGAGTCGCGGCCCGCTGAGGACCTTCCAGTCCCCGTCGACGATCGCCGCGGTGCGGTCCACCACGTCGGTGACCGACCGTCTCGCGGCGTCCGACGAGACGCCGCGGTGCAGGGATGCGCCGGACTCCACGGGTTCTCCTCCTGCACAAGCAGTCGACAGCGACATCGTCAGGGCCACGACCACCGCCGCGCCGATGCGCTTCGAGAGGATGCCGAGCATCGACCGCGCCACGACACCGTCCGACCCGAGACCACCCACGTCGTCCACCCCCATCCGACCTGGTGCGAGCGTACACAGGCACCCCCGAGGCATCCGCCGTCACGCCCCGGAAACAGGCGGCTGCTAGAACCGTCGCATGCTGACCGTCACCGGTGCCCGCCGTGTCCTCGTCGACCCCCGCACCGAACGGGACGGTGACGTCGTCGTCGACGACGGCAGCGACCTCGAGACCACGCTCGA
Organism: Curtobacterium citreum; assembly: GCF_006715175.1. NCBI lineage: Bacteria > Bacillati > Actinomycetota > Actinomycetes > Micrococcales > Microbacteriaceae > Curtobacterium > Curtobacterium citreum. Next base: position 2,963,842 of record NZ_VFMQ01000001.1, on the reverse strand, counting down.
CGCGTCCGGATGCGTCGTGACGTCCGGCCTCGTCAACGCCCACCACCACCTGCTGCAGACCGCGTTCCGGACGCTGCCGGGCACGCGCGGTGTCCCGATGGCGGACTGGCTCCCGACGATGGCCGCGGCGTACGCCCGGGCGGGGCACGATCCCGAGCTGTACGGACTGGCCGCGTCCGCCGGAGCCGCGGAGGGCCTCCTGTCCGGCGTCACGACGATCGCCGACCACCACCTGAACTGGCCCGCGGACGCGACCACCGACGACACCGTGGTGCTTGCGGGCGCGACGGTCGACGCCGTCCGCGGGCTCGGCGGACGGCTCGTGTTCGTCCGGGGGTCGGCACGCGACGACCCGGAGCATGCCGCCGCGTCGGCGGACGCGATCGCCGGGCGGCTGCTGCACGAGCGCGCCGTCGGCGGGGTGGATCCGGACGGACGGCTCCAGGTCGCGGTGGGGCCGGCCGGGGTGCACTCGGACGGTGAGGCGACCTTCCGGGCGCTCGGCGAGGTCGCGGCGCAGCACGGGTTGCGCCGGCGGACCCAGGCGAACGAGCAGGTTGACACCGCCATCGCCCTCGAGCGGTACGGGCGGCGGCCGCTCGACCTGCTCGAGGAGTGGGGGTGGCTCGCACCGGACGTGACGATCGCGCACCTGTGCGACGTCACCGCCGACGAGGTCGCCCGGCTCGCGGACGCCGGGGTGAGCGCGACGCACGCGCCGGGGTGCGACGTGCCGATGGGGTGGGGGATCGCCCCGGTCGCGGCGCTCGCCGACGCGGGGATCCCGGTGGGCCTCGGGACGAGCGGAGGCGGGAGCAACGACGCGGGGCACCTGCTCGCCGACGGCCGGCTGGCAATGCAGGTGTCGGCGCTCGTCGGGCAGCAGCTCCCGGCACGGCAGGTGCTCGGGATGATGACCGAGGGGTCGGCGGCGGGACTCGGACGCCCGGAGCTCGGGCACCTCGGTGCGGGCTCCGCGGGCGACCTGTGCGTGTGGGACGTCTCGGGCGTCGCGGACGCAGGCGTTGCCGACCCGGTCGGCGGGCTGCTCTGGGCGTCCCCGGGGCGGCGGCCGAAGCACGTGGTCGTCGGCGGGCGCGTGGTCGTCCGGGACCACCGGCTCGTGACGGGGGACGAGCGCGAGATCGCGGCGCGGCTCGCGGAGCGCCTGGCGCGCACGCCGGTGTGACGGCGGCGGGCCGTCACGCGCCCGGATGCGGGACACCCGGGATGCACGAGACGCCTCCAGGTGTGCGAGACGCCCCCGGATTCGGCGGCGCCTCGCGCGCTCGGAGGCGTCTCGGCGGGACGGCGACGCCCCGCGCCCCCGCAGCCCGCCGCCGCCGCGACCGCCCTGGCAGGATCGGAGCGTGCTGACCGACCAGGCGATCGTCGCCGCGCTCCGGGCCGCTCCGCCACGGGACGGCTACCGGTGCTCCGACGTCCGGGCCGAGGGCGGTGTCCTCGGCGTGACCTTCTCGCACTCGGGAGCTCCCTCGGCTCGGCTCGAGGTCCGCCTGCCCTCGACCGGTGCGCCCCAGTGGTGGCTGTTCGCACCACCGGAGGACGCCGACGACTGGGTGAGCCAGTTCCTGGTCTGGACGGACGAGGAGGTCCACACGGACGGCCTCGGCGACAGCCGGGAGCGTCTCGACGTCGACGGTGTGAGCCACGTCGTCCCCACGAACTACGGATGGCAGCTGTCCGACCCGCGGGAGCACGCCCGGCTCACCGTGCTCGCCGGACCCTTCGGCTGGCACGACGGTGGGCGGACGACCTGGCCCGACGGCTCGCGCTCGGTGCCGGCGGAGTGGGAGCTCGAGGTCGACGGCGAGCGCTTCCTCGTCAGCGTGCGGGGCAGCAGCACGCAGGTCACGTGGCTGACCGGGCCGAACCCCGGCTACGGCTTCGGCGGGACGCTCTCGTCCTCCGCCCCGGGACCAGCGCCCGACGAGCTCGCTGCCACGAACCTCCGGCTGTGCGCGGACGACGAGCGGATGCGCAGCGACCTCCGTTCCTTCCTCGCGGAGATCGACCCCGACACCGGGTACGTGCGCGACGACTGACGCCCGCGGGCGCTCGCCAGAGCGGGCGGGACGGAGAGCGGGACCGGGCGTACCTGGGCGGGACGTCCGACCAGGTACGCCCGGAACGACCAGGCACGCCCGAGACCGGCCCCGTCCCACCGCTCAGCCCGCCGCCACCGCCCGCCGGTGGATCGGCCCCGCCCCGCCGGCGAGCGCCCCACCCGGAGCACCCCGACGCACGGCGATCACCTCGGCCATGATCGCGACCGCCATCTCGGCCGGGGTCTCCGCGCCGATGTCGAGCCCGATCGGGGACCGCAGCCGCCCGAGGTCCGGCGTCCCGAGCGCGCGCAGCTCCGCCGTCCGCCGTTCGTGCGTCGCACGGGAGCCCATCGCCCCCACGTACCCGGCACCGCGGCGGAGCGCGAGGTCGATCACCGCGGCGTCGAACCGCTCGTCGTGCGAGAGGACCACGACCACCGTCGACGCGTCGATCGGCAGCCCCTCGAGCACTCGCGTCGGCCACCCCACGATGCGCTCGTCCGCGGCGGGGAAGCGCTCGTCGGTCAGGAACACCGGCCGCGGGTCGACCACGGTCACGGCGTGCCCGAGCACCGCCGCCGCGTTCGTCACGGCGACGGCGAACTCCACGGCCCCGACGACGATGCACCGCGGCCGGGCGTCGGCGCGCTCGACGAACACCCGGCCGCGGCACCCGTCCGGCGCGGTGACGACCGCACCGAGCGTGTCGGGCTCGAGCGAGACCGTGAGCGACGTCGGCACGCCCGACGCCGCCCGTCGCAGGACGTCCACGACGGGGTCGCCGGGGACGATCCGGCGCACCAGGACCTCGACCCGGCCCCCGCAGCGGAGCGCCGGCGCCCACACCGCGTCGGGGTCGTCCGTGTCGTCGTCGAAGCCGAAGCGCTCCAGCACGGGCACGCCGTCCGCGAGCACCTGCTCGGCGGTCACGAACAGCGACCCCTCGACGCAGCCCCCGGAGATCGTCCCGACGACCTGGCCGCCCGGCAGGACGGCCATCGACGTCCCCACCCCGCTGGGCGCGCTGCCGGACATCGCGACGGCCGTCGCGACGACGACGGGGTCGCCGCCGTCGAGCACGGCCAGGAGGCGCGGTGCCAGTTCGAACATCACGCACCCCCGGCGTCGGTCCGGTCCACGGCCGCGTCCTGGAGGAGCGCCCAGACCCGGTCACGCGTCATCGGCAGGCGGTACGGCCGGACGCCGAGGGCGTCCCGCACGGCGTTCGCGACCGCCGGCGCGACGGGGTTGTACGGCGCCTCGCTCATGGACTTCGCGCCGAGCGGTCCGAGCGGGTCCGAGGTGACGGCGAACCGGACATCGGTGCGCGGCACGTCGGAGATCTTCGGCACCCGGTAGGAGCGGAACGCGTCGGTCGTCACCCGACCGTCGTCGTCGAGCACGACCTCCTCGTACAGCGTCGAGCCGATGGCCTGCGCGGCACCACCCTCGACCTGTCCGCGCAGCTGCTCGGGGTTCAGGACCGTGCCGGCGTCGACGGCCTGCACGCTGTGGAGCACGCGGACCTCACCGGTCGGCCGGTGCACCGCCACCCGGGCGCCGTGCACCGTGAAGGCCAGCGAGCGCGGGGTGCCGTCGTGGCTGCCGTGGGCGACGAGCGGTCCCTCGGCGAGCAGTTCGGCGTGCCCGACGAACTCGTCGCCGACCCGCACCCCGTCGGGCAGCACGGCGACCGCGGGGCCGAGCGGACCGACGGCGGCGCGCGGCGTCCGGGCCGCGACGAGCGTGAGCGCCCTGCCGGTCATCTGCTCGCGCAGGTCGAGCGCGGCGGCGTACAGCGCCTTGCCCGCGACGACCACCCCCGCCGACCCGAACGCTCCGGTGTCGTACCGTGCGGCGTCGGTGTCGGACTGGTGCACGTCGACCCGGTCGGGCGTGGTGCCGAGCGCCGTGGCGACGAGCTGGGTGTGCACGGTCGTGGTCCCGTTGCCGAACTCCGCCGTGCCGACCCCGATCCGGTAGCGGCCGTCGGCGTTGGCCTCGACGGACGCGTGCGCGTGGTGTCCGCGGGGCGGCATCGTGGCGATCGCGGCGAGGGCGATCCCGGTCCCGTGGGCCCAGTCGCCGGAGTCGTCGAGCACGGGCCCGTCCATCGCGGGGACCTCGGACAGGGGTGCGCGGAGGGCGTCCTCGACCAGGTCCAGGCACTGGTCGAGGCCGTAGCTGCCCTCCCAGCGCAGGTCGTCCTGTTCGTCGGGGTCGGTGACGACGAGAGGGTCCCCCGGCACCACGACGTTCCGGCGGCGCAGCTCGAAGGGGTCCAGGTCGAGGCGGCGCGCGAGCTCGTCCATCGCCGACTCGATCGCGAAGACGACCTGCCCGAGGCCGTACCCGCGGAACGCCCCGGACGGCAGGTTGTTCGTGTAGACGGACTCGGCGTCGACCCGCTTGACCGGGCAGCGGTACACGGCGACCGACTCGCTGACCGAGTGGAACATCACGCCGACGCCGTGGTTGCCGTACGCCCCCGTGTCCATCGTCTGGTCGACGTGCATCGCGGTGAGCCGGCCGTCCGCGTCGGCGCCCAGCCGCACCCGCACGCGCATCGGGTGCCGCGTCGGCGCGATCGTGAACTCGTCGCGTCGGCTGAACTCGTACTGCACGGTCCGTCCGGTGCGGAGCACCGCGAGCGTCACGAGGTCCTCGGTGAGCATCTCCTGCTTGCCGCCGAACCCGCCGCCCACGCGCCCCGCGACCACGCGCACCCGGGCCGGGTCGAGACCGAAGACGTGCGCGATCTCGTCCCGCACCAGGAACGGGACCTGCGTGGCGGTCCGCAGCACGAGCCTCCCGTCCCGGTCCAGCGACCCGCGGGTCGCGTGCGTCTCGAGCGCGGCGTGCGAGACGCGACCCGTCGACCACGTGCCCTCGACCGTCGCCGCGGACGCGGCGAGCGCGCCATCCAGATCTCCGGTCCCGCCGTGCAGGGCGGCGACGACGTTCCGGTCGGGCTCGGCGATGCGGTGCTCGGCGGTGGTCTTGTCGCCGTGCAGCAGCGGCGCGCCAGGACGCCGAGCGGCGTCGACGTCGTGCACGCTCGGCAGCACCTCGTACGAGACCCGGAGCAGGGCGCAGGCCTGCTCGGCGACCCGGATGCTCTCCGCGACGACGGCCGCGACGCGCTGTCCGCGGAACCGCAGGACGGTGTCGAACACGCGGGTGTCGTCGGGGTCGTCGAGCCGGGAGTCGTGCCGCCCGGTGGAGAACAGCACACCGGGGTCGTCCCGGTGGGTGAGCACGGCGTGCACGCCCGGGAGCGCCTCGGCGGCGCTCGTGTCGATCGCGGTGACGCGGGCGTGCGGGTGCGGGCTGCCGAGGACCGCGAGGTGCAGGAGCGCCTCGGTCCGGCGGACGTCGAGCGTGTACTCCTCGTCGCCGGTGACGATGCGCATCGCCGCGGGTGCCGCGACCGAGGTCCCCACGGCGTCCCCGGCCGTGGCGCAGGCGGTGTTGCGGACCCCGTCGAGGGCGTCCTCGATCGCGCGGTACCCCGTGCACCGGCACAGGTTCCCCTTGAGCGCCCGGTGCCGGTCGGTCAGCTGGTCGTCGTCGAGCGTCGACGCCGTGACGACGTACCCGGCGGTGCAGAACCCGCACTGGAAGCCGGGCGCCTCGGCGAACGCGCGCTGCACGGGGTGCGGGTCGGCGGCGGTGCCGAGGCCAGCGGCGGTGGTGACCGTGCGGCCCTCGAGCCGGTGGGCGGGCGTGATGCAGGAGTGCACGGGGACGCCGTCGAGCAGGACCGAGCAGGCACCGCAGTCACCGGCGTCGCAGCCCTTCTTCACCGCGGTCACGCCGTGCTCGCGGAGCAGGGTGCGGAGGACCTGGCCGGGCTGCGGGGTGGTCTCGAGGGCGGTGCCGTCGACGGTGAGCCTCATCGGGCGCCCCCGGCTCGACGGTTGCCGCTGTGCCCGGTCGCGCCGGCCTCGGCGACGAGCTCCGCGGCGAAGCGGCGCGAGACCCCGCGTCGCCAGGTGGGGGAGCCGTGCGGGTCGTCGTACCAGTCGTCGTGGCCGGCGAGGACCGCGTCCACCGCGGCCGCAGTCGGGACGGTGTCCCAGCGCAGCACGAGCGGGCGCGGGACGCCGCCGGTGACGACCAGGACGAAGCCGGCACCGGTGGCTGTGCCGGCACCGGTGCCGGTGTCGGCGTCGCGGTCGGTGCTGCTCCACCGTGCGGTGACGAGCGTCCCGGTCCGGCCGTGCGGGCTGAGCGACACCCGGCGGAACCCGGTCTCCTGGCGCAGCGCCGCGGCCGGCACGTCGAACGCACGGACGACCTCGCCCGGGGCGAGCGTGGTCGAGCGCGGTCCCGTCACGAGCTCGGCGACCGGCACCCGGCGCTCCCCGCCGTCCGTCGTCCACACCACGGCCGTCGCGTCGAGCGTGACGAGCAGCGCCGTCACCGCGCCCGCCGGCAGCGCCGTCGCGACGTTGCCGCCGACGGTCGCCGCGTTCCACACCTTGAAGGACGCGAGCAGGGCGTTCACACACCGGTCGACGAGCGGCCAGGCGCGCCAGTTGCTCCGGGGTCAGCCGCAGCAGCGCCGCGAGCGTGCACGTCGCGCCGAGCCGCAGCCCGTCCGGGGTGCGCTCGGCGTCCGGCCAGCCGAGGCCCGTCAGGTCGACGAGGCCGGTCGTGCCCGGCTGCTCCTCGGAGTACAGCCAGGTGCCGCCCGCGAGGGGCTGCTCACCGGGGGCGAGCGCGAGGTCGTCGCGGTGCGACGGTGTCCGCACGGTGCGGACGGAGACGAGGTCCATGAGGGGGTCCGATCAGGGTGACGGTCGACGGGTCGGGTGTCGTCGCCGGCCGTCGACCGTGCGCGATCATGCCGCGGTTCCACGCCCCATGGGCAGACCTGGACGCCGCTCGGGGTGCGGACGTGCGCGCCACGGGGCCTCCTCGGGTCGGATCGGTTCGTGGCGGCAACGCTAGGGAACCGGTGTTTCAGCGTCGTTACGGGCCAGCGACGCCCGGGTCACGTCCGGTGCCGGAACCCGTGACCTGATCGACGCACCCCCGAAACAACCGGGTGTCATCGTCGCCGCATGGACACCACCGCCACCGCAGCCCCCGTCACGACCTCCGTCCGCCTCGGCGCGAACCAGTACGGCAAGGCCGAGGTCCGACTCGTCCGGGTGACCCGCGACACCGACCGGCACGAGATCGAGGACCTCACCGTCACGACGCAGCTGCGGGGCGCGGCGCTCGCCGAGTCCTACACCGAGGGCGACAACGCGAAGGTCGTCGCCACGGACACGCAGAAGAACACCGTCTACGCCTTCGCGAAGGAGCACGGCGTCGGCACCCCCGAGGACTTCCTGCTCCGCCTCGGTCGGCACTTCGCGACGGCGTTCGACTGGTACGACGGCTCGACGCTGTCCGCCGAGCAGCACGCCTGGGAGCGCATCGCGGTCGACGGCCGGGAGCACGACCACTCGTTCGTCCGCTCGGGTCGGGGCACCCGCACCGCCGTGGTGCAGGTCGACGGCGACGACGTGCACGTGCTCGCCGGTGTCACCGACCTCACCGTCCTGAAGTCGACCGGCAGCGAGTTCCACGGCTTCCCCCGCGACGGCTACACGACCCTGGCCGAGACCGACGACCGGATCCTCGCGACCTCGGTCACCGCCCGCTGGCGGTACACGCCCGAGGCGGTCGCCGCCGGCATCGACTACGACGCCCTGTACGCCGGGGTCCTCGACCGGATGCTCGCGACCTTCGCGGACCTGCACTCGCTCGCGCTCCAGCAGACCCTGTTCGCGATGGGCCGCACCGCGATCGAGGCGTTCCCGGAGATCGCCGAGGTGCGCTTCTCGATGCCGAACAAGCATCACTTCCTCGTCGACCTCGCGCCGTTCGGCCTCGAGAACCCGGGCGAGGTGTTCTTCGCCGCGGACCGCCCCTACGGCCTGATCTCCGGCACGGTCGTGCGGGACGGGGTCGCCGAGGCCCCGGCCGCGTGGGCGTCGGTGCCCGCCTTCGTGTGACCGGCGACCCCGTGCCGGAACGGCGCCGCGTGGTCGGGGTCGTCCTCGCCGCGGGTGCCGGCACCCGGATGGGCACGCCGAAGGCGCTCGTGCGGAGCCCGGACGGCGTGCCGTGGCCGACGCTCGCAGTGGACGCCCTGCGCGCGGGCGGCTGCGCCGAGGTCGTCGTGGTGCTCGGTGCCGCCGCCGACCGTGCACGGCCGCACGTCCCGACCGCTCCCGACGTGCGGGTCGTCGTCGCCGAGGACTGGGCGGCCGGGCCGGGGGCGTCGCTCGCCGCGGGGCTGCGTGCCCTCGGCGACGAGGACACCTCCTGCGTCACCCTCGTCGACCTGCCGACGCTGCCCGCCGCGGTCGTCCGGCGCGTGCTCGGCCCCGGGTCGGACCGGGACGTCCTGCGGCGGGCGGTGTTCGGGGAGCGGCCGGGTCACCCGGTGCTCGTCGGTCCGGACCACCGCGCAGCGCTGCTCGCCGCGGTCACGGCGGACCCGGGGGACCGGAGCGCGGGCGTCTGGCTGCGGCGGGCCGGCGTGACGGGCGTCGACTGCGCCGACCTGTGGGACGGCGAGGACCGGGACCGGGACCGTGATGGTTCCGAGTGTCCCGTCCCATCGCAGCTGCCGTAGGAAGCCGAACCGCGCATGGTCGGTCGTTCCTCCCGGCCTGCAACGCGCGGATCAGCATCCGATGCGCGGATCGTCCTCCTCCGCGCGGTTCGGCAGGGCGGGTGGCGGAAGCGACCGGGAGACGGACGGGAGGCGCGGTGCCGGCTGGCACCGTCCTCCCTCGCAGGCTCGGTCGGCGCGCCCCGCGCAACGCTTCGCGTTGCCGCTGAGCGGGGCGCGCCCGTCCTGTGCTGTGGTCGCGTCGACTACGCGGCCTGCTCCTGGGACTCGGCCAGCGTCGGGTAGTCCGTGTACCCCTCGGCGGTCGCGCCGTAGAAGAGCTCCGGGCGTGGCTCGTTGAGCGCCGCGTCCTGCTCCCAGCGCTCGGCGAGGTCCGGGTTCGCGATCGCGGCACGGCCCACGGCGACGGCGTCCGCGAGGCCACCGTCGAGCAGGGTGATCGCCTCGTCGCGGGTGGTCATGGAGGAGAAGCCCGAGTTGGCGATGAACGGCGCGCCCGCGGTGCGGCGGACGTGCTGCACGAGCTCGCTGCCCGGCTCCGCGTTCAGGACGTCCACGAAGGCGAGCCCGAGGGGCGCCAGGCCCTCGGCGACCGCCGTGTAGGTGGCCAGCGCGTCGGCGTCGTCCTCCTCGAGCACGCCCTGGATGTTGTGCTGCGGCGACAGGCGGATGCCGACGCGGTCCGCGCCGATCGCCTCGGCGACCGCCGCGGTGACCTCGACGGCGAAGCGCGCGCGGTTCTCCGGGGAGCCGCCGTACTCGTCGGTGCGGGTGTTGGACACGGGGGAGAGGAACTCGTGGACCAGGTACCCGTTCGCGCCGTGCACCTCGACCCCGTCGAGCCCCGCCGCGATCGCGTTGCGGGCGGCGCGGACGAAGCCCTGCACAGCCTCGCGGACCTCGTCGGTGGTGAGCTCGTGCGGGACCGGCATGTCGGCCTTCGAGCCGTCGGCCAGGTGCGTCTGGCCCGGGGCAGCGATCGCGGACGGGCCGACGATGCGCGGGGTGCCGGAGATGTCGGTGTGCGACACACGGCCACCGTGCATGAGCTGCATGACGATGGTGCCGCCGCGCTCGTGGACGGCGTCGGCGACGCGACGCCAGCCGGCGACCTGCTCGTCGGTCTCGATGCCGGGCTGGCCGGGGTAGGAGCGGCCCTCCTGCACGGGCCAGGTGCCCTCGGTGATGATCATGCCGAGCGAGGCGCGCTGGGCGTAGTGCTCGACGAGGAGGTCGTTCGGGACACCATGGGCCCCGGCGCGCGTCCGGGTCAGGGGTGCCATGACGATGCGGTTGCGGAGGTGGAGTGCGCCGAGATCGGCGGGTTCGAAGAGCTTCACGGCTCCGTTGAACCACGTGTTGCCGGGTGCAATTCCCCGGGCACGGCAGATGCTCAGCGACCGGGGCACACGAGCGTGCTCGAGCGGACCTGTCCCTCGGGGCGGATCACCGTGTGCTGCGACAGCGGCTGGTGGCAGATCGGGCACGGACGGTCCACCGAGCGGTCGTCGACGCCTTCGGCGTGCCCGGCGCCGATCTGCGACGGACCCATCTTCTCGATGAGCGTACGGTTCCAGCGGTCGTACCAGCTGCCGAAGCGACCCATGGTCCGTCCTTTCATTCGTGCACCAACCATTGTGGCACGAAGGAGTTCGTCAGTCGAGGGCGTCGATCCGACCGAGCAGCTCGGTCAGGTCGTCCTTCAGGCGCTCGAGCCGTTCGAGTGGCCAGCCCAGCCGGTCCGCCACGGCGAGGGGGACCGCGCGCGCCTGTTCCCGGAGGGCACGGCCGGCGGTGGTGAGCGACACCTCGAGCTGTCGTTCGTCGGCGGTGCTCCGGGCCCGGCGGACGTACCCGGAGGCCTCGAGCCGCTTGAGCAGCGGGCTGAGGGTGGCCGAGTCGAGGCGGAGCTCCCCGGCGATCTCGCGCACCGAGCGGGGGTCGTGCTCCCACAGGGCGAGCATCACGAGGTACTGCGGGTGCGTCAGGCCCATCGGGTCGAGCAGGTCGCGGTAGAGCCCGATCACGCTCCGGCTCGTCGCGGTGAGGGCGAAGCAGAGTTGGCGGTCGAGCGCGAGCGGGTCGACGTCGGTCGAGGTCATGCGTCCACGGTACTTCGTGCGCGAACGGTCGGCGAGGTTCGAGCCCATCGCAGCCGACGTGGGATGACGAACCGCGCGAGGGAGGCCGGAACTTCCTGCCTCCCTCGCGCGGATCGGTCACCCACGCGCGGAACGGTCACCCACGCGCGGAACGGTCACCCACGCGCAGCGCGGCCCCCTACGCGCGGTGCGTCGGCGTGTGTCCCTCGTGCGGGTTCGCGTCCGGGGCGACGTCCGCCGCGTGCGACCCGCGGTGCTCGGCGTCGCCGTGTCCGCGGCCGTCCGTCGGGTGCGAGCGCTCCAGGCTCGCGCCCTCGACGTCGACGTCCGGCAGGATCCGGTCGAGCCACTTCGGGATCCACCAGGCGCTCTTCCCGAGCAGGTGCATCACCGCCGGGATGAGGAGCATCCGGACCACGAAGGCATCGATCAGCACGCCGAACGCGAGCCCGAAGCCGATCGGCTTGATGGTGGAGGAGTCCGAGAAGATGAAGCCCGCGAACACCGAGATCATGATGATCGCGGCGGCCGTGACCACCGCGCGGCCGGCGTGCAGCCCGCGCTGGACCGCGACCTTCGCCGAGGCTCCGTGGGCGTAGGCCTCCCGCATGCCGGACACCAGGAAGAGCTGGTAGTCCATCGCCAGGCCGAACAGGATGCCGATCTCGATGATGGGCAGGAAGCTCAGGATCGGCGCCGGGTCGTGCACGCCGAACACGGAGCCGAGCCAGCCGAACTGGTAGATCGCGGTCAGGCCGCCGAACGAGGCGAGCACGGACAGGATGAACCCGGCGGTCGCGGTGATCGGCACGAGGAACGACCGGAACACCACGATCAGGATGATCAGCGACAGGCCGACGACGACCGCCAGGTACAGCGGCAGCACGTTCGAGAGCTTCTCGGACACGTCGATGTTCGCGCTCGCGTTGCCCGCGACGCCGAGGGTGACCGTGCCGTCGTCGGTCGACACCGTCTGCTCGCGCAGGTCGGTGACGAGCCGTTCGGTCGAGATGCTGTCCGGGCCGCCGGCGGGCTTCACCTGGAACGCGATGATGTCGCGGTCCTTCGAGGCGCCGATCGGCAGCACGGCCTGCACGTCGGAGTTCTTCGCGATCGCCTGGCCGATGGTGACCTCACGTGCGGTGACGTCGTCCTCCGACACCGACTTCGGCAGGTCGGCGACGACGAGCAGCGGGCCGTTCTGTCCGGCGCCGAAGTCGCGGTCGAGCGCCTTGTACGCCTTGTACTGGCTCGAGTCGACGGACTCGGACGCACCCGAGGGCAGGCCGAGGCGCATCTGCGTCGCCGGGATCGCGACCACGCCGAGCACGAGGACGCCGGCGACGAGCGTGACGACCGCGCGCCAGGTCGACATCGGCTTGTTCGGCACCCGGATCGAGCCCGTGTTGCCGATCCGCTGCCGCTCCTTCCTCCGCAGGATCCGCATGCCGAGCAGCGAGAGCAGCGCCGGGGTGAACGAGGTCGCGATGAGGATGGCGAACAGGACCGCGACCGCGCCGACGGTGCCCATCAGGCCGAGGAACGGGATCCCGGTGATGTTCAGCGCGAGCAGGGCGACGATGACCGTCGTGCCCGCGAACACCACGGCGTTGCCGGAGGTGCCGTTCGCGAGCCCGATGGACTCGTGGACGTCCATGCCGGCCTTCAGCTGTGTCCGGTGCCGGTTCAGGATGAACAACGAGTAGTCGATGCCGACCGCCAGGCCCAGCATCACCCCCAGCACGGGCGTGACCGAGATGAACTCGACCAGGCTCGAGAACGACAGTGAGGCGAGCGACGCGATCCCGACGCCGAGCACGGCGGAGAGCAGCGGGATCGCGGCGCCGATGATCGTGCGGAGCATGAGGAACAGCACGAGCGCCGCGATGATGACGCCGACGATCTCACCCGGGCCGAGGATGGACGGCACGCCCTGCGCAATGTCGTTCGAGACGTACACGGCGACGCCGTCGATCTTCGCCGACTCGGCCTTGTCCGAGATCGCCTGCTTGGTCTCCTGCGGCACCTCGTAGGTCGACTTCGTGAACTGCACGGTGCCGATCGACGACTGGCCGTTCGACGACACGAAGCGGATGTCCTTCGACAGGTCGAGCAGGTCGGAGCCCTGCTCGAGCTCCTGCTCGCTCGTGTCGAGCTTCTTCGTGTTCTCGTCGATTTGCTGCTGGGCCTGCGTGATCTGCTGCTCGCCCGCGGTGATCTGCTGCTGCTGGGCGTCGATCTGCGCCTGCGCCTGGGCGAGCTGCGCCTGGGCCGCGGTGGCTGCGGCACCACCGGCCGCGGCGGCCTGGGCCTCCTTCGCGTCGAGCTCCTGCTGGGCGGTCGCGATCTGCTGCTTGCCGGACTCCAGCTGCGCCTTCTGCTGGTCGAGCTGCTGCTGTCCGCTCGTGATCTGCGCGCGGCCGTCCTCGATCTGCTTCCGACCGTCGGTGATCTTCTGGCGCTGCTCGTCGAGCTGGTCCTGCGTCGTGAACCCGTCGCGGACGCCCTTGACCCCGTCGAGGTCCTTCAACCCGTCCAGGAACGACTTCACGTCGGCCTTCTGGGTGTCCGTGAAGGCCTTGCCGTCGGTGGTCTGGAACACGATCGTCCCGTTGCCGCCGTTCGCCGACGGGAACTTGTCGGCGAGCTCGTCCTGCACCTGGCTCGTCTTGGTGTTCGGGATCGTGATCGACGACGAGATCGACCCCTGGAACAGGCTGAAGGTGAGCCCGGCGATGCCCATGATGACGATCCAGGCGATGATCACCAGCCAGTGCCGTCGTGCGGAGAACCGTCCGAGACGGTAGAGGAGACCGGCCATGCGGCTGCCCCGTCCTTTCGTGTCAGGTGCTGTTGCGGTTCGGGGTGCGCCGGTGGACCCCGGGGGAGGGAGGTGTCAGTGCGCCGGCATGTAGCCGGAGCGGACGCTGTGCACGAGGCGGCTCAGCAGCTCGTCCCAGGCGCGCAGGGTCGCCGGGGTGAGCTCGGGGCCGTGGTGGACGAGCCAGTGCTCGGCGATCACGACGATGCCGCTCATCAGGGAGTCGACGAGCAGGGCGGTGTCGAGGACGTCCGCGCCGGGGTGCCGCCTTGCGACCTCGTCGCGCAGGCGCTCGGTGACCCGGCCGAACGCGGTCTGCGTGAGCACCGCGGCCTTCGGGTCCTCTTTCCCGGGGTCGCCCAGGATGTTGTACATCCCGGCGATCGCGGGGGCGAGGTCGGCACCGCGCGCGGCGGACTCGAGCTCGTCGAACATCGAGGCCCGGCTGCCGTCGCCGATCGGCGTGCGCGCCATGTCCGCCAGGAACCGGTCGATGATCACCGACAGTTCCTGCTCGCACACCGCGAGCAGGACCTCGTCCAACGAGGCGAAGTGGTTGAACACGGTGCGCCGGGCGATGTCCGCCCGGGCGGCGAGGTCGTCGACGCTGAACCCGCGTCCACCCTGCTCGTCGACCAGGTCGCGTGCGGCCTGCAGGATCGCCGCACGGTGCTTCGCCTTGAGGGCGGCACGGCGGTCGGTCGAGATGGTCACGGGTTTGAACACTAGGTGCATCGATGCACTCGGTGCAACGACTCCGAGGGCTTGCCCAGTTTCGTCCCCCGACCCTGAGACGACGAGCGGGACGGCGGCGCGCGGGTCGCGCGCGGTGCACGTCGGACCGGCGGTCGGACGGGAGGCACGGGGCGGGCCCGCCACGCGCCTCCAGGCCGTACTGTGGTCGCGTCGTGAACCGCACCGATCGTCTCTACGCGCTCGTCGAGGAGCTGCGCGCGGCCGCGCCCGCGCTGCGGAGCGCGCGGACGCTCGCTGCGCGGTACGGCGTGAGCGCACGGACCGTCGAGCGCGACCTGCGCTCCCTGCAGGAGGCGGGCGTGCCGATCTGGGCGGAACCCGGCCGGACCGGCGGCTACACGCTCGACGCCCGCGCGACGCTGCCGCCGCTCGGGCTGACCGCGGAGGAGGCGCTCGCCGTCGCCGTCGGCCTCGGGGCCCTCGCGACGAGCCCGTTCCGCGACGCCGCGCGCAGTGCCGCGCAGAAGGTGCGGGCGGTCCTGGCGGAGGACGACGCACGGCGCAGCGCCTCGCTCGCCCGACGGGTGCACCTGCTCGAGACCGGTGACCGGGTGCCGGGACCGACCGCGCTCCTGCCCGCCCTGGCCGGCGGCCGGGTCGTCCGGCTGCGGTACCGGGACGCGCAGGGGAACGAGACCGACCGGGCGGTCGAGCCGCTCGGGTACGTCGGCAAGGGCGAGGACTGGTACCTCGTTGCGTGGTGCCGGCTGCGCGACGGGGTCCGCGCCTTCCGCGGCGACCGCGTGCTCGGGGTCGAGTCGACGGACGAGCGTGTGCCACGGCGGGCCGTGCGGTTCGAGGAGCTCGACATCCCGCACGGGGTGCTCCGGTCCGTGCTCGCGGACTGAGCGCATCCGGCGGAACACCGACAGGACGCTGTCGCGGGGCTGCGTGAACCTGGTGCCGGGCGGTCACCGCAGGCCGCCCGGAGAGGACAGCGTGGAGTTCACGTCGATCAGGATCATCACCGCCGACCTGGCGGGCACGACCGCCTTCTACGAGGCGGTCACCGGCACCACCGCACACGGACCGGCGCCGGTCTTCGCCGAGGTCCGTGCCGGCGGGCTCGTGCTCGCGCTCGCGGCGCCGGAGACCGTCGCGGGGCTCGGTGCGGGGGCGCCGGTGCCCGGGCCGAACCCGGGGCTCGTCGTGGAGTTCTCGGTCCCGGACGTCGACGCGGCGTTCGACCGGCTGCAGGGGTCCGGCGTGCTCGGCGAGGTCGTGCTGCCGCCGACGACGATGCCGTGGGGCAACCGCTCGACCCTGTTCCGGGACCCGGAGGGGAACCTCGTCAACCTGTTCAGCCGGCCGGCCTGAGCCGCAGCCGGACCGTTCCCAGCGCTGCGTCGGCCGGGTGCGGCAGGCTCCGACGCGTGGGAGCGACGAGGACGACGGACGCGCGGACGACGGGCGTGCGGAAGGCCGGCGCGCGGGCGGCGGCGGTCGGGGTGGTGGCGCTGACGGCGGTGCTGCTGACGGGGTGCACCGCGGGCGGGGGCCCGGGCGGGTCGGGGTCGCCGGCCGGGTCCGCCACGCCCGCTGCGGCACCCACCCCGACACCGTCCGCCGTGCCGACCGCCACCGTGCCGACGGCGACGGTGCCGATCATCGACGGCACGACCCGGCAGGCGTTCGCGGACCTCGAGCGTCGGGACGGTGCCCGGGTCGGGGTCGTCGCCGTGGACACCGGCACCGGCCGGTCGCTCGGGTACCGCGCGGACGAGCGGTTCGCCTTCGCCTCGACGAACAAGGTGCAGATCGCCGCCGCGGTGCTCGCCGCCTCGTCCCCGGCGGACCTCGACGAGGTCGTGCACTACGACCGCGGCGACCTGCTGTCCCACGCCCCGGTGACGACCCCGGCCGTCGACACCGGCCTGACCGTGCGGCAGCTCGTCGACGCGGCCATCCGGCAGAGCGACAACACCGCGGCGAACCTGCTCGTCGAGCGGGTCGGCGGCGTCGCCGGGGTGACGCGGTGGCTGCGCGGCCTCGGTGACACGACGACGGACGTCTCGCGCACCGAACCGGACCTCAACACCGCCGTTCCGGGGGACCGTCGTGACACCACGACCGCGGCGCAGTCCGCCGCGGACCTCCGCGCCGTGCTGCTCGGGGACGCGCTCGACGCCGACGACCGATCGCTGCTCCGCGACTCGATGCTCGGCACGACGACCGGGGCGTCGACGATCCGCGCCGGCGTCGACCCGTCCTGGACCGTGGCGGACAAGACCGGGACCGCGTCCTACGGCGTGCGGAACGACGTCGCGGTCGTGACCCCGCCGTGACGGGACCCGATCGTGCTCGTCGTGATGACGGCGCACGGCGCGGCGGACGCCGAGCCCTCGGACGCGCTCGTCGCCGAGGCCACGCGGATCGCGATCGCGCACCTCGGCTGACACCCGCCGTCGGTCACGACGGGGTCACGACGAGCCCCTCGGGGTAACGATCCGTACCGACTCGGTCCTTTCCCAGCGCGCGTGCCGGTGTCACCCCGGGAAACCCGGGCGGACGTCCGAACAGCGCTGGGAGGGTCACCCCCCGGACGCCATCGATCGACGAGGGGGAATCATGACCGGACGACGGGTGACGGGGGCCGCTGCCGGCTTCGTGGGCGGCAGCGTGCTCGCCGGGCTGCTGGTGGGGATCGGGGTCACGCCCGTGCTGGCGGTCGCGGGGGTGGGGACGACCTCGGCGATCGACCTGTTCGACTCGATGCCGGAGTACATCGAGATCGGCGACCTGCCGACCCGGAACGAGGTCTGGGCGTACCAGGGCGGGCAGCCGGTGCACCTCGCGGACGTGTGGGACCAGAACCGCCAGGAGCTCGCGCTGGACCAGATCAGCGACACGCTCGAGCACGCCGCGATCGACGGCGAGGACAAGCGCTTCCGGGAGACCGGCGGCGTCGACCCGACGAGTCTCGTGCGCTCGCTCGTCAGCGTCGTCGCGTCGGGCGGGGACGGCGGGACGGGCGGGTCGACCCTGACGATGCAGCTCGTCCGGAACATCAAGATCCAGCGGGCGAGCGAGCTGCCGACCGAGCAGGAGCGCGAGGCCGCGACCGCCGAGGCGACGAAGCGTTCGCTCGACCGGAAGCTCGCCGAGGTGAAGCTCGCGATCGGGCTCGCGAAGGAGTACTCGAAGGACGAGATCCTTGCCGCCTACCTGAACATCGCGTACTTCGGCGACCAGACCTACGGCGTGCAGGCGGCCTCGCAGCGGTACTACGGCAAGGACGCCGGCGACCTGTCCCCGGCCGAGGCGGCGTCGCTCATCGCGATCGTGCAGTGGCCGGACGCACGCGACCTCTCCTCGCCGGAGCACCACCCCGACAACCAGGCGCGCCGAGACGTCATCCTCCGCTCGATGCACCAGCAGGGGCACCTCAGCGACGCCGACCTGCAGGCCGCGTTGGCATCCACCCCCGCTGACTACGTCCGCCTGACGGCACCGAGGCAGGGGTGCGAGTCGGCCGTCCGCGGCGCGGAGTTCTTCTGCGCGTACGCCGTGCAGGTGGCGCAGTCCCTCCCGCAGCTCGGCGCCGACACCGCCGCGCGGGAGCAGGCCTGGCGCACCGGCGGCTACCGGGTCCAGACGACGCTCGACCTCGACCTGAACACGCAGCAGAAGGACCTGCTCGATCGGTACGACCGCGCGGGGGAGACCCGGTTCGCCCTCGGCGCGACGCTCGACACCGTCGAGGCCGGCACCGGGCGCGTGCTCACCATGGCGCAGAACACCGACTACGACCGGTCGTCCGCGGCACCGCCGACCGCGACCTCGCTGAACTACGCGACCGACGAGTCGAACGGCGGCTCGAAGGGGTTCCAGGTCGGGTCGACGTACAAGATGTTCACGCTCCTGCAGTGGCTCGAGTCCGGCCGCAGCCCCGACGCCGTGGTCGACGGCACCCGCACGGCCCGCAGCGTCTGGACGCAGTGCGGGGAGCGCGTCACGACGAAGGCGTGGAACCCGAAGAACGACTCGGCGGGCCAGACCGGGCCGTACTCGGTGCGGGCAGCGACGGCGCAGTCGGTGAACGCCGCCTACGCGGACATGGCGTCGAGGCTCGACCTGTGCGACATCCGCGACACCGCCGCCCGCCTCGGCGTGCACCCGGCGACGGGCGGCGAGCTCCCCGCGAACCCCGCCGCGGTGCTCGGGACGACGAGCATCGCGCCGCTGACGATGGCGGCCGCGTACGCCGGGATCGCGAACGGCGGCGTGTACTGCGCGCCGGTCGTCATCGACCAGGTGACCGGCCGCGACGGCACGCAGCTCGGTGGACAGCCCGCCGCGTGCACCCGGGCGGTCTCCGCCTCGGTCGCCCGGACGGCCTTCCAGGTGATGCAGGGCGCGTTCCGCGGCGGCACCGCGAGCGGCGGGCAGACGCCGGACGGCACGACCCTGTTCGGCAAGACGGGCACGACCGACTCGGCGGACCAGATCTGGCTCGTCGGGGGCAGCGAGCGGGCGGTCACGGCGTACTGGCAGGGCAACACCGATGGTGGCCAGGCGAACCTGCGGCACTCCGCGAACGGGCAGGGCGGCACGTACGCCGGGTCCCGCGCAGCCGTGTGGCGGCAGGCGCAGACCGCCGTCAACGCCGCCCTGCCCGTCGGCTGACCTCCGCCGTCCGACATCGATGGAGCAGCAGACGTCGGGTCGTCACCGGACACCCGACGGCTTCTGCTCCATCGACGGGACGGGACGGGACGGGGACGGGGACGAGACGACGGCGGGCAGGGACGGGTCGCGTCCGGACGCGACCGGGAACGGACGGGAGGCGCGGTGCCAGCCGGCACCGCGCCTCCCGTCCGTGGGGTGGTGGGGTCTACGAGACCTTCTTGCTCTCGCCCAGCCAGCCCGCGAGCTTCGTCATGTAGTCGGCCTGCGACGCGTAGTCGAGGGCCGGGAAGGTCCAGCTGTGCACCTGGCCGGCCTGCAGGGCCGCGTTGTCGGCGAACGTCGGCTGCTTCTCGAGGTCGGACACCTGGTAGCCCTGCTGCGACAGCAGGATCACGTCACCGGAGATCTGGCCGGCGTTCTCCCACGAGTAGATGCCCCAGTAGAAGCCCTTCGGCTTCGGGGTCACGAAGTCGACGCCGAACGACGAGTACATCTGCAGCGTGGGCTCGTCGGAGGGTCGCGTGACGTACGCGCCGTCGCCGTCCGCGTACATCGAGACGACCGAGACGTCGCTCGCCTTCGCGGCCTTCTCGAGCTCGTCCTCGGCCTTGTCGAAGCGGTCCTCGGCGGTCTCGACCGTCGACTCCGGGGCACCGAGCGACTCGGCGAGGTCGGCGATCTTCTCGATGACGTCCTCGCCCTTCCCGCCCCACTCGACCTGGACGACGGGCGCGATGGCCTCGACCTGCTGCTGCTGTTCCTTGTCCTTGAAGCCGTAGCCCGGCTGCGTGGTGTCGAGCGTGCCCTTGTCGTCGGTGGGGTAGACCGACGTGACGACGAGGTCCGGCTTGAGTGCCGCGAGCTGCTCGAGGTCGATGTCGCCGTAGCCGGTGCCGAGCTGCGCGATGCCCTTGGTGTCCAGGCCCTCGAAGCGCTGGTCCTTCGCCATGGTGAGCTGCCCGAAGGTGCCGACCGGGCGGAGGCCGTACTCGATGAACGAGATGGCGATGTCGTTGAGGACCACGACGCGCTTCGGGGTGCTGTCGAGCTTGACGGTCTTCCCGGTGGCGTCCTCGTACGACCAGGGTCCCTTCGCGGCGGCGCTCGAGCCGGAGCCGGCGGCGCTGCCGTCGCCGGAGCGGCCGGAGCCGTTCGAGCCGGTGCAGCCGGCGAGCAGGAGGGCCGAGAGGGCCACGGAGGTCACGAGGGCGGCGCGCAGGGAGCCGCGGCGGGGGATCTTCACGTTAGGAGAGCCTAACCTAAGTCTGTACGGCCTGCCAGCCCCTGCTGGTTCAGGCCGGTCCTGCTCGTCCGGTTCAGTCCTGCTCGTCCGCCTCGGGGACGATCATCGGGGCGCCGGTCACCGGGTCGGGGACGACGCGGGCGTGCAGACCGAAGGCCCGCTCGAGCACTTCGGGCGTCAGGACCTCGTGCGGGGTGCCGTCCGCGACGACCCCGCCGTCGTGCAGCACCACGAGCCGGTCGGAGTACCTCGCGGCGAGCGACAGGTCGTGCAGGACCATCACGACGGTGGAGCCCTGCTCCCGGTTGAGCCGTCGCACGAGCCGCAGGACGTCGAGCTGGTGCGCGAGGTCGAGGTACGTCGTCGGTTCGTCGAGCAGGAGCGTCTCGGCCTGCTGCGCGACCACGAGCGCGATCCACGCCCGCTGGCGCTGCCCGCCGGACAGGCTCGCCACGTCGCGGTGCGCCACCTCGGTCAGCCCGGTCGCGGCGATGGCCTGCTCGGCGACGTCGGCGTCCTCGGCGGTCCAGGGGCGGGCCCAGGACTGGTGCGGGCTCCGGCCCCGCATCACGAGGTCGAGCACGCTCGTGCCGGCCGGGGCCACGGGGGTCTGGGGCAGGATCGCGAGCTTCCGCGCGACCGCACGGTTCGGCTCGCGTCGGATCGGGGTGCCGTCGAGCAGGATCTCGCCGGCCTGCGGCCGCAGCACCCGGCCGAAGGCCTTCAGCAGGGTCGACTTCCCGCAGCCGTTCGCTCCGAGGAAGGTCGTCACGGTGCCGCGTTCGATGCGCAGGTCCAGGTCGCGGAGCACCGGTTCGCGGTCGTAGCCGACGGACAGGCCGCGGGCCTGCAGCACGGGCACTCCGACTGGAGGCGCGGTGCGGGTCGGTCCGTCGGCCGGCGTCGTCGAGGTGGTCGCGGCTGCGTCCGTGGTGGCGGACGTGGCGGCCGTCGCTGCCGTGGTGTCTGCGGTGGTCGCGGGTGCGGTGCGTGCGGTCATCGGGACATCTCCTTGCGGTGCCGGACGAGGAGCCAGATCAGGTATGGGGCGCCGACGACGGTCGTGACGATGCCGACGGGGACCTGCCAGGGGAAGGCGGACCGGGCGAGCAGGTCGGCACCGAGCACGAGCACGGCCCCGAGGGCGCCGGCGAGCAGCAGCGGCGGCCGGTTCGTCCCGGCGAGCCGCAGCGCGACCTGCGGCACGACGAACGCGACGAACCCGACGGGTCCCGCGGCGGCGACGGCGGCGGCGGTCAGGACCACGGCCAGCGCGATGACGAGCAGCCGGTGCCGCTGCACCCCGAGGCCGACGCCCGTCGCGACCTCGTCACCGAGCTGCCCGATGCCGAGCGCCGCACTCGTCGCGAGGGCCAGGGGGACGGCGAGGGCGGCCACCACGAGCAGGGGCCACACGGACGACCAGGACGTGCTCGACAGGCTGCCCACGAGCCACTGCGAGGCGGCGGTCGCCACGGTGATCTTCGCGCGGACGAGCAGGTAGCTCGTCATCGCGTCGAGGGTCGCGCTGACGCCGATGCCGACGAGCACGAGCCGGTAGCTCTGCACACCGCCGCGCCACCCGAAGCCGTACACGGCGGCGGCCGCGACGAGGGCGCCGATCGTCGCGGCGACCGGGATGCCGCCGCTGGTGACGACGCTCGACACCGAGTACGAGCCGCCGCCGAGGACGATGGCCGCCACCGCACCGACGCTCGCGCCGGAGGTGACGCCGATGATGTCCGGCGTGCCGAGCGGGTTGCGCGTGACGGTCTGGGTCAAGGCGCCCGCGACGCCGAGGACGAGCCCGACGAGCGCGCCGACCAGCACCCGGGGGAGTCGGAGCGTCGTGACGATGAAGCCCTCCGGGCCGTCCTCGACGCCGAACAGGGCGCGGACGACGGTGCCCGGTGCGATCCAGGTGCTGCCGACCGCGACGCCGAGGACGACGAGCACGACGGCGAGGGCGAGCGCGGCGACCGTGTACCCGAGCACCCGCGGGCGCCAGGCCAGGCCGACGGGGCCGACACGGACGCCGCGGCGGACCGGGGCGGCGGTGCTGCGGGGTGCTGCGGCGCTGCGCGGTGCGGCGGCGCTCACAGGGACACCAGCGATCGGCGGCGGGCGACGGCGACGAAGACCGGGCCGCCGATGACCGCGAGGACGATGCCGACCTCGACCTCGGAGAACCCGCCGACGAGCCGCCCGACGACGTCCGCGACGAGCACGAGCGACGCGCCGACGAGGGCCGAGACGGGCAGGGTCCACCGGTGCCCGGTCCCGACGAGGGCACGGGCGACGTGCGGCACCGTGAGTCCGACGAACCCGATCGGACCGGCGGCCGCGGTCGCGCCGGCGGCGAGCAGGGTGATGCCGCCGAGGCCCACGAGCCGGGCGACGAGGACGTTCTCACCCAGGCCGCGCGCGAGCTCCGCGCCGAGGCCGAGCGCGTCGAGCGACCGGACGTTCCAGATCGCGAGCGCCAGCCCGAC
The DNA here is from genome assembly GCF_006715175.1 of Curtobacterium citreum. Lineage (NCBI taxonomy): Bacteria > Bacillati > Actinomycetota > Actinomycetes > Micrococcales > Microbacteriaceae > Curtobacterium > Curtobacterium citreum. The sequence continues at coordinate 2,941,093 of NZ_VFMQ01000001.1, read as the reverse complement.
GAGCAGGAACGGTGCCGCGGCCGTCAGCACGTCGAGCTGCCGTGCCGCCAGGGAGCCGACCACCCAGAGCCGGTACGCGTCGAGAGACTGCTGGTCCGTCAGGACGATGAAGGACGTGACCGCGCCGAGCAACGCCGAGACCGCGGCGCCGGCCAGGGCGAGGGGCACCGGGCTGGCCGTCCCGCTGCCGGCGATCGTCACCGAGAACACCACGACGCTCGCGACCACCGCGCCGGCCAGGGCGAACCACACCGTCGCGCCGGTGCTCGTGACGCCGAACACGTAGACGCCGAGGACGACCGCGAGTCCGGCTCCCGACGAGACGCCGAACAGGCCCGGGTCGGCGAGGGGGTTCCGCGTGTGCCCCTGCATGAGCAGGCCCGCGATGCCGAGGGCTGCGCCGACCGCGGCGCCGATGAGCGTTCGGGGGATGCGTGAGCCCCACACCACGGCCTCGGTCGTCCCGGATCCCGAGCGCGTCAGGCCCGCAAGCACCTGGTCCACGCCCAGGCGGTTGCTGCCGAACAGCATGCTGGCGACGGCGGCGAGTGCGAGGACCGCGACCAGGCCGAGCACGACGGTCGTCCGACGGCGGACCGCGGTGCGGTGGACGCCCGTGGCGCTCGGCGGAGCGGGCGGTCGCGCGGAGGTCACGACGAGATCGGGGGATGGCACGCGGACCATATTAGGTTAGCCTTGCCTCATGGCGAAGATCCCGCGGCTCATGCCCGAGAACCCCCGGCTCTTCCGTGCCCGCGTGCTCCGCTCAGCCCGGGTCACGCCGTCGATGCACCGGGTCACGGTCACCGGGGACGACATGCACGAGTTCCCCTTCGCCGGGTACGACCACTGGTTCCGCCTGTTCCTGCCGCTCCCGCACCAGCAGCACCTCACGCTGCCCGAGATCGACGGCAACCGCTGGTACCCGCAGTACCTCGCCATCCCGCAGGACACCCGACCACACCTGGCGAACTACACCGTCGCGGGCTTCCGACGGCTGCCGGACGGCACCGCCGAGCTCGACGTCGACTTCGTCGTGCACGCCGACGCCGACGGCGCGCTCGAGGGTCGTGCCGCGATCTGGGCGTGCGCGGCCCGACCCGGCGACGAGCTCGCGATGCTCGACCAGGGGCGCATCTTCGACTGCCCGGACGACGTCAGCCAGGTCCTGGTCGCCGCCGAGGAGACCGGGCTGCCTGCGGTCGTCGGCATCGCCGCGTCCCTGCCACGGGACACCGTCGGCCGCATCGTGCAGGAGGTCCCGACGGCCGCCGACGTCCGCGTGCTCGACGCCCCGGCCGGCGTCGACATCACCTGGATCGTCCGTGAGCACCTCGACCCGCACGAGGTCCCCGGTCGTGCCGCGCTCGCCGAGCTCCAGCGGCACGTGCCGTGCGACGACCGGGTGTACGCCTTCGTCGTGGGGGAGTCCCGGCTCGCAACCGAGGGGCGCCGGCACCTGCACCGCGCGGGGGTCCCGAAGTCCCGGATCACGTTCTCCGGGTTCTGGAAGCACGACGCCGGCAGGCCGTCCCCGCGTGAGCCCGGCCGTCCCCGCCTGACCCCGGCCGGGTAGCGTGCGGGCATGAGCGTCCGACTGAGCGAACTCGTGCTGAACTGCGACGACCCCGAGGTGCTGTCGCGCTTCTGGTGCGCCGTCCTGGACTACGTCGAACTCGGCAAGGACGAGGACGGCATCGAGATCGGCCCGGCGTCCGGCTTCGGCGGGGCGACCCCCACGATCATCCTGTCGAGGAACCCGCAGCCGAAGCACCAGCCGCTCCGCCTGCACCTCGACGTCTCACCGGTCGACCAGGACCAGGACGCCGAACTCGAGCGACTGCTGGCCCTCGGCGCGCGCCCGGCCGACGTCGGGCAGACCGGGGAGGAGTCGTGGCACGTGCTCCAGGACCCCGAGGGCAACGAGTTCTGTCTCCTCCGGACCCGCCTCGATCCGCTCTGAGTCGTCTCCGACGCGGACGTTCCTTCCCATCGCACTCGCGGTAGGAGGACGTTCCGCGCACGGAACGCCGTTCCTCCGGGTCTCCTTTGCGCGGATCTGCCTCCCACGCGCGGATCGGCTTCCGACGCGCGGATCGGCGACCGGCGAGCGTGGGCGCGGGGTCGCGCCGGGACGGACGGGAGGCGCGGTGCCAGCCGGCACCGCGCCTCCCGTCCGTCGTGGGGTGGCGTCAGCCCTTGAGACCGGAGCCGGTCACACCCTCGACGATCTGCCGCTGGAAGACCAGGTACAGGATGATCAGCGGCAGGGCCGCCAGGATCGCCCCGGCCTGGATGTCGGCGTACCGCTGGCCGAAGCTGCCCTGGACCGTGGCGAGTCCGACCGGGATCGTCATGAGGTCCGGGTTCGACAGCACGAACAGGGGCAGCAGCAGGTTGTTCCACACCCCGACGAACGTCAGGATCGCCACCGCGGCGATGACCGGACGCGACAGGGGCAGGATGACCGACCAGTAGATCTTCCACATGCCGGCGCCGTCGATGCGCGCGGCCTCCTCGAGCTCCTTCGGGATGCCGTCGAAGAACTGCTTGAAGATGAACACCGCGATCACGGCGGGCACCTGCGGGAAGATCACCGACCAGTAGGTGTTCAGCAGGTTGACGGCGTTGAGCTCCTGGAAGATCGGGATGATCAGGACCTGCGTCGGGATCATGATGCCCAGGATGATGAGCAGGAACGCGACGTTCCGCCCGCGGAAGGCCAGCCGGGACAGTGCGAACGCCGCCATCGAGGCGAACAGCACCGTGAGGGCCGTGGTGAGCAGGCTCGTGATGCCGCTCGCCAGGTACCAGTTCCAGATGTCGCCGGCCTGGAACAGCGACGCGTAGGAGTGCAGCGTCGGGTTCCAGTTCGACAGGATCGCGTTCGCGCCCAGGGCTGCGACGCCGTTGTCGGACAGCGACGTCTTCAGGGCGAACAGGCTCGGGATGAGCCAGATGATCGCGAACACGGTCAGGATGATCGCGGCCGTGATGTTGAAGCCCTTGCCGGAGACGCCGATCTTCGCGGCGTTCGCGGGAGCTGCGGCCGAGACGCCCGTGCGGACGCGCCGGCGGCCGGTGGTGATGCTCTCGGTGGCGGTCATGTCAGGCACCGATCTCTCGCTTGGCGGCAGCGCGCTCGACGAGCTGCCGGATGACCGCGATCGCGACGATCACGATGAACAGGAGCACCGAGGCCGCGGACGCCGCACCGAGGCGGTTGTCCGTGAAGCCGACGCCGGTGATGAGCTGCAGCGAGACCTGGGTCGAGATGCCCGGGCCGCCGTTCGTCATCAGGTACACCTGGTCGAAGATCTTCAGGCTCGCGATGATCTGCAGCAGGATGACGAGCGTCGTGGTGCGGGCGAGCAGCGGCAGCGTGATCGACTTGATCTGCTGCCAGCTCGACGCCCCGTCGACGGCTGCGGCCTCGTAGAGCTCGCGGGGGATCTCCTGCAGCCCGGCCAGGTACAGCACGAAGTTGAACCCGAGCGTCCACCAGACCGTGGCGATCGCGACGCCGATCATGGCGGTGTTCGGGCTCGCCAGGACGCCCGCGCCGGGGGTCAGGCCGATCGCCTGCTGGACCGAGGCGAACAGGCCGGTGGCCGGGGTGAAGATGAACACCCAGATCAGCGAGATCGTCGCCGACGGCAGGATGAACGGCAGGAAGAACGCCAGGCGGAAGAACCACTGCCCGCGGTTCATCCGGTTGGTCAGCACGGCGAACACGAACGCCAGGATGACGAGCGGCGGGGTCGTGTAGAGCGTGAACTGCAGGGTGTGCCAGAGCGACGACCAGAAGTCGGCGCGTCCGAGCATCTCGGCGTAGTTCGCGAACCCGGCGAAGCTGCCGAGTCCGGTGCGGACGGTCGAGGTGTTGAAGAAGCTCGTGACGAGCATCCACACCGTCGGGCCGAGCAGGAAGGCCAGGTAGAACAGGCCGAAGGGGGCGAGGAAGAGCCAGCCGGAGCGTCCCTGACCACGGCTCATGGCGTTGACGCGGGGACGCGAGCGGCCGGTGACGGCCCTGGCGTCCGTGGGTCGGGTGAGAACTGGTGCAGCGGTCACGTCATCGTGCCTCTCGTGCGGGGTCCACGTGGATCGAAGGGGTCGCGCGCCGGATCACAGCGGGCTCGGGGTGTTGAGGTACGTGGACAGCTGGTCCTTGATCGCCGAGAGCGCCTGGGCCGGTGAACTGCTGCCCTGCTGCACCAGGGCGAGCTGCGCCCCGACGGTGTTCTCGAAGGTGGACCCGGAGCCGCCGTACCAGGCGGGGTCGTCGAAGACGGCGGTCTCGGCGGCCGACGCGTAGTTCGACTGCGGTGTGAGCTCCTTGAACGCCGTGCTGTCGAACGTCGGCATGTAGGCCGGCACGTGCCCGCCCTGCGCCCACGTCAGGCTCTGCTCGAGCATCTGCTTGATGAACAGCATGTGGGCCTTGCGCTGCTCGGGCGTGCGGTCCTTGCGTGGCAGGATGAACGTGTGCGAGTCCGCCTGGGTGGCCGGCTCGTCGTACAGCTGCGGTACGGGCACCATGCCGAACTTCAGGCCCTTGATCGACTGGGCGGTGCTGATCTCCCACTCGCCCTGCATGAAGAAGCCCGCCTTGCCCGTGAACATCAGTGTCTGGGCGGTGGCGTAGTCGAGGCCCTTGTTCAGCCAGCCGTTCTTCACCCACTTCTGGGTCATGTCGGTGACCTTCATGTAGGCGTCCTCGTTGACGGTGAGCTTCGCGCCGCCGTCGCTGATGAACGGCGTCGCGCCGTTGATCTGGTTGTACATCGTCCAGAAGAAGCGCCACGGGGTCGCGACCTCGCTGACGTTCGCGACGTTCAGCGCGGTGCCGCCGGTGACCTTCGCGACCGCGGCGAGCGCGGCCTCGAAGTTCTCGAGCCCGTTCAGGTCCTTGAGCTTGCCGTCCGAGTCGATCAGGCCCGCCTTCTGGCACACGTCAACGTTGTAGAAAAGGACGAAGGGGTGCGTGTCGAGCGGGATGCAGATGTTCTTGCCGTCGGTCTTCTGCGCCGTCCACGCCTTCTGGTTGAAGTCGCTCGCGCTCAGGCCGACGCTGGCCAGGTCGTCCGCGGAGATCGGGTCGAGCAGGTCCCCGTCCCAGAGCGGCTTCGCCCGGGTCAGGTGCGCGATGGCGACGTCCGGTGGCTTGTTCCCGACGGTCGCCAGTGTGACCTTCGAGTAGTACGGGTTGCCCCAGGCGAACGTGGTCGCCTGCAGGGACGACGAGCCGCCGTGCTGCTTGGCGTAGCCCGCCTCCATCGCCTGCATGCGGAGGCCGTCGCCGCCGCCGAACAGGTTCCAGAAGACGAGCGTCTCGGGGTTGAGGGGAGCGCCGGCGACACCGGCGGCGAGCGGGCTGGAACACGCTGCGAGGGGCAGGACCGCGGCTCCGGCGGCTGCTCCGGCGAGCAGGCTCCGCCGGGTGAAGGCACCGCCGCGGGACTGCGGGGTGGGGACAACGGATCGGATCGGCATGGCATCACTCCATCGGGACAGGCCGAGTCGGAGCAGGGTCGGTGCTCCGTGAGCGCTCACACTAGTGGTGCTCGGGGAGCCCCGCCACCCCTTCCGTGAACGTCACGACGAGGGCGCCTCCCCGCTTCCGCACGGCGCCGGAACCCGCTAGCGTTGCCGAAGGACGTGAGCGCTCACTTTCGTGTCGGGCTGCGCACGTCCACCTGCAGCACGACGCACGAACCGCACACGGCACCGCCGCCGCCAGCAGATCGAAGGAGATCCATGCCCCGCACACACCTCGTCCTCGACAGCGCGTTCACCGTGGGGCCGGTGCGCCGTCGCCTGTTCGGCGGGTTCGTCGAGCACCTCGGACGCCACGTCTACGACGGCATCCACGAGCCGGCGCACGAGACCGCCGACGAGCACGGCTTCCGGAAGGACGTCGTCGAGCTCGTCAAGGAGCTCGGCGTCTCCGCCATCCGCTACCCGGGCGGCAACTTCGTCTCGGGCTACAAGTGGGAGGACGGTGTCGGCCCGGTCGAGCAGCGCCCCCGCCGCCTCGACCTCGCGTGGCACTCGACCGAGACGAACGAGGTCGGCCTGCACGAGTTCCAGCACTGGCTCGACGCCGTCGGCTCCGAGCTCATGCTCGCCGTGAACCTCGGCACCCGCGGCACGCAGGAGGCCATCGAGCTCCTCGAGTACGCGAACATCGACGCCGGTACCGCCCTCAGCGAGTACCGCCGCTCGAACGGCCGCCAGGAGCCCTTCGCCATCAAGATGTGGTGCCTCGGCAACGAGATGGACGGCCCGTGGCAGCTCGGTCACAAGAACGCCGAGGACTACGGCAAGCTCGCCGCGATGACCGCCAAGGCGATGCGCCAGATCCAGCCCGACCTCGAGCTCGTGGCCTGCGGATCGTCCGGTGCCTCGATGCCCACCTTCGGCGAGTGGGAGCGCACGGTCCTCGAACACGCCTACGACGATGTCGACTACATCTCCGCCCACGCCTACTACGAGGAAGAGGGCGACCTGTCCTCGTTCCTGGCCTCCGGCGTGAACATGGACCACTTCATCGACACCGTGACGACCGCGGCCGACCACGTCAAGGCGCACAAGAAGTCCGACAAGCGGATCGACATCTCGTTCGACGAATGGAACGTCTGGTCGCTCAGCAAGTGGAACGAGCAGCAGAAGACGTTCGAGCTGCAGGACTGGCCGGTCGCGCCGCGCCTCCTCGAGGACGTCTACACCGTCGCGGACGCGGTCGTCGTCGGCGGCCTCCTCATCACGCTGCTCCGACACGCCGACCGCGTCGCGTCGGCGAGCATCGCGCAGCTCGTCAACGTGATCGGCCCGATCATGACCGAGCCCGGCGGGCCGGCCTGGCGCCAGACCACGTTCTTCCCGTTCTCGCTCACGTCGCGCCTGGCGAACGGCACGTCGCTGCAGGTCAAGGCCTCCGGTGACACCGTCGACGGCGGCAAGTACGGCGAGGTCCCGGTCGTCGACTCGGCCGCCACGGTCGAGGACGGCAAGGCGGCGGTGTTCCTCGTGAACCGCCACCAGACCGAGACCACCACGGTCACGATCGACCTGGCCGGCCTGCAGGTCGACGGTGACGTCCGTGCCGAGGGCGTCTGGGACGACGACGTGCACGCCGTCAACGACCTCGGGAACCGCGAGCGCGTCGGGCTGCGGACGAACGACACGGTCCGTCGCGACGGCGACACGATCACCATCGAGCTGCCGCCGGTCTCCTGGACCGCGGTGTCGATCGGCTGAGCTCCGCCGGCTGCGGCCGGCGGTCGAGCGCCTCGGCGAGCGCCACGGTGAGCGTCGAGTGAGCACGGGAGGGCGTCGGTCCGCGTGAGCGGGTCGGCGCCCTCCCGCCGTCCGGTGGTCGGCTCGCGACCCGACCCGACCCGACCCGACCTGACCCGACACGGGACGGACGGACGGGAGGATCGTGGCGGGCCCGCCACGATCCTCCCGTCCGTCGTTGGGCGCCGACACGACCGCCGGTGGTCCGCTGGACGCGACGACCGGTCCGCGGGCTTGACCGCGACGGGTCCGCCAGAGCATCCTCGGTGCAGGCAGCGCCGCGGCGGAGGATCAGGTCCCCGAGGCGCTTCAGGTGCCGGGGAACGTGTTCGGGTCACGCCGGCACCCGGTGGTCGCGACCGTCGGTCGCGACCACCGCCAGCCCCGGCCCGACCAGTGCAAGCCGGATCAGTCGGCGGCGCGGCGCGCGCGGTCCTTGATCGCCTCGATCACCTCGGTCTTGGCGTCGGCGTACGCGTTCATGTCGTCCCAGCTCCGGATCATCAGCGCCCGCTTGACGTCCTCGTACCGCTGGCGGTCCGCGGCGTCCCGGCGGAGGTGGTCCCGGAGCAGCAGGTACGCGTCGAGGGCCGGTGCGCCGTGCTCGTACACGTGGACGTGCGCGTCCCGCTCCGGGGTCCGGACGAGCCGGTGCCCGGGCTCGCGGACGCGCAGCTCGTAGCCGGCTGCCAGGAGCGGCTCCAGGTACGCGGCCTCGTCGGTGACGTCCGGTACGGCGACCGCGACGTCGACGATCGGTTTGGCGGCGAGCCCGGGCACCGCCGTCGACCCGATGTGCTCGACCGCGACGTGCTGCCCGGCGAGCGCGGTCGTGATGCGGTCCCGGTGCGTCGCGAAACGCTCCGCCCAGGCCGGGTCGTGCTCGTGCAGCCCGACGGTCAGTGCTTCGGGACCGCCGACGATCTCGGTCGTGTCGACATCCGGCGCGCGGTGGGCGCCGGTGCGGATCCAGAAGCGCAGCAGGGTCTGGCCGTCCGGGGTGACGACGCTCCGCTCGTACCGGCCGCCGTTCCGTTCGATGACCCGACGGGACGCGGGGTTCGTGGCGTCGCACGTCAGGAGCACCTCGGGCATCCCGCGCTCGGCGGCCGTGTCGAGCGTGGCCGCGAGGGCCGCCGACGCCAGGCCACGCCCGCGCGCGGACGGGCGGATGCCGTACCCGACGTGGCCGCCGTACTCGCGGAGCCAGTCGTTCAGCTCGTGCCGCAGGGCGATGCTGCCGAGGTACTCGTCGCCCTCGACGACCCATCGGTAGGTGCAGGTCACGTGGCCGAGCTCGACCGCGGCCGTGGTCTCCTCGGCGAGCAGCTGGTCGACCCAGCGGCCGAAGCCCTCCGGGTCGCGCAGTGCCGCGGCGTCCCGGACACCGGCGCCGTCCTGGTGGGCGTCGCCCCACTCGTCGAGGGCGCGGACGAACGAGGGGAAGAAGGCGTGGGACGGCGGGACGAGTTCCATCACGCCGAGCCTAGGGGCTGGCCGGGCGGCCGGGCGCGCACGCAGCGCTGTCCGGCGTGGTCAGGCCGGTGGTGCCGCCGTGCTCGCCCGCTCCACGAGCCGCACGGGGACCAGGTCCGTCGCGGTGTGGACCGGGTCGCCCTCGATCTGCGCGAGCAGGTTCGCGACCGCACGGCGGCCGACCTCGTCGAAGGACTGGTGCACGGTGGTCAACGGCGGCCAGAAGGAGTCGGACTCGGGGGAGTCGTCGAAGCCCACGACGCTGAGCGAGTCCGGGACGCTCCGGCCGGACTCGTGCGCCGCGCGCAGGACCCCGAGCGCGGTCTGGTCGTTCGCGGCGAACACGGCCGTGATCTCCGGTCGCCCGGCGATCTCGAGCCCGGCGGAGTATCCGTGCTCGGTCGTCCACCCGCCGTGGAACACCGGCGGGACGGTCCGTCCGGCGCGCTCGAGGGTGTCCTGCCACGCGGCCAGCCGGCGTGCGGCGGAGTACGACGACTCCGGGCCGGCGACGTGCCAGACGGTCTCGTGCCCGAGGTCGAGCAGGTGCTGCGTCGCCTGGCGGGCACCGTCGGCCTGGTCGGTGTCGATCGCAGGGTGCTCGGTGGTGCCGGTCGAGTCGACGACGACCATCGGCACACCGTCCGGCAGGGCGACCTCGGCCGTGTCGATGATGTGCGACTCGATGATGATGACGACCCCGTCGACGGCCTGCTCGTGCAGCCGGGAGAACGCCGACCGCACGCCCTCTTCGGTCCGGGAAGCCATCGGCAGCAGCGTGATCGTGAAGTCCGCGGCGCCGGCGGCGTCGGCGATCGCCTCGAGCGTGCGCATGTTGCCGAAGGACGCGAGCGTGAACATGATCACGCCGATCGTGCGGAACCGGCCGGAGCGCAGTGCCCGGGCGGCGCGGTTGGGGCGGTAGCCGAGGGTGTCCATCGCGCGCTGGACGCGTTCGCGGGTGTCGGGGCTGACGTTGTCGAACCCGCGGGACACGCGGGAGACGGTCTGCATCGAGACCCCGGCGGCCTCGGCCACGGCGGCCAGCGAGGGCGCGCGGCGCGCGGCGGCGATCTCGGTCGACACGAGCGCTCCTTCCCCCTCGGGCGGCTCCCGCGATGGTGCCGTCCCCGAACGGTAGCGCATGTTGACGTTGCCATGCTACGGTTCCCAAGTTCGATGTTGACGTCAACATCGACGCACCCGAACGCAGCACGACAAGGGAGTCACATGACCACGCTCGAAGCGCGTGCGCCAGGAGCCGCAGCTCCGGCGACACCGCCGCGGCGCCGGAACCGGCAGCGCGGCCGCTGGACCGGCTGGATGTTCGTCGGTCCGTTCGTCGTGGTCCTCGTGGCCATGCTCGTCGTCCCGATCGGCTACGCGCTCTGGCTCAGCCTGTTCCGCGATCAGCTGATCGGCGGCAACCAGTTCGTCTGGTTCGCCAACTACGTGCAGCTGTTCCAGGACGCCAAGTTCTGGACCGGGTTCGGCCGCGTCGTGCTGTTCCTCGTCGTCCAGGTGCCGATCATGCTCGTCGTCGCGCTGATCGCGGCGCTCGCGCTCGACAGCGCCCGCCTGTGGGCGGCGTCCTTCTTCCGGATCGCGATCTTCCTGCCCTACGCGGTGCCCGGCGTGGTCGCGGCGCTCATCTGGGGCTTCATCTACGGCAACCAGTTCGGTCTCACCGGCACGATCAACTCGGCGCTCGGCATCGACCTGCTGCAGCCGTTCAGCCCGGACTGGATGCTCGCGTCCATCGGCAACATCGTCACGTGGGAGTTCGTCGGCTACAACATGCTGATCTTCTACGCGGCCCTGCGCGTCGTGCCCGGTGAGCTCTACGAGGCCGCCGAGATCGACGGTGCCGGCCCGATCCGCACGATCTGGTCGATCAAGATCCCGGCGCTCCGCGGTTCGATCGTCATCGCCACGATCTTCTCGATCATCGGCAGCTTCCAGCTCTTCAACGAGCCGAACCTGCTCAAGACGCTCGCCCCGAACGTCATCGGCACCTCGTACACGCCGAACATGTACGCCTACTCGCTGTCCTTCAGCGGCCAGCAGTTCAACTACTCCGCCACCGTCGCGATCGTCATGGGCGTCATCACCGCCGTGATCGCCTACGTCGTGCAGGTGCGCGGGACCCGAGCGGAGAACCGATGAGCACCCTGGACACCCGCACGACGCCGCCCACCGTGACCGAGGCGGTGACCACCCGCGGACGCAGCGGGGCGGGCCGCACCCGTGCCTCCCGTCCGAGCGGCCCGAAGGGCCGTGGCCCCCGCGCCCGCAAGTCGACGCTCCTGCTCGTGGTGATGATCGTCATCACCGTCTACTCGCTGCTGCCGCTCTTCTACCTCGTCGTCAACGCGACGAAGTCGCAGGACGACCTGCTCAGCACCTTCGGGCTCTGGTTCGGCAACGGCTTCTCGCTGTTCCAGAACATCGGCGAGACGCTGACCTACAACGGCGGCATCTACCTGCGCTGGCTCGCGAACACCGTGCTCTACGTGGTGGTCGGCGCCGGCGGGGCGACGCTCCTCGCGACGATCGCCGGCTACGGCATGGCGAAGTTCCGGTTCCCGGGCCGCCGTGCGGTGTTCGCCGTCGTGCTCGGCGCGATCGCGATCCCCGGCACCGCGCTCGCCGTCCCGACGTTCCTGCTGTTCTCGTCGGTCGGCCTGACGAACACCCCGTGGGCGATCATCCTGCCGTCGCTCATCAGCCCGTTCGGCATGTACCTCATCTGGACCTACGCGATCGACGCGGTCCCGACCGAGGTCATCGAGGCGGCGCGGATGGACGGCGCGGGCGAGTTCCGGATCTTCTTCACGATCGCCCTCCGCCTGCTCGCCCCCGGCGTCGTGACGGTCCTGCTGTTCGCCGTCGTCGCGACCTGGAACAACTACTTCCTGCCCCTGATCATGCTGAGCGACCCGAACCTCTACCCGCTCACGGTCGGCCTCAACCAGTGGAGCGCGCAGGCGCAGGGCGTCTCCGCGCACCCGATCTACAACCTCGTCGTCACCGGATCGCTCCTCACGATCATCCCGATCGTCGTCGCGTTCCTCTTCCTCCAGCGCTCCTGGCAGTCCGGCCTCGCGGCCGGGTCCGTCAAGGCCTGACCTCCCGCACCACCCAGCAGCACCACCCGAAGCACCTGCTTCACGATGAAGTGAAAGGCACCCTCATGCACAAGCGTCTCCGTCGCGGGCTCAGCGCCCTCGCGATCGGCGTCACCGCAGCCGTCGCCATGACGGCCTGCGCCGCCGGCGGCTCGTCCTCCTCCGGTGGATCGGCCGACGACATCACGAAGGCCCTCGAGAAGGGTGGGTCGCTGACCTACTGGTCGTGGACCCCCTCCGCCCAGGCCCAGGTCGCCGCCTTCGAGAAGGCGTACCCGAAGGTCAAGGTCAAGCTCGTCAACGCCGGCACCGGCAACGACCAGTACACCAAGCTGCAGAACACGATCAAGGCCGGCTCCGGCGCCCCCGACGTCGCGCAGATCGAGTACTTCGCGCTGCCGCAGTTCGCCCTGAGCGACTCGCTCGTCGACCTGAAGTCGTACGGCTTCGACAAGCTGGCGGACAAGTACGGTGCGGGCACCTGGCAGTCGGTCGACCTCGACGGCAAGGTCTACGGCCTGCCGCAGGACTCCGGCCCCATGGCGATGTTCTACAACAAGAAGACGTTCGACGACGCCGGCATCACCACGCCGCCGAAGACGTGGGACGAGTACGTCGCGGACGCCGAGAAGATCCACGCGTCCAACCCGAACGCCTACATCGCCGCGGACAGCGGTGACGCGGGCTTCACGACCTCGATGATCTGGCAGGCCGGCGGCCGTCCGTTCGAGGTCAAGGGCACCGACGTCACGGTGAACCTGCAGGACGCGGGCACCAAGAAGTGGACCTCGACCTGGAACCAGCTCGTCGAGAAGGGCCTGCTCTCGCAGACGCCCGGCTGGACCGACGACTGGTACAAGCAGCTCGGCAACGGTGAGATCGCCACGATGGTCACCGGCGCCTGGATGCCCGGCGTGCTCGAGTCGAGCGTGAAGGACGGCAGCGGCAACTGGCGCGTTGCCCCGATCCCGACCTACGACGGCTCCTCCGACGTCACCGCGAACAACGGCGGCTCCGCCGAGGTCGTCATGAAGCAGTCGAAGAACCCGGCGCTCGCAGCCGGCTTCCTGAAGTGGCTGAACTCCTCGCAGGACTCGATCGACGTGTTCCTGAAGTCGGGCGGCTTCCCGTCGACCAAGGCGCAGCTCACCTCGTCGACCTTCACCGCCGAGAAGCCGGAGTACTTCGGTGGCGAGGCGATCAACGAGACCCTGTCGAAGGCGTCCTCCAGCGTCGCCGAGGGCTGGCAGTACCTGCCCTTCCAGGTCTACGCGAACAGCGTCTACGCGGACACCGTCGGCCAGGCGTACCAGGACAAGTCCGACCTGAACGCCGGGCTCGAGGCCTGGCAGAAGGCGATCGTGAAGTACGGCAACGAGCAGGGCTTCAAGGTCACCTCGAAGTAACACCGTTCCACCACCACCTCGGGGCCGTGCGGATCCTTCCGCACGGCCCCGTTCCCTGAGAGGGTCACACCATGCGCTTCGCCATCGGCGACACCGACTTCCTGCTCGACGGCGAGCCGCACCGGGTCCTGTCCGGCGCGATCCACTACTTCCGCGTCCACCCGGACCTGTGGCAGGACCGGATCCGCAAGGCCAAGCTCATGGGTCTCAACACCGTCGAGACCTACGTCGCCTGGAACGCGCACGCACCCCGTCCGGGCGAGTTCGACCTGACCGGCGGGCTCGACCTCGGCCGCTTCCTCGACCTGGTCGCCGCCGAGGGCATGCACGCCATCGTCCGCCCCGGGCCGTACATCTGCGCCGAGTGGACGAACGGCGGCCTGCCGTACTGGCTGTTCACCGACGGCACCGTCGGCGTCCGCCGCGACGAGCCGGGGTTCCTCGCCGCCGTGCAGGACTACCTCGAGCAGCTCGCGCCGGTGCTCGTCCCGCGGCAGATCGACCACGGCGGGCCGATCGTGCTCGTGCAGGTCGAGAACGAGTACGGCGCGTACGGCTCCGACCCGGTCTACCTGACGAAGCTCGAGCAGATGCACCGGGACATCGGGCTGACGGTGCCGTTCACGAGCGTCGACCAACCGATGGGCACCATGCTCGAGGACGGCTCGCTGCCGTCGCTGCACAAGACCGGCTCGTTCGGGTCCCGCTCGGCCGCGCGGCTCGAGCGGCTCCGCCAGGCGCAGCCCACCGGTCCGCTGATGTGCTCGGAGTTCTGGGACGGCTGGTTCGACAGCTGGGGCGAGCACCACCACACCACCCCGGCGGCCGAGTCGGCGGCGGACCTGGACGTCCTGCTCGCCGCCGGCGGCTCGGTCAACGTCTACATGTTCCACGGCGGTACGAACTTCGGCTTCACGAACGGCGCGAACGACAAGGGCGTGTACCGGCCGATCGCGACGTCGTACGACTACGACGCCCCGCTCGACGAGGCCGGTCGCCCGACCGACAAGTTCCACGCCTTCCGCGCGGTGATCGAGCGCTACGCGCCCGTCCCGCCGCTACCCGCGTCGATGCAGCCCGGCGGGTCCGGTCGGCTGGCCGAGGACGGGTCCGGCCTGGAGGCACGCCCCGCCCCCGCCAGGGACGTCGCCGTCCGGCTCGACCGGGTCGCGTCGCTCCGCTCCCTGCTGCCCACGCTGACCGAGTGGACGGCCCACGACGAGCCGCCGACCTTCGACGCGCTCGGGGCGGCCAGCGGTTTCGTGCTCTACCGGACCGAGGTCGACCTGCCGACCGGCGGCGTCCTGACCGTGGGGGACGAGGTCCGCGACCGCGCGGTCGTCACCGTGGACGGTGTCGTCGTCGGCGTGCTCGAACGCGAGCACCACGACCGTGCGATCGTGCTCCCGCCCGTCACCGGAACCCTCGAGCTGCTCGTCGAGGACCAGGGCCGGGTGGACTACGGCCCGCGGATCGGCGAGCCGAAGGGGCTGATCGGCCCGGTCGCGGTCGACGACACCCCGCTGGAGCGCTGGAGCGCGACGCCCCTCGCCCTCGACCCGATCACGCCCGCAGCGCTGGCGCAGCTCGCCGGCACCGCGCCGTCGGACGGCGACGTGCTCGCCGGTCCGGCCTTCGCCGCGGGGTCGTTCGAGCTCGCTGAGGCGGGGGACCGGTACCTGTCGCTCGACGGCTTCCGGAAGGGCGTCGCCTGGGTGAACGGCTTCTGCCTGGGGCGGTACTGGTCGCGGGGGCCGCAGCGGACCCTGGCCGTGCCGGGTCCGGTGCTCCGAGCCGGCCGGAACGAGGTCGTCGTGTTCGAGGTGCACGCCGCCGCGTCCCGTCGGGTGTGCCTGCTCGCCGAGCCGGACCTGGGCCACACCGAGGCCTGAGCGGCCGGTCGAGTTCCGGCTGTACGGTCGGGCCGACACGGCCGGTCGAGGCCTGCGCACACGGACGGTCCGGCGCGACCGGATCAGCTCGGCGGAGTCGACGTCACCACGTTCGCCCCGGCGACGAAGAGCCAGGCGCCGTCGCTGCGCAGCGCCGTGAACGTGAGCACTCCGGCGCTGTCCGGGACGGCGAGCGCGGGGTCGGCGTCTGCCGCTCGTTCGAGGCGCCATCCGACCTGCACCACCGCGACACCGTCCGCCGCGGCGTGCTGCTCGACGTCGTGGGCGCTGAGGGTCGCCCCGTCCAGGCGGCTCGCGAAGGCCGCCTCGTGACCACGTTCGATGCCGGTCCGACCGGACATCCGGATGCCGTAGATGTTGACGAACTCGGCGTCGTCGGTGAACAGGTCGGCGAGTGCCCCGGCATCACCGTCGTTGAAGGTCGTGACGAAACGGCGGGCGAGGTCCGTCGCCCCGAGGTCGTTGGCAGTGCGGGACGACGAGGAGGACGGTCGCTGGGTCGGTGATCCGGTGTCGGCGCAGCCGTGCAGACCGATCGAGGAGACTGTTGCGATCGCGACGGCGGCGGTGACGGCGAGCGGGCGAGTCGTGGGCATGGTGGTCCTCCTGGCAGTGATGTCCAAGATTTCAATGTAGCGGTTCGTCGGACTGCGCGCCGTCGAGCACGGCGAGCGCGCGCTCGGCGTCCGCGACCCGGTCGGCCTCTGGACGGGTCCACCACTCGGGTCCGCGTTCGCCGAGCCCGTGCTTGGCCAGGCCGTTCCGTCGCCGCGCCGCCGCCAGGGCCTCGTCGTCGCCGTCGCGCCTCGCCCGGCGGACGGCATTCCTCCCGCGACCCAGGTGCGACCGGAGCGCGGCCGCGACGTCCTCGGGGATCGCCGGGTCCGTCCGGCGCCACCGTCGACCGTCGACGACGAAGAAGTGCTCGTCGGGTTCGCTCATCCTGCGAGTCTGCACCCGTGACGGACGGTGACGCCGGGTCAGCTGCGGGTCAGTGAGAAGACCTTCGAGGTCGTGTCCTGGCCGTCGACGGTCTGCACGAACCGCAGGTGCAACGAGTACAGGTCCGCGGGGACCGTGTGGTCGAAGCTCCACGTGCCGTCCGCGGCGACCGGGATGACCTGGTCGTGGCTCTGCCAGCCGTTGAGGAACTCGACGTGCATCGTTGCCCCGGGGGTCGCGGTGCCGGCGAAGTGGTTCTCGACGCCGGGACGGAACGTCGAGTTCTCCAGTGTCGGGGCGACGACGCCGGCCTCGCCGTCAGCGGGGGTCGCGCCCTCGACGTCGACGGACAGCGGGTCGGAGACGCCGTGCAGCGCGCCGAGGAACTGCTCGACGCGGAACACGAACGTGCTGGCGGTCGTCGGGACGGCTACCTCGGCGCTCCAGGTACCGTCGTCGCCGACGCGCAGGTCGCCCGGGACGACCTGGCGACCGTCGACGTCGAGGATGCGGACGTGGGCACCCGGCGTCGCCGTCCCCGCGATGCGGGCCGTCGTGCCTGCGCGCACCGGCCCGGACACGACGGTGGGGGCGGTGAGTTCCTGCGGGTCGTTCGGCGCGGGCGTCCCAGGGCCTGCGGCGAGCGTGAAGAGCTCCGAGACGCGGGTCTCGTCGCCGAGCGTCTGGGAGAAGCGGAACTGCAGCGTGGTCTCACCAGCCGGTGGCGTGTGGTCGAAGGACCAGGTGCCGTCGGCCGCCACCGGGATGTCGAACGGGTGGCTCTGCCAGCCGGTGGTGAAGCCGACCCGGAGTGTCGCGCCCGGCGTGGCCGTGCCGGTGAAGCGGTTGGCCACACCGGGGACGAAGCTCGTGTCGTCCACCGTGGGGGCGACGAACTCGGGTCGCCCCACAGGCGGGGTGGCGCCGTCCACGTGCACGGTGAGGACCCCGGACACGGCGCGCCGGTCGCCGAGCTCCTGCGCGAGCCGGAACGCGAACGTGTCGTCGGTGCTGGGGACGTCGACCTCGAAAGACCAGGAACCGTCATCGCCCACTCGGGTCTCACCCGGGACCATCGTCCGTCCGTCGGGGTCGAGGACCGTGAGGTACGCCCCGGGCGTCGCGGTCCCGTCGATGCGGCGCTTCCCGCCGGCCTGCACGCGCTCGGTCACGACGGCGGGATCGGCCAGTTCGGCGGGGACCTCGGGCGCGGGCGTCCCGGCGCCGGCGGTCAAGGTGAAGACCGGCGAGACCCGTTCGACGCCGTCGACCCGCTGCGAGAAGCGCATGAGCAGGCTTTCCGAGCCGGCCGGGGGCGTGTGGTCGAACGACCAGGTGCCGTCCGCGCCGACGGGGATGTCGTGGGGGTGGGACTGCCATCCGGTCAGGAACCCGACGCGCAACGTCGCGCCGGGGGTGGCCGTCCCGCTGAACCGGTTCGCCATGCCGGGGATGAACGTCGTGTTCTGCAGCGTGACGTCGCGCGGGGCGGTCGGGTCCTCGGGGGTGGGCGTCCCCGCACCCGGCGCCAGGGTGAAGATCTGCGAGACCCGCTCGGTGCCGCCGACCTGCTGCGTGAAGCGCATCAGCAGGCTGCTGAGGCCTGCGGGTGGGGTGTGGTCGAAGGACCACGTGCCGTCAGCACGCACGGTGATGTCCTCCGGGGACTGCTGCCACCCGGTCAGGAACCCGACCCGCAGGGTGGCGCCCGGGGTCGCGGTCCCGCTGAACCGGTTCTGCACGCCGGGGGCGAAGCTCGTGTTCGTCACGACGACGTCGCGGATCTCGGCCGATGCAGCGGCGGCGGACGGCCACGCCGACGCAGGGACGACGGCGAACACGACGGATGCGAGGCCGAGGCAGCCGAGGCCGACGAGGGCGCCGAGTCGGTTCCTGCGGTGGGACCGGGACGGTCGGGTGGGGGATGGGTTCTGCACGGGAGTCCTCTGCTGGGTGTGGGATGCGGACGGTCCATGCAAGCCGACCCGACTGGAGGAATAGAGAATGCGATGTATTGCTCGTGCGCTGCTCTGGCCACGGACACGTCGGTGGGTGCTGGTAGGAACGTGCCGGTGAACACTCGTCCCGAACGACCGCTCCTCGACGTCCGGCGCATCTACGCCGAAGCCGCCGCGCTCGACCTGCCGCGCGGACAGGACGTGGTGGTGCGGTGGCCGGACGCCGAGATCGTCCCCGTGGCCTCGCACTGGAACATCCCCGAGGTCCACGGCGACGAACGCAACGTCCGCCGCTGGGTGCGGATCAAGACCGAGGCGCTCGTCCTCGGCGTGAAGAAGTCGCTCGTCACCCGGCCGAACGGCCGCTCCGCCGACTTCATCGCCCCCTCGACCGCGAACGGCTGCGCGATGGCGTGCGCGTACTGCTACGTGCCGCGACGCAAGGGCTACTCGAACCCCGTGACCGTCTTCGCGAACATCGAGCAGATCACGAAGCACGTCGCGCGGAACATCGCGAAGCAGGGGCCGAAGACCGAACCGAACCAGTGCGACCCCGACGCGTGGGTCTACGACATCGGCGAGAACAGCGACTGCTCGGTCGACGCGCAGCTCAGCGAGAACGTCCGCGACCTCTGCGATCTGTTCCGGATGAGCCCCACCGCCAAGGCGTCCTTCGCGACGAAGTACGTCAACCGGGACCTGCTCGACTGGGACCCGATGGGCCGCACGCGCATCCGGTTCTCGCTCATGCCGCAGGAGACCGCGAAGGTCACGGACATCCGGACCTCGCCCGTGGCCGAGCGGATCGCCGCGGTGAACGACTTCGTCGACGCCGGCTACGAGGTCCACCTGAACTTCTCGCCGGTGATCCTGACGCCGACGTGGGAGTCTGACTGGGCCGACCTCCTGCGACAGGTGGACGACGTCCTCTCCCCGGCGGCCAAGGCACAGCTCGCGGCCGAGGTCATCTTCCTCACCCACAACCAGGGCCTGCACGAGGTCAACCTCGGCTGGCACCCGAAGGCCGAGGACCTGCTCTGGCGCCCGGACCTGCAGGAGCAGAAGGTGTCGCAGAACGGCGCCGTCAACGTCCGCTACCGGGCGGCGACGAAGGGGCAGCTCGTCGAGCGCTTCCGGGAGCTCGTGGCGGAGCACGTGCCGAGCTGCCGCATCCGCTACGCGTTCTAGCGGCTGAGCGGCTGAGCGGCTGAGCGGCTGAGCGGCTGAGCGGCAGAGCGGCAGGGCCCCGGAACGGCGGACGCCCGCACCGCCTGGTGGCGGTGCGGGCGTCAGCGGTGCTCGAGGCTCACTTGCCCTCGAGGTGGTCCTTCGCCTTCTCCTTGTCGAGGCGCGCCTCGCCCATGACCTGGTCCTTCTGGCCCTGGTGCGTCAGTTCGGCGTCGTCCGTGTGCTTGCCGACGGCCTCCTCGACCTTGCCGACGATCTTCTGGGTGGCGTCCTTCGCCTTGTCTCCGAGCGACATGGTGTCGTCCTTCCTCCGGGGATCCCGCCGAGGGTCCCCGGCGCCTGTGCACCCGACTGAACCACGAGCCTCCCGTCCCTTCGCGGCGCAGCCGGAGGTTCACGTACCCCGATCTCGCCGACGGGGTACGACTACGGGACCAGGCGGTCCGCCCGGTAGCGGTCGAACAGATCGGCGAACGCGCGGTCGGTGCGCCGGTACCCGGTGAACCCGGCCTCGCGGCTCTTCCCCATGTCGGTGACGACCTCCATCTCGCGGCCGAGGTCGGCGTCGGTGTGCCACCACGAGGCGAGCCGCGTGACGTCGGGTTCGACCAGGCCGTGCCGTTCGGCGATGCCGGCCCAGGCGTGCTCGTGCGGCGCCATCTGCTCCTCGAGCGGGCGCGGACCGTCGGCGTACCCGACGACGCGCGCCGGGTCGACGCCCAGGTGCGCGGCGAGTCGCGGCCACATCCACCGCCAGCGGAAGACGTCGCCGTCCACGACGTTGAACGCCTCGTCGGCACCCTCGGGGCTCGTCGCCGCCCACACCATGTGCTCGGCGAGGAGCCCGGCGTCGGTCATGTCCGTGAGCCCGTCCCACTGCGCGGCGCTCCCCGGGAACACGAAGTCCAGGTCGAGCTCCTTCGCGAGCGTGGCCTGCACGGCGAGCGTCAGGCCCATGTTCATCGCGTTGCCGACGGCGTGGCCGATCACGGTGTGCGAGCGGTGCACCGACCACGTGAATCCCTGGCGCTCGGCGGCGGCGAAGAGCTCGTCCTCCTGCGCGTAGTAGAAGTTCGGGACGTCCAGCCGCGGCTCCTCCTCGTGGAAGGGCGTGTCCGGCACGACCCCGGCGGCGTACGCCTCGAACGGTCCGAGGTAGTGCTTCAGGCCGGTGACGAGCGCGACGTGCTCGAGCGGCGCGTTCGACAGGGCGGCGAGCAGGTCGCGGACCATGCCGCCGTTCACGCGGATGTTCTCCGCCTCGGTCTCCTGGCGCTGCCACGCGGTGAAGAACACGTGGGTCGGGCGTTCGCCGGCGAGTGCCGCGTCGAGGGACGCCGGGTCGCGGAGGTCGGCGGCGACGGTCCGGACGCCGTCGCGGGCGAGCGGTCGGCGGGACAGCGCGGTGACGCGCCAGCCCAGGGAGAGGAGGTGGTCGACGAGGGCGGAGCCGGTGATGCCGCTGGCGCCCACGACGAGGGCTTCGGGACGGACGGGGGTCGCTTCGGTGGAGGTCGTCATCCCCGGGTGCAACGCGGTCGGGCGTCAGGTGTTCCCTACCGGGGACGTCGGATCCGGATCGGTCCCTTGGCGGTGGACGGGTCGACGACGGTGCCGTGCTGGGTGATCTCGACCTCGCCCCGCGCCACCATCCGGCGGGCAGCCCGGCGCGCCGGCTCCATGAGCGGGCGCCAGTCGTCCGGCTCGAGCGAGCGGGCGGCCTCGGACGGGCAGATGCTCGCCGTGCGGGGGCGGGCGGCGAGCAGCTCGTCGATCCGCTGCTCGAGCGCCCGGTCGGTGGCGTCGACACCGTGCTTCCGGCACGCGGCGGAGCACCACTTCGCGTCCGGGGCGGCGGACGACGGCATCCGGCGGCCGCACGAGGCGCACGTCCGCTCGGCCTGCGCCTCGGCCGACGCCGACGCGTCCGCAGCGGTCCTGATCGCTCGTCCCATGCCGACCATCCTGGTCCCGCTGTCCGGTCCCGCACACAGCCCAGGCTCGGGCTGGCAGCATCGGGTCGGTGAACGCCGCCGACGAAGCAGCCCCCGCCCGCCCGGAGGATCCCGCGTGGGTCGAGCACGCGATGTGGTGGCACGTCTACCCGCTCGGAGCCGTCGGGGCCGAGATCCGTCCGACGACGCCGGTCGACGAGCGGCCGGTCGAGCACCGGTTGTCCCGGCTCGTGCCGTGGCTCGACCACGTGGTCGACCTCGGGCTGAACGGGCTGCTCCTCGGTCCGGTGTCCGCGAGCAGCACCCACGGCTACGACGTCGTCGACCACTTCCGCGTCGACCCGCGCCTCGGCGACGACGCCGACCTCGACGCCCTGCTCGCGGCGGCGCACGACCGCGGCGTGCGGGTGCTGTTCGACGGGGTCTTCAACCACGTCGGACGGGACCACCCCGCGTTCCGCGCGCTCGAAGAGCACGGACCCGACGCCCCGACCGCCGACCTGTTCGCGGTGGACTGGACGGGCTGGCAGCCGGGCGACCCGGTGCCGGTGGGGGACTTCGAGGGGCACGACATCCTCGTGGCGCTCGACCACGACTCCCCGGCGGTGCAGGACCTGGTGGTCGAGGTGATGACGCACTGGCTCGCACGGGGGATCGACGGCTGGCGGCTCGACGCGGCGTACGCGGTGCCGCCGGCGTTCTGGACGGCGGTGCTGCCCCGCGTGCGGGAGCGGTTCCCGGACGCATGGTGCAGCGGCGAGGTGATCCACGGCGACGCGACCGCGATCGTGACGGCGTCGACGATGGACTCGACCACGCAGTACGAGCTCTGGCAGGGCACATGGCACGGGATCGCCGACCGGAACTGCTTCGAGCTGGCGCACGCGGTCGAGCGCCACGACGCCCTGCTCGGCACGTTCGTCCCCACGACGTTCGTCGGCAACCACGACGTCACCCGCATCGCCAGCGCGGTGGGAGAGCGCTTCGCCGGGCACGCGGCCGCCGTCCTGTTCACGGTCGCCGGGACCCCCGTGGTCTACGCCGGCGACGAGTACGGCTGGACGGCCGTCAAGGAGGAGCGCCTGGGCGGGGACGACGCCGTGCGTCCGGAGCTGCCCGCGACGCCGCCGAGCCCGACCGACCTGACCCGCACCTACCAGGCCCTCGTCGCCCTCCGCCGGCGGATGCCGTGGCTGCACCGCGCCCACACCGACGTCGTGCACCTGACGAACACGGCACTGGTGCTGCGGACGGCGACCGCGGACGCGGCCGTGGTGACCGCCCTGAACCTTGCCGACGACCCAGCCGAGGTGCCCGCAGCCGACGCGACGCGGGTCGAGGCGGGCGGTGGCGACCTGCGGGACGGGACCCTGCGCCTCCCGGCCGGTGGGTGGGCCGTCCTGACCGCCTGACCCGGTCCGCAGAACGAAGCGGTGGAGCAGAAGACGTCGGGCGCCACACGGCGACCCGACGTCTTCTGCTCCACCAGGGAGGGGCCCTCCACCAGGGGAAGGGGAACGGGGCGGGACCCGCCCTACTTGCGCGCGGACGCAGCCCGACGCTTGTTGAACACGTCGAACGCGACGGCCGCGAGCAGCACCAGGCCCTTGATGAGCGACTGGTACTCGGTGCCGACGCCGAGGATCGACATGCCGTTGTTCAGGATGCCGATGATGAGACCACCGATGATCGCGCCCGGGACGGTGCCGATGCCGCCGGTGACCGCTGCGCCACCGATGAACACGGCCGCGATGGCGTCGAGCTCGAAGCCGTTGCCGGCACCCGGGGCGGCCAGGTTGAGCTGGCCGGTGAAGACCACGCCCGCCAGCGCCGCGATGACGCCCATGTTCACGAACAGCAGGAACGTGACACGCTTCGTCTTCACGCCGGACAGCTGCGCGGCGAGGGCGTTGCCGCCGATCGCGTAGACGTGGCGACCGAACACCGCGCTCCGCATGACCACCGAGTAGACGACCACGAGCAGCCCGAGGACGACGAGGACGATCGGCGTGCCGTTGTAGCTGGCGAGCAGCAGCGCGACGTAGATGACGAGCGCGACGCCGAAGGCGAGCTTGACGAGGAACCAGACGAGCGGCTCGCTCTCGAGCTGGTACTTGCGCCGGGTGGCACGGCCACGGAGCGAGACGACGATCATGATCGCCGCGGCGGCGAAGCCGAGGACCATCGTCAGCGGCTCGTAGCCCGAGGTGCCGAACGAGGGCAGGAAGCCCGAGCCGAGCGAGCGGAAGCCGTCCGGGAAGGGCGAGATCTGCTGGTTCTGCAGGACGATCTGCGCGGCACCGCGGAAGGCGAGCATGCCCGCCAGGGTCACGATGAACGCCGGGATCCCGAAGTAGGCGATCCAGAAGCCCTGCCAGGCGCCGACCAGGCCGCCGAGCACCAGGCAGAGGACGACCGCGATCGGCCACGGGATGCCCCACTGCGTGATCATCACGCCGGCCATGGCACCCGTGAAGGCGACCACCGACCCGACCGACAGGTCGATGTGGCCGGCGATGATGACCATCACCATGCCGATGGCGAGGATGAGGATGTAGCTGTTCTGGACGATCAGGTTCGAGACGTTGATCGGGGCCAGGGTGATGCCGCTCGTCGTCACCTGGAAGAAGATGACGATGACGATCAGCGCGATGAACAGGCCGATCTGTCGGAGCTGCCCGGTGAGGTAGCCGGCGGCGGACTTAAGCGCGTTCATTGACAGGGGTCTCCCGTTCCTGGGTCATGTACTGCATGAGGACCTCGGGTGTGGCCTCGGAGCGGGGCACGTCCGCGGTGATCGTGCCCTCGGAGAGCGTGTAGATGCGGTCGCAGATGCCGAGGAGCTCCGGGAGCTCCGAGGAGATCACGATGACCCCCTTGCCCTGGTCCGCCAGGCTGTTGATGAGCGTGTAGATCTCGTACTTGGCGCCGACGTCGATGCCTCGGGTCGGCTCGTCGAGGATGAGCACGTCGGGGTCGGCGTACATCCACTTCGACAGGACGACCTTCTGCTGGTTGCCGCCGGAGAGCTTGCCCGTGACGGCGTTCACCGACGGGGCCTTGATGTTCATGCTCTTCAGGAACGAGCCCGCGACGGTGGTCTCCTGCGAGCCGTTCACGAAGCCCCAGTTGGCGAGCTTCCCGAGCGCCGAGCCGGAGATGTTCCGCTTGATGTCGTCGATCAGGTTCAGGCCGTAGCGCTTCCGGTCCTCGGTCGCGTACGCGATGCCGTTGTCGATCGCGCGCGTGACCGTGTTCGTCTTGATCGGGACGCCGCGCTTGTAGACCGTGCCGCTGATGCCGGTGCCGTACGAGTGCCCGAACACGCTCATCGCGAGCTCGGTGCGCCCGGCGCCCATCAGGCCCGCGATGCCGACGACCTCGCCGGCCCGGACGTTGAGGTTCGCCTGGTGGATGATCTCGCGCGAGCCGTCGAGCGGGTGGTGGACGGTCCAGTCCTCGATGCGCAGGAGCTCCTCGCCGATGACGGGGTTCTCGCGCTCGGGGTAGCGGCTCGACAGGTCACGGCCGACCATCCCGCGGATGATCCGGTCCTCGGAGACGTCGTCGGCGTGCATGTCGAGCGTCTCGATCGTCTTGCCGTCGCGGATGATCGTGACCTTGTCCGCGATCGCCTTGATCTCGTTGAGCTTGTGGCTGATGATGATCGCCGTCATGCCCTCGGCCTGCAGCGAGCGGATGAGCTCGAGCAGGTGGGCCGAGTCGTCGTCGTTCAGCGCCGCGGTGGGCTCGTCGAGGATGAGCAGCTTGACGTCCTTCGAGAGCGCCTTCGCGATCTCGACGAGCTGCTGCTTCCCGACGCCGATGTCGACGATCTTCGTGACGGGGTTGTCCTTGAGCCCGACGCGCTGCAGCAGCGACGCGGCCTCGAGGTTCGTCTGGTTCCAGTCGATGAGCCCGCCCTTGACGCGCTCGTTGCCGAGGAAGATGTTCTCGGCGATCGACAGGAAGGGGCTGAGGGCGAGCTCCTGGTGGATGATGACCACGCCCGCGGCCTCGGAGTCGTTGATGGAGCCGAACTTCACCGGCTGGCCGTCGAGCAGGATCTCGCCGTCGAACGAGCCGTGCGGGTAGACGCCCGACAGCACCTTCATCAGGGTGGACTTGCCCGCGCCGTTCTCGCCGCAGATCGCGTGGACCTGGCCGCGCTCGACCTCGATGGAGACGCCCTGCAGGGCCTTCACACCGGGGAAGGTCTTGGTGATGTCCCGCATCTCGAGGATGGTGTCCGCCATGTGGGACCGCCTTTCCGTCGTGCGCGCTTCCGCGCGCGGGTGGAGACGGACGGGAGGCGCGGTGCGGATGTGCACCGCGCCTCCGGTCCGGCAGATGGTCGGGACCTACTCGAGGTCGGTCTCGGTGCCGGGATCCGGCACTGTGCCGGAGTCGACGATCGTCACTTGAGGTCGGCCTCGGTGTAGTAGCCGCTGTCGATCAGGACGGACTTGTAGTTGTCCTTCGTGACGACGGTGGGCTGGAACAGGTAGGTCGGGACGACCTTGACCTTGTTGTCGTAGCTCTTGGTGTCGTTCACCTCGGGCTTCTTGCCCGTCAGCAGGTCCTCGGCCATGGTGACCGACTGCTTGGCGAGCTTGCGGGTGTCCTTGTAGATCGTCGAGTACTGCTGGCCGGCGATGATCGACTTGACCGAGGCGGCCTCGGCGTCCTGGCCGGTGACGATCGGGAGCGGACGGTCCGAGGTGCCGTAGCCGGCACCCTGGAGAGCCGAGATGATGCCGATCGACATGCCGTCGTAGGGCGAGAGCACGCCGTTCAGCGTGGTGCCGCCGGAGTACGACTTGGCGATCAGGTTCTGCATGCGGGCCTTGGCGGTCGCCGGGTCCCACTGCTGCGTCGCGGCCTGGGAGAGCTGGTCCTGGCCGGACTGGATCTTCAGCGTGCCGTCCGCGAGGTACGGCTTGAGGGTGTCCATCGCGCCGTTGAAGAAGAAGCCGGCGTTGTTGTCGTCGAGCGAACCGGCGAAGACCTCGATGTTGAACGGACCCTTCTTGTCCGTCTTCTTGCCGTCCGCGTCGACGAGGCCGAGGCCCGTCAGCAGCGAGGTGGCCTGGTCGACGCCGACCTTGTAGTTGTCGAACGAGACGTAGTAGTCGACGTTCTTGTTGCCGGTGAGCAGGCGGTCGTAGGAGATGACCTTGATGCCGGCCTTCGCGGCGGCGTCGAGCTGGTCGGAGAGCGCCCCACCGTCGATCGACGCGATGATCAGGACCTTCGCGCCCTTGGTGATCATGTTGCTGACCTGCTGGGCCTGCTGCTGGACCTTGTTGTCGCCGTACTCGAGATCGACCTTGTAGCCGGCCTTCTCGAGGTCGCTCTTGACGGCGTCGCCGTCCTTGATCCACCGCTCGGAGACCTTGGTGGGCATGGCGACGCCCACGAGCGCGCCCTTGTTGTCGCCGCTGCTGGTGCCGCCCTCGGTCGACGCCCGGCCACCGGCCGAGCACGCCGCCAGGGAGAACGCGATGCCGACTGCTGCGACGCCCGCGATGATCCTGCGCTTCATCATCGAAGTACCTCTGTTCCTCTCGCGTCGTCCTCGACGCGCTCAGGTGCTGGGGCTGCTGTGCCCCGTGGGATTGCTCGGGTGAGCGCTCACATACTGAGGGTTCCGTCACGGGGTGTCAACTCGTCGTGACCGTTTCGGGACTTTGCCTCGTCGGGCGGACTGCGCGGTACGCTCAGCCCCGTGACGACCACGACCGCGCTCGGTGGTGCCGGCGGCAGACGCCGCAAGGCCCCGACGATCTTCGACGTCGCCGAGCGCGCGGGCGTCTCCCACCAGACCGTCTCCCGCGTCATCAACGGCGACCCCACCGTCCGCGAGGCCTACCGCTCGCAGGTGACCGACGCCGTCACGGCGCTCGGGTACCGACCGCGCGCGGCCGCCAGGGCCCTGGCCGGTGGCCGCAGCCGTGCGCTCGGCATCATCACCGCCGGCGACGCCCTGTACGGGCCGTCGAGCACGGCGATCGGCTTCGAGCGCGCCGCGCGGGCCGCCGGGTACCACGTGCTCCTGTCCACGCTTCCGGACGAACCGCGGCCCGTCGACCTCTCCGGCGCGCTCACGACCCTGCTCGCCCAGGACGTCGCCGCGATCGTCCTGGTGGCGGCGGACAACCGGGTGCTCGACGCGCTCGCGTCGCTGACGATCCCGGTCTCGGTGCCGGTCGTCGTCGCGAACGCCGTGCAGCGCGACGCCAGGACCCCCGCGGCGCCGAGCGTGGCCGCGGTCGCCATCGACCAGGCCGCCGGGACGACCCTGGTCATGGAGCACCTGTTCGGGCACGGGTACCGGCGGATCGTGCACATCGCCGGACCGTCGGTGTCGCAGGAGTCCGAGGTGCGCCGCGCCACCTACGAGCGGGTCATGCGCGAGGCCGGGCTCGAACCGGTCGTGCTCGACGGCGACTGGACCCCGGCGAGCGGGTTCGCCGCCGCCCGGCACATCGACGCGACCGTGGTCGACGCGGTCTTCGCGGGGAACGACCAGATGGCGCTCGGGGTGCTGCACGCCTTCGCGGACGAGGGGCTCCGCGTGCCGGACGACATCGCCGTGGTCGGGTTCGACGACGTCCCCGAGGCCGCGCACTTCACGCCGCCGCTCACCACCGTGCGGCAGGACTTCGTCGCGATGGGGCAGCGGGTGCTCGAGACGGTGCGGGCGCTCGTCGAGGGGGAGCCCCGCGACGAGACGCTCCTGGCGCCCGAGCTGGTGGTGCGGCGGAGCACGTAGCGAACCCGCGCGTGGTCGGCCGTTCCGCGCGTGGGAGGCCGTTCCGCGCACGGGGTGCCGATCCGCGCATGGTCGGTCGTCCGTTCCGACCGAGTACGCGCGGATCGGCTTCCGATGTCAGGTCCGATGGGCAGGAACGTGCGTCGCGCGCCCACCGGCGTCACCGCGCGAGCGGGATCCAGACGCGCATCGGCTCGGGACCTCGGTTCGCCCAGGCGTAGTAGGGCACGGCGGTCGCCGTGACGGACTGGAGGATCGTGGCGCGGTCGCCGGACCCGGCCACGTCGTCGACGCTGGTCGCGTCCGCGGGGTGGTCCGTGCCTCCCGTCCGGTCCGTGTCGAGCCGCTGGTACGGCCACGCTGCCTGCTCGTGCCGGGACGGTGCGGATCCGGGCACGCGCAGCGTGACGACGCCGTCGAGGAGGTCGTCGCGACGCTCCTCGGTGATCGGCGCCGACGCGTCGACCGTCAGGTCGTCGACCGTGAAGCCGTGCTGGTCCGCCTGCTCGACGGCGTAGACGAGCGGCCCGCGCTCGATCGCGACCTGCCCGCGGGCGGCGTCGATGCGGGGGTCGGCGACGTACCGGTGCGGTGTCGTGTCGAGGACGAGCTCGACGGTGTCGCCCGCCGACCACGTGCGGTCCAGGACGTGTCGCGTGCCCGGGACGGGGTGCGTTGTGCCGTCCGGACCGATGACCGTCGTGGTGTCCGACCAGGCGGGGATGCGCAGCCCGAGGGCGAGCGGCCCGTCCTGCGTGACCGTGACGACCACGCGGCCGTCGTGCGGGTACCCGGTCTCGACGCGGACCGGGCCGAGGTCGGCGGTGGCGTACTGGTGCACCTGCACGCCACCGTCGGTCGCGGTGGCCAGGTAGCCGTCCAGGCTCGCGAACGTGCGCATGATGTTCGGCGGGCAGCAGGCGCAGTCGAACCAGCCGCGGCGGCCGTGGGCGGGGGAGCGGTTCTCGTCCGGGTGGGCCCCGTCGCGGTGCTGCAGCGGGTTGACGTAGAAGTACTCGGTGCCCGCCAGGCTCACGCCGGCCAGGAACGCGTTGTACAGCAGGCGTTCGATCGCATCGGCGTAGACGGACTCGCCGGTCGCCAGGAGCAGGCGCCACGCCCACTGGATCCCACCGATGGCCGCGCAGGTCTCGGCGTAGCCGCGGTCGGTGGGGAGCTCGTACGGGTCGCCGAACGCCTCCCGGTCCCAGCGCGCGCCGAGGCCGCCGGTGATGAACGCCTTCGTGGCCTGCATGTCGGCGAACTGCCGCTCGCTCGCGGCCAGCAGCTCGGCGTCGCCGGTCTCGACCGCGACGTCGACGGCGCCGGCGGCGAGGTACACGGCGCGCACGGCGTGGCCCTCGACCGTGGTCGCCTGCCGCACCGGGACCCGGTCCGAGAAGTACGTCGGCTCACCGCCGGCGCGCTCGATGATGCCGTGCCCGCGGGCGTCGACGAACCAGTGCGCCAGGTCGAGGTAGGTGCGGGTGCCGGTCTCGCGGTACAGCTCGACGAGGCCCGTCTCGACCACCGGGTGGCCGTCGACGTCCACGGTCTGCCCCGGCCCGTCGCCGAAGGTGGCGACGAGGTGGTCGGCGTTCTTGATCGCGACGTCGAGGAGCCCGGTGTCGCCCGTCGCCCGGTGCTGCGCGACCGCCGCCTGGTACAGGTGCCCGGCGCAGTAGAGCTCGTGGCTCCACTGCAGGTCGACGTACCGCTCGCCCTTGCCGCGGACCTGCTGCACGGAGTCGACGTAGCCGTCCGCGGCCTGCGCCCTCGCGTACAGGGCGGTGACCTCGCGCTGCAGGGCGAGGAGGTCCTCGGCGGGGGCGCGGCCGTACTCCCACGCCACCGCCTCGAGCCACTTGGTGACGTCCGAGTCCATGAACACCGGACCGACCGCCTCGCCCTGTTCGTCGCCCGCGGCGATGCGCAGGTTCCGGAAGTTCCCGGCCGCGTCGAGCCGGTCGTACCCGCTGCGGATCGCGTCGCGGCCGTTGCGGTCCTGCCGCAGGGCCCAGAAGCCGCCGGTGATCCGGGCGTCGCCGGTCGGGAGCGGCTGCAGCGCGAGGTTTGCACCGGCGGTCGGGAGGGCCGGGGTCGCGGTCCGTGCTCGGCTGTCGGTGGGGAGCGTGGTCGTCACGGCGCCTCCTCGCGCTCGGGCGCTCCCGCGTCGGGACCGGGACGGGGACCGACGCGTCCGACGGACGGAAAGCGCTTTCCGTGATGACCGTACGGCAGGTCGGTCCCGGGCGCAAGAGCCGTTTCCCGTAGGCTCCGACGGGGGACGATCGTCCCGGAAAGGACGTTGCCGTGTCGCACGACCCCTCTGGCCACCCTGCCCACCTCGGGCGCCCCGGGCACTCCGGGCACCCCGGGCGTCCCGCTCGCATCGCGGACGTCGCGGCGCTCGCCGGGGTGTCGATCGGGACCGCCTCGAAGGCGCTGAACGACACCGGGCAGCTCCGTACCGAGACCCGGGCGAGGGTCAAGGCCGCCGCCGAGCAGCTCGGGTTCGTCGGCGACGCGCGGGCCCGGGCACTGTCGTCCGGTCGCTCGTACACGGTCGGGATGGTGACGACCGACTCGTTCGGCCGCTTCACGATGCCGGTGCTGCTCGGCGCCGAGGACGCCCTGTCCGCCGGCGAGGTCATGGTCCTGGTCGCCGACACCCGCGACGACCACGTGCGCGAGGCCCACTACCTGCGCTCGCTCGTCTCCCGCGGTGTCGACGGCATCATCGTCACCGGCCGTTCCGCCGACGCCCGGCCGCCGATCGAGGTCCCGGTCCCGGTGCCCGTCGTCTACGCCCTGACGCCGTCCACGTCGGACGCCGACGTGTCGGTCACCCTCGACGACGCCGCGGGCGCCGCTGCCGCCGCGACACACGTCCTCGGGCTCGGGCGCCGACGGGTCGCGGTCGTCACCGGGCCGGTCACCGCGCGCTCCGCCGAGCTCCGGGCCGCCGGGGCGCGCTCGGTGCTCGGCGACCGGATGACCGGCGAGCCGCTGTTCGGCGACTGGTCGGAGCGCTGGGGGCGCCGGGCCGTCGACCAGCTCGACCGCACGCACGGCAGGGTGGACGCGGTCGTGTGCGGGAACGACCAGATCGCCCGGGGGGTGTGCGACCGCCTGCGGGAGACCGGGCGGTCGGTACCCGCGGACGTCGCGGTGACGGGGTACGACGACTGGGACGTGGTGGCACTCGCGAGCCGCCCGCCGCTGACGACGGTGGACATGCGCCTCGACGAGCTCGGGAGGATCGCCGGGCGGTCGCTGCTCGAGCTCGTCGCCGGGGGTCGGCCGGCCTCGACCGCGGTCACGCCGACGCTCGTCGTCCGCGAGAGCACCGCCGGCGCGTAGGGGCGGGGCGCGCGTGGTGGGTCGTTCCGCGCATAGTTGGTCGTTCCGCGCATAGGTGGTCGTTCGTTCCGACCAGGCACGCGCGGATCGACTTCCCATGTCGGGCGCGATGGGAAAGAACGTGCACGGGCTGCCCTCGGAGGCTGCTGGGGGCGCGGGGAGCGGGGCGTTCCGCGCTGAGGCGGTCGTTCCGCGCATGGTTGGTCGTTTGTTCCGACCAGGCACGCGCGGATCGACTTCCCATGTCGGGTGCGATGGGAAAAACGTGCACGGGCTGCCCTCGGAGGCTGCTGGGGGCGCGGGGAGCGGGGCGTTCCGCGCGTGGTTGGTCGATTCGGGCATGGTCGGTCGTTCGTTCCGACCAGGTACGCGCGGATCGACTTCCCATGTCGGGTGCGATGGGCAGGAACGTGCGTCGCGACCGGCCTGGAGGCGCGGTGCCGGTCCGCCGGGCGTGCGCCGCGCCTCCAGGCTGGTCGCTCCCACCCCCCGTGGCCGGTCCCGCGGGCATGGCCTGCCACCTGCGCGGCCGTGCGCGCGGGAGCTCACGGGCTGGGCGACACCTCACGCGCGTGGCCGCCCGTGATGTGTCGCTCAGCGCGTGGAGTGCCGCACCGAGCGTGCCCGGCGCGCCGTCGCGTTGCGGGTGTGAGCGCTCACCTGCCATGATGTGAGCGCTCACGCAGGACGACGAGGTCTCGGAGGGACAGATGCGCGACGACCGCCGACAGCAGGTCGAACAGGGCCGGACGACACTCGGCATCGAGCTGGGCTCGACCCGCATCAAGGCGGTGCTCGTCGACGAGGACCTCCGCCCGATCGCGAGCGGGTCCCACGAGTGGGAGAACGAGTACGTCGACGGACGCTGGACGTACTCCCTCGAGTCCGTCGAGACCGGGGTCCGCGCCGCGTACGCCGACCTGGTCGCCGACGTCGAGCGGCAGGTCGGGGTCCGCCCGACGACGTTCCGCGCCGCCGGGGTCTCTGCGATGATGCACGGCTACCTGCCGTTCGACGCGGACGGCGAGCTGCTCGTCCCGTTCCGCACGTGGCGCAACACCTCGACCGGGCCGGCCGCCGAACAGCTCAGCGCCGCGCTGGACTTCAACGTCCCGCAGCGCTGGTCGATCGCACACCTCGCGCAGGCCGTCCTCGACGACGAACCGCACGTGGCGCACGTCGCCGGGATCACCACCCTCGCCGGATACGTCCACCGGGTGCTCACCGGCCGGGACGTCCTGGGCGTCGGCGACGCGAGCGGGCTGTTCCCGATCGACTCCGGCCCCGTCGACAGCGCACCGGGTGAGCCCGGCCGCCGCGACTACGACGCCGCCATGCTCGCCACGACGCAGGAGCTGCTCGGCGGACGGGTGCCGGACCTCCGCGCCCTCCTGCCCGAGGTGCTCGTCGCGGGCGAGGACGCCGGTGCGCTCACCCCCGAGGGCGCCGCGTGGCTCGACCCGACGGGCACGCTGCAGCCGGGCGTGGCGTTCTGCCCGCCGGAGGGCGACGCGGGCACGGGCATGGTCGCGACGAACGCCGTCGCACCTCGCACCGGCAACGTCAGCGTCGGCACGAGCATCTTCGCGATGGTCGTGCTCGAGCGCCCGCTGGGCACCCCGCACGAGGAGCTCGACGTCGTCACGACCCCGGCCGGCGACGCCGTCGCGATGGTGCACTGCAACAACGGTGCGAGCGAGATCGCCGCGTGGGCCCGGGTGTTCGGGCGGTTCGCCGAGGCCTCGGGTTCGCCGCTGCCCGTCGACGACGTGTACGCGACGCTCCTCGCCGAGGCGGTCGACGCCGACCCCGACGCGGGTGGGCTCCTGTCCTTCAACTACCTGGCCGGCGAGCCGGTCACGGGCGTCGAGGACGGCAGACCGCTGCTCCTCCGCACGCCGGGCGCCCGCTTCACGCTCGGCAACCTGGTCCGCTCCGAGGTGCACGGCGCCTTCGCCACGCTCGCGATCGGCATGGACGTCCTGCACGGCGAGCACGTCGCCGTCGACCGGATGACCGCGCACGGCGGGCTCTTCCGGACGCCGGGTGCGCCGCAACGCCTGCTTGCCGCGGCGCTCCGCGTGCCGGTCGCGCTCGAGGAGACCGCGGGGGAGGGCGGCGCCTGGGGCATCGCGGTCCTCGCGGCCTACCTGGAGCACACCGACCGGTCGCTCGCGGACTTCCTGGCCGAGACGGTCTTCGGGGGTGACTCGGTGCACGTCGCCGATCCCGAGGAGCGGGACGTCCAGGGCTTCCAGGACTACCTCGCCCGGTACCGCGCGGCGCTGCCGGTGCAGGACGTGGCGGCAGCGGCGACCCGCACCAGCCCGACCACCGACCAGGGCGAGCCGACCGACGGGGGCGATCCGCGCCTCCAGGCCGACGCCGGCGACGGGACGGCCGACGCCGACGTGGCCGACATCGACGCCGCCGCGGCCGACGCCGGCACGGCCGACGCAGCGCCCACCCAGCACACCGAGAAGGAGCCGACCGCATGACGGACCTGACCACCGACGAGACCGAGGCGGCCGTCGCCCGCGCGCGCAAGCGCGTCGCGACACTGCACGGCGAGCTCGTCCGCTACGGCCTCGTCATCTGGACCGGCGGCAACGTGTCCGAGCGCGTCCCCGGCACGGACCTGTTCGTGATCAAGCCGAGCGGGGTGTCGAGCGACGACCTGACCCCCGAGAACCAGGTCGTCTGCACGCTCGACGGCGTCCCGGCCGAGGGCTGGGGCAACGCCCACGGCCCGTCCTCCGACACCGCCGCGCACGCCTTCGTCTACCGGAACATGCCCGAGGTCGGCGGGGTCGTGCACACCCACTCGACCTACGCGACGGCGTGGGCGGCCCGCGCCGAGGAGATCCCGTGCGTCATCACGGCGATGGCGGACGAGTTCGGCGGCCCGATCCCGGTCGGCCCGTTCGCGATCATCGGCGACGACTCGATCGGCCGCGGCATCGTCGACACCCTCGCGGGTCACCGGAGCCGCGCGGTGCTCATGCAGAACCACGGCGTGTTCACGATCGGCAAGGACGCGAAGGACGCCGTCAAGGCCGCGGTGATGTGCGAGGACGTCGCCCGCACCGTGCACATCGCGAAGCAGGGCGGGGAGCTCGTCCCCATCGCCCAGGAGAACGTCGATCGACTCTTCGATCGCTACCAGAACGTCTACGGACAGAACCCCGAAGGAGCCATGCGATGACGCAGGTGAACCCCCAGGCCACCCTCGACAGCTACGAGGTCTGGTTCCTCACCGGGTCGCAGGGCCTGTACGGCGAGGAGACCCTCCGCCAGGTCGAGGAGCAGAGCCGCGCCGTGCACGCGCAGCTCGAGAGCGCGCTCCCGGTCAAGCTCGTCTGGAAGCCCGTCCTCAAGGACGCCGACGGCATCCGCCGCGCCCTCATCGAGGCGAGCGCGGACGACAAGGTCATCGGCGTCACGACGTGGATGCACACGTTCAGCCCGGCGAAGATGTGGATCGGCGGCCTGCAGGCACTGACGAAGCCGCTGCTGCACCTGCACACGCAGGCGAACGTCGCCCTGCCGTGGGGCGACATCGACTTCGACTTCATGAACCTCAACCAGGCCGCGCACGGCGACCGCGAGTTCGGGTACGCCCTGGCGCGCCTCGGTGTCCGGCACGCGACCGCGGTCGGACACGTGTCCGACGAACGGGTGCAGCACCGGGTCGCGAACTGGACGCGCGCGGCAGCCGGCGCCGCCGCGGTGCGGGAGCTCAAGCTGACCCGCTTCGGCGACAACATGCGCTACGTCGCCGTGACCGAGGGCGACAAGACCGAGGCCGAGATCGAGCTCGGCGTGCAGGTGAACACCTGGGCCGTCAACGAGCTCGCGGCGGCCGTCGCGGAAGCGGAGGCCGACACCGCGGCGGTCGACGCACTCGTCGCGACGTACGAGCGTGACTACGACGTGGTCCCGGAGCTGCGGAACGGCGGCGACCGCCACGACGCGCTCCGCGACGGTGCCGCGATCGAGCTCGGCCTCCGTGCCCTGCTCGAGCAGAACGGCTCCGCGGCGTTCACCACGAACTTCGAGGACCTCGGGACGCTCAAGCAGCTGCCCGGCCTGGCCGTCCAGCGCCTGATGGCCGACGGGTACGGCTTCGGCGCCGAGGGCGACTGGAAGACGGCCGTCCTGGTCCGTGCGATGAACGTCGCCGGTGCGGGGCTGCCCGGTGGCGCCTCGCTGATGGAGGACTACACGTACGACCTCACCCCGGGGGCGGAGAAGATCCTCGGCGCGCACATGCTCGAGGTCTCGCCGACCCTCACCACCTCGAAGCCGACACTCGAGATCCACCCGCTCGGCATCGGCGGCAAGGACGACCCGGTCCGCCTGGTCTTCACCGCCGACGCGGGTGAGGCCGTCGTCGTCGCGCTCTCCGACACCCGCGACGGCTTCCGCCTCACCGCGAACGTCGTCGACGTGGTGCCGCCGACCGAGGCGCTGCCGAAGCTCCCCGTGGGCCGTGCCGTGTGGGAGCCGCGCCCGTCGTTCCCGGTCGCCGCGGAGGCCTGGCTCACCGCCGGCGCCGCGCACCACACCGTCATGACGACGGCCGTCGGCCTGCAGGTCGTCGAGGACCTCGCGACGATGGTCGGCACCGAGTTCCTGGTCATCGACGAGCACACCACGGCCCGCGGCTTCCGCGACGAGCTCCGGCTGCAGCAGGCGTGGCACCGTCTCGACCGGGGGTTCTAGGACCGTGACCGTGGCTGCGACGACGCGCACGAACTGGGCCGGGAACGTCACCTACGGTGCGTCCGACCTGCTCTCGCCGACCTCCGTCGACGAGGTCCGCCGCGTCGTCGCGGCCACGCCGCGCCTGACGGCGCTCGGTTCGACACACTCCTTCAACCGGATCGCCGACACCGACGGCGTGCAGGTGACGGTCGCCGGGCTGCCGCCCGTGCTCGACGTCGACGCCGACCGCCGGGTCGTCCGGGTCGCCGCAGGCATGACGCACGCCGCGGTCGCGGCCGGCCTGGAGGCTCGTGGCTGGGCCCTCGCGAACCTCGCCTCCCTGCCGCACATCTCCGTGGCCGGGGCGGTCGCCACCGGCACGCACGGTTCCGGCGTGCGCAACCCGTCCCTCGCGCATGCGGTGGTCGGCCTGGAGGTCGTGCGCGCCTCCGGCGACGTCGCGTGGGTGGACGCGTCGACGCCGGACGACGCCCTCGACGCCCATCGGGTGGCGCTCGGCGCGCTCGGGGTCGTGACGGCGGTCGAGCTCGCGATCGAGCCGACGTTCCAGGTCGCCACGACGGTGCACCTCGACCTGCCGTGGGACGCCGTGCTCGAGCACTTCGACGCGGTGGTGTCGGACGCGTACTCGGTGTCGCTGTTCACCTCGTTCGACGACCGCGGTGCCCGCCAGGTCTGGACGAAGCGCCGGACCGACGAGCCGGCCCCGACGGTCGACCTCGTCGCGCTCGGCGCCCGGCCGGCCGACGGCCCCGTGCACCCGGGCGAGAACGACACCGCGGGCGTCACCGAGCAGGGCGGCGTCCCGGGACCCTGGTCCGAGCGGCTGCCGCACTTCCGGTCGACGTTCACGCCGTCCACCGGCGCCGAGATCCAGGCCGAGTACCTGATCCCCGCGTCGCACGCGGTCGCCGCCCTCGAGGCCCTGCGTCCGCTCGATCCCGTGTTCGCGCCGCTGCTCATCGCGGCCGAGGTCCGGACGATCGCCGCCGACACCGCATGGCTCGCGCCGTCGTCCGGACGCCAGTCGGTCGGCCTGCACTTCACGTTCCGGCGGGACGCCGAGGCCGTAGCAGCGGCCGTCGCGCGGATCGAGGACGTCCTCGCGCCCTTCGACCCGCGGCCGCACTGGGGCAAGGTGTTCGCGGCGGGTGTCGAGCGACTGCACGAGGCGTACCCGCGGCTCGACGACTTCGCGGCGCTCGCGCGGGACCTCGACCCGACCGGACGGTTCCGCAACGCGTACTTGGCGCGGCTGCTGCCCTGACGCGCGGGGAGCCGATCCGCGCGTGGGAGGCCGAACCGCGCGTGGGAGGTCGATCTGCGCATGGTGCGTCGTCCGTTCCGACTGCCGATGCGCGATCCGGCCTCTCATGTCGGCTGCGATGGGCCGGAACGACGGGAGCCCGAGGCCGTCGTGCGAGCGGCCCAGCAGATGCGCAGGCGTTGGTCGGGTGCCGCACGGGCGCATCGCTGAGTGCTCACATGTGTGATCACAAAGGTTGGGTCATGGCGAACCTCAACCGGATCCTCGGCATGGCCTCGAAGGTCATCGACAAGCAGATGCAGAAGCAGCGCGGGCAGGGGAGCCCGGACGCCGCGAACCCGCAGTCGTCGGGCGGGACCGACTGGCGGGACATCGTCCGCACCGCGGCGGACAAGCTGACGGGCGACGACCGGCAGCGACCGCAGCAGGCTCCGCAGACGACGGCGCCCCAGCAGCACGGTCAGCCGCAGCAGGACGGGCAAGCGCAGCAGGACGGGCAGCCGCAGCGTCGCGGGCAGGCCGACCCGGACGCCGTCGCGCTCGCGAAGTACGACTACCTGCTCCGCACAGCACCGCCGGAGCGCCTCGAGCAGGTCCACCACGACGCCTTCGCGCGCCTCACGCCCGAGCAGCGCCAGCAGGTCCGGGACCGACTGAACTCCGAGCTCCCGCCACACGAGCACCTGCGCGACGACTCCGCCGGCGGGATGGCCCGCGCGGCGACCCGGGCCGAGGTCTCCCGACCTGGCATGCTCAAGCGGGCGCTCGGCGGCCTCGGTGGGTCGTTCGCGGGCGGCGCCGCGGTCGGTGCCGGCGCGATGGCGGTCGGGGGCCTGGCGGTCGCGGTCGCCGGTGGCGCGGTGCTGAGTGCCGCAGCGGGGCCGGTGCTCGCGGGAGCCGCGGACCTCGGGGTGGACTTCGAAGGGATCGCCGCGGGTGGCGAGGAGTTCCTCGGCGGGCTCGGCGAGCACGCCGGGGGTCTCGGGGAGCAGGTGTCGGGGCTCGGCGAGCAGGCGAGCGGTCTGGGCGAGCAGGCCAGCGGGCTCGGCGAGCAGGCGTCGAACCTCGGTGGCGACTTCCTCGGCGGGTTGTTCGACCGCTAGGGGTGCGGGCGGGCGCTTCGGCCTGTCGCAGTCGTGCGGCGCCTGCCGATCAGGAGCGGTCCGGCGATGCCGATCAGGACCAGCGTGAGACCGATCACCTGACGGCTCCCGATCGCTTCCGCGCCCACGAGGACGCCGAGCAGCACGCCGGCGACCGGGTTGAGCAACCCCACCAGTCCGATCACGTCACCGCGGAGGTGGTCGAGCGCCGCGAACCAGGCGACGTACGCGAGGGCGGTCGCGACGACCGTGAGCCACACGGTCGCCGTGAGCGCCACAGGATCGAGCCGGGGCGGCGGCCCCTCGACGAGGAACGCGACCGGCAGCAACAGGACGCCCCCGACGAGGAGTTGCCACGCCGTGGACGGGAGGACGCCGACCTCGGTGTTCCACTTCTTGCCGAGGACGAAGCCCAGCGACGACGACGCCATCGCCGCGACCGACACGACGACTCCGGTGCCGTCGACGCGGCCGGGTCCACCGAGGAGGAGCAACGCGACGCCGCCGACCCCGACCGATGCCCCAGCGAGGCGCCACCCGGACGGGCGCTCACCGAGCAGGACCCAGGCGAGGAGTGCGAGGGCGATCGGTGCGGTCGCCATGACGGTGGACGCGATGCTCGAGGGGAGCAACTGTGCGGCCTGGTAGACGAGCGCGAAGAACCCGCCGACGTTCAGCACCCCGAGCACGACGGCCTTCCACCACCAGGAGCCACGCGGGACCCGCCGGACGAGGACGAGCAGGAGGAGGCCTGCCGGCAGCGCCCGCAGCGTCCCGCCCCAGAGAGCACCCGGCGGGAGGAACGTCCTCGTGACGAAGTACGTGCTGCCCCAGAGGATCGGTGCCACCGCGGCCACCAGGAGCCAGCGCCTGTTGTCTTCCATGGAAGACAATATAGCTTGCCCGGAAGGTATCGTGTCTGTCGTGGATGGAATGAACCTGCGTCAGGACCGGGTCGAGCGGATCCAGGAGGAGTGGCGGCGCGAACGTCCGGACGTCGACGTGGGCCCGCAGGGCGTCATCGGCCGCCTTCACCGATTGGCGGCCCGCCTCAGCGAGGAGATCGCCGAGGTGTACAACGACCACGGCCTGAGCGAGGGCGAGTTCGACGTGCTCGCTGCGCTCCGTCGTGCGGGCATGCCGTACGAGCGCAGCGCCGGCGACCTCGCTGCCTCCACGATGGTGACGAGTGGCGGGATGACGAAGCGGCTCGACCGCCTCGAACGTGCGGGTCTCGTGTCGAGGCGCGTGAGTGATGCTGACGGACGCGGTCGCGCGGTCCGGCTCACACGCGACGGGCTCCGGTTGATCGACGCTGCCTTCGCGGCGCACATGGCGAACGAGCGTCGGTTGCTCAACCTGGTACCGGCGCCGGATCGACGGCTGCTCGAGGGCGTCCTGCGCTCCTGGCTCGCGGAGCTCGATCCGGAGGGGTGATCCTCGGCGCTCACTCCCTCCGGACGAGCGCGTCGCCCACAGTGCTGCGGTAGTACAGGACGGCCCGTCCGTACCGGGTGCGGTTGAGCAGTCCGCCCCGCTCCATCACGCGCAGGTGCTGGTTCACCGCCGACGTCGACACCCCGAACCGCATCGCCAGGTCCGTCGACGACGCCGGCTCACCGAGTGCCTCGAGGAGCGCCGCCCGCGTCCGCCCGAGCAGGTCCCGCACGGCGCCGGCATCGGGGTGCGACGCGGTCGACCACATCGCGCCCTGCCCCCGTGCCGGGTACATCACCGTCGGCGGCAGGTCGTCGTCGATCGGGGTCGACGCCCGGACGACGAACACCGACGGCACGAGGGTGAGCCCCTCGCCCTGCACCGGCCGGTCCCGTGCGATCGGGCTGCTCAGGCGGACGTCGACGTGCCGGCCGTCGAACCGCACGCTCTCGGACAGTCCGGCGAGCACCGCGCCGACGCCCTCGTGCGCCGCGACCCGCCCCCGGTGGGCGACGTCGGCCTGCAGCACCCGTCGCATCCGCGGCCAGTACGGCGCGAAGCACAGCTCCCACGTCGTCGCGAGCGCCTGCTGCAGTCGCTCGACCACGCGGTCGTGCCGCCCGGCGAACACCGCGGGGACCGTGCCGTGCACCCGCTCGAGGTCACTCCGGAGCCGCTCCGGCCGGATCCGCCCGAGCGCGCGGAGCTCGTCGTCGAACGACGTCAGCGGCGAGTCCGGCCGCGGGTTCACGAAGTCGGCCACCCAGCGTCGCTCATCGACGAGTCCGGACAGGACCTCGCGGTCGAGCAGCGGCAGCACCCCGGCGATCCGGTCGGTCCACGGCCGCTGCAGCGGATAGCGCTCGGGTGCACGGAAGGCGCGCAGCCCCAGGCCGAGCTCGGACAGCGGCGAGATGCCGAACCGCACGGCGGACACGTCCGACGGCTCGAGTCGGTACCGGATCATGAAGCCCGAACCTACATCCGTTCGTGCAGGACGTCGGCCCTGCCAGAACTGAGGGGTGAGCACCACCGAGCAGCAGGTCCCGATCCGCACCCTCGTCCGTCGGGACACCACGCTCCGACGCCTGCTCACGGTCACGCTCGTCGACACCCTCGGCCGCGGCGCGTTCTTCACGCTGACGTCGCTCTACCTGATCACGATCGTCGGCATCCCCGCCGTGGCGGTCGGCCTCGGACTGACGGTCGCCGGCGCGGTCGGGGTGGCATCGTCCCTGGCGTTCGGACACCTCGCCGACCGGTTCAGTGCCCGCCGGATGCTCATCTGGCTGCACGTCGTCCAGGGGAGCGCCCTCGTCGCCTACGTGCTCGTCCACGACGTCGCGACGCTCATCGTCACCGCGTCGATGGTCACGCTCGCGCAGCAGGGCGGCGGCTCGGTCCGGAGCGCCGCGATCGGTCGGGCCTTCCCGGGGTCGGAGCGCGTCCGGGTCCGGGCGACGATGCGCACCGTGACGAACGTCGGGATCGGCGTGGGGACGGCGCTCGCCGCGATCCCGCTCGCGATCGGCACGGGCGAGGCGTACCGCGTGACGATGGTCGTGTCCGGGCTGCTCTTCGTGTCCTCGGCGTTCCTCGTCACGGGGCTGTCGTCGGCGCGGGTCGACCCGACCCCGGCCGACCGGACGGACACCGGCACGATCGTCCGTCGGGAGCCCGCGGGTCGCAGTCCGTACCGGGACGTCCGGTTCCTCGCGGTCGCGGCGCTGACCGGGGTCTTCGGCATGCAGTTCGGCCTGTTCGAGGTCGCCGTGCCGCTGTGGGTCGTGCAGCACACCGTCGCGCCGGACGTCCTTGTCTCGCCGCTCCTGCTCGTGAACACCGTGTGCGTGGTCCTGCTCCAGGTCCGGATGAGCCGGGGGACCGACACCGTCGCCGGTGCCGCGCGGGTGATGCGGCACGCGGGCTGGGTGATGGCGCTGGCGTGCGGGCTCTGGGCGGCCGCGGGGTGGGTCCGCGGGGACGACTGGGTGCCCGCGGCGACCGCCACGGCCGTGCTCGTCGCGGCCGCGGTCGCGCACTCGCTCGCCGAGATCACGTCGAGCGCGGCGGGCTGGGCGCTGTCCTTCGAGCTCGCACCCGCCGACCGCATCGGGGCGTACCAGGGCGTGTACGGGACCGGCTACGCCGTCGCTGCGATGGTCGCACCGGCCGTGGTGACGCTGACCGCGATCGACCTCGGGACGCCGGGCTGGGCGATCCTCGCGGTGGTGTTCCTGGCGGCGGCGCTCGGTGTGGCCGCGATCGCCGGGCGGGTGGCGCGCACGACCGCACCGGCCTGACGGCGTCGCGCCGAGCCTCCAGGCCGTGCAGCGCAACGCGACGGACGCAACCGCACAACGCGGCGGACCGTGCCGGCGCGACGGACGCAACCGAGCCGGCGCGACCACCCGCCGCGCGCGCCGGACCACCCGGGAATACGCTCGGGTCACACGCGTTGTCGTGTTGCGCCATGCAATGTTGCGTTGCGTGTCATCCGGACCCCGCGAGGGTTCGGACCCCGCCCCGGCCCGGTGCCAGGATGGACCGCCCGCCGGCCCACCGCCCGGGCGCAGCGACACCCCCACCCCCCGACGAGGAGCAGGACGCCATGCACCGCCCCAAGCGCTTGACCATCACCGCGGCCGTCGCCGCCGCCGCAGCCCTCGTGCTGACCGGCTGCTCGGGTGGCGGGGCATCGGACGACGCATCGTCCGGCACCACCAAGGGCGGCACGCTGAACATCCTCACGCCGCAGACCGCGCTGCACTTCGACCCGGCCACGAGCCAGAGCCTCGGCATCACGTCGATGGGCCTCGTCGCACGCCGCCTCACCACGTGGGACGTCGAGCCGGGCAAGACCGCGAAGGTCGTCCCGGACCTCGCCACCACGACCGGTGAGTCGAGCGACGGCGGCAAGACCTGGACGTACACGCTCAAGGACGGCCTGAAGTTCCAGGACGGCACCCCGATCACCACCAAGGACATCAAGTGGGGGATCGAGCGCTCGTTCGCGCCGAACCTGACCGGTGGCCTGAGCTACCACAAGTCGCTCCTGGTCGGCGGCAGCCAGTACCAGGGTCCGTTCGAGGGCAAGACCCTCGACAGCATCGAGACCCCGGACGACAAGACCATCGTCTTCAAGCTCGACAGCGCGTACGGCGACTGGCCGTGGCTCGCGTCGATGCCGGCGTTCGCCCCGGTCCCCGAGGGCGACGGCAAGGACACCGGCGCCTACGACGCGAAGCCCGTGTCGTCCGGCCCGTACCAGATCGAGTCGAACACGCAGGGCTCGCAGGTCACGCTCGTCCGCAACAAGGAGTGGAGCGCGAAGACCGACAGCATCCGCACCGCGGGGCCGTCGAAGATCGTGTTCAAGGAGTCGCAGGACGCCTCGACCACCACGCAGAGCCTGATCGCCGACAACGGCGACGCGAAGGACTCGTTCGGCGCGATCTACCTCGGCGCCGCCGAGCTCAACCAGGTCCGCGCGAACCCGTCCGCCCAGGACCGCCTCGCGACGAGCAAGGCCGGCCCGATCACCTACATGGCGATCAACACGCAGCGCGGCAAGCTCCAGGACCTCAAGGTGCGCCAGGCGCTGCAGTACGCGGCGGACCGCAAGTCGTTCCGGATCGCCGCGGGTGGCGCGCTCGCGGGTGAGTACGCCTCGACGCTCATCACGCCGGGCATCGCGGGCCGCAAGGACTACGACCTGTACAAGACGAGCGCCACGGGTGACGTCGACAAGGCGAAGGAGCTCCTCAAGGAGGCCGGCGCCGAGGACCTGAAGCTCACCCTCGTGTCGCAGAACGACCCGACGTACCTCGCCCAGGCGCAGGCACTGCAGGCCGGGCTCAAGCGCGCCGGGATCCAGGTGACGCTGAAGCCGCTCGACTACGACTCCTTCACGCAGGCGACCACGAACGGCACCGACTTCGACCTCTCCCTGTCGAGCTGGCAGCCGGACTTCCCGAGCGCGAACGCCAACCTGCAGCCGCTGTACGACTCGTCGCAGATCGGCGGGGGCGGCTACAACGTCTCGAAGTACTCGAACCCCGAGGTCGACGCGCTCATCGCGAAGGCCACCGGCACGATCGACCAGTCCGACGCCCAGAAGCTGTGGGCAGAGGCCGACCAGAAGATCATGGCGGACGCCCCCGTCGTCCCGCTGATCTACGCGAAGCAGTCCTTCCTGGCCGGCTCGAACGTCGAGAACTTCCGCATCGCGGACTTCCCGGCGTACCCGAACTACCTCAAGGTCTCGCTCGCCAAGTGAGTGCACCGCTGCTCGAGGTCGAGGGGCTCCGCGTCGCGTTCGGCGACGCGGAGCCCGTCGTCCGTGACGTCTCCTTCACGCTGACGCCCGGCCGGGTCCTCGCGCTCGTCGGCGAGTCCGGGTCGGGCAAGTCCGTGAGCGCGATGAGCGTGCTCGGGCTGCTCCCGCCCGAGGCACGGGTGACCGGCAGCGTCCGCTTCCGCGGCGACGAGCTCGTCGGTGCGTCGGCGGAGCGGCTCCGGGCGGTCCGCGGTGCCGGCATCGGCGTCGTGTTCCAGGAACCGATGAACTCGTTCACGCCGGTGCTGTCGATCGGCACGCAGATCGCCGAGGCCGTCCGAGCGCACCCGACCGACCTCGACCGCGCGGGCGTCTCGGCCCGGGTCGACGAGCTGCTCCGGTCCGCCGGGCTCCGTGATCCGCGGCGGATCCGGACGGCGTACCCGCACGAGCTCTCGGGCGGGCAGTTGCAGCGCGCGATGATCGCGATGGCGCTCGCGGGCGACCCGGTCGCGCTCATCGCCGACGAGCCGACGACCGCGCTCGACGTCACTGTGCAGGCGGG
The DNA here is from genome assembly GCF_006715175.1 of Curtobacterium citreum. NCBI lineage: Bacteria > Bacillati > Actinomycetota > Actinomycetes > Micrococcales > Microbacteriaceae > Curtobacterium > Curtobacterium citreum. Next base: position 2,896,308 of record NZ_VFMQ01000001.1, on the reverse strand, counting down.
CATCCTCGACCTGCTCCGCACGCTCGGCCGGGAGCGTTCGCTGGCCGTCCTGCTCATCACCCACGACATGGGCGTGGTCGCGGACGTCGCGGACGAGGTGCTCGTCATGCGCCGGGGCGACCCCGTCGAGACGGGCACGGTCGCGGAGGTCTTCGCCCACCCTGCCGCCGCGTACACGCGGCAGCTCCTCGACGCGGTCCCTGCCCTCGAGTCGGACCCCGGCCGGGAGGCCCGTGGCGCGTCCGCCCCGTCGGCTGCGACAGGCGGGACGGAGACGACCCGTGCCTCCCGTCCGGAGGGGGTGGTCGCGCAGCTGCGCGACGTGGCGGTGCGCTACGCGCGCCGCGGCGACCCGACCGTCTCCGGGATCGACCTGGAGCTCCACGCCGGGCGGACGCTCGGACTCGTGGGGGAGTCCGGCTCCGGGAAGTCGACCATCGGTCGTGCGCTCGCGGGGCTCGTCCCCGTCGTGCACGGCAGCGTCGCGGTCGAGGGCGCCGACCTGCGCACCGCGCGGGGGAGTCGGCTCCGCGACCTCCGCAGCCGGGTCGGCATCGTGTTCCAGGACCCGGCGTCCTCGCTCAACCCGCGGCAGACCATCGGGTGGAGCATCGCCGAGCCGCTCCTCGTGCACGGGGCCGGCTCCGCAGCCGACCGTGCCGCGCGGGTGGGCGAACTGCTCGCGGCCGTGCAGCTCGACCCGACGTGGGCCGAGCGCTTCCCGCACCAGCTGTCGGGCGGGCAGCGGCAGCGCGTCGCCGTCGCGCGCGCGCTCGCCCTGCGCCCGGCCCTCGTGATCGCCGACGAGCCGACCAGCGCCCTCGACGTCACCGTGCAGGCGGCCGTGCTCGACCTGCTCGCGCGGCTGCAGCAGGAGTTCGGCTTCGGCATGCTGCTCGTCAGCCACGACCTCGCGGTCGTCCGGCAGCTCGCGGACGACGTCGTCGTGCTGCACGAGGGCCGGATCGTCGAGCGGGGCACCACCGACCGGGTCCTCGACGACCCGCAGCAGGACTACACGCGCATGCTGCTCGCGGCGGCGCCCGTCGCCGACCCGGTGCGGCAGGCCGAGCGCCGGCAGGCCTGGCGTGCGTGGGAAGGAGCAGCACCGTGACCGCGAACGTCGTCGACAGCCCGGTCTCCGCGGCCGCCGGACGCTCGACCGGGTTCCGCGCCGTCGTCCGCCGCGTCCGGCACGACCGGTGGGCCGTCGGCGCAGCGGTCGTCATCGTGGTGTTCGTCGTCGTCGCCCTGGCGGCGCCGCTCATCGCGCTCGTCAGCGGCCAGGACCCCTACGCGTACCACGTCGACGCGCTGAACGACTTCGGCGCACCCCGCGGTGCCCTCGGCGGGGTGAGCGGCGAGCACTGGTTCGGTGTCGAGCCGCTGACCGGCCGCGACCTCTTCGCGATCGTCACCTACGGCGCGCGGACGTCGCTCGGCATCGGGCTCGCCGCGACCGCGATGTCGATCGTGATCGGCGTGCTCGTCGGCGTGACCACGGGGTTCCTCGGCGGTTGGTACGACCGGGTGCTGTCCCGCGTGGTGGACGTCATCTTCGGGTTCCCGTCGCTCGTGTTCATGATCGCGCTGACCGCTGTCGTGCCCACCTCGTTCCCGAAGCCGCTGCTCGTGGTGCTCGTGATCGGGTTCTTCGGCTGGCCCGCCGTCGCCCGCGTGGTCCGGGGGCAGACGCTCTCGCTCGTCACCCGGAACTACGTCGTGGCGTCGACCGCGATGGGCGCCGGGCGCTGGCACGTCATCCGGACGCAGCTGCTGCCGAACCTCGCCGCCACGGTCACCGTCTACGCCACGATCTCGATCCCGTCGATGATCGGTGCCGAGGCCGCGCTGTCGTTCCTCGCCGTCGGGGTCACGCCGCCGACGCCCTCGTGGGGCCGGAGCATCGGTGACGCGATCGGCTGGGTGCAGACCGACCCGATGTACCTCGTCTTCCCCGGAGCCGCACTGTTCCTCATCACGCTGGCCTTCAACGTGCTCGGTGACGCCCTGCGCGACGCGCTCGACCCCCGAGGGGGTGCCCGGTGAACGCCGCCCGGTTCCTGGCCGTCCGCATCCTCGGAGCCGTCGTCGTGCTGCTCGTCGTCGCGGCGATCACGTACGCGCTCTTCATGCTGCTGCCGACGAACCCCGCGCGGGCGATCTGCGACAAGCCGTGCACACCCGAGCGCCTGGCCGACGTGCAGGCGTTCCTCGGCACCGACAAGCCGTGGTTCGCGCAGTTCGCGGCGTACCTCGGCGGCATCTTCACGGGCCGCACGTTCGGTTCCGGCGCCTCGACGATCTCGTGCGCGGCGCCGTGCTTCGGGTACTCGTTCCAGCTGCACGACTCGGTGACGAACCTCATCACGTCGCGCCTGCCCGTCACCGCGTCGATCGCGATCGGCGCCGCGGTGCTCTGGCTCGTCGCGGGGGTCGCCGGCGGGACCGTCTCAGCGCTCCGCCGCGGGACGATCGCCGACCGTGCGGTGATGACCGTCGCGGTCGCCGGGGTGTCCTCGCCCGCGTACCTCATCGGGCTGCTCGCGATCCTGCTCTTCGGCTTCACCCTCGGGTGGCTGCCGACGAGCGGGTACGTGCCCTTCGCCGAGGACCCGGTCGGGTGGGTCACGCACCTCGTGCTGCCGTGGTGCGTGCTCGCGTTCATCAGCGCGGCGATCTACGCCAGGCTGACCCGGGGCGAGATGCTCGAGTCGATGTCGCAGGACTTCGTCCGGACCGCCCGTGCGAAGGGTCTGCGCGAGCGCCAGGTCGTCGTCCGGCACGGCCTGCGCACGGCGATCCTGCCCGTGGTCACGCTGTTCGGGCTCGACCTCGGGTCGTTGCTCGGCGGTGCGGTCATCACCGAGAAGGTGTTCTCGATGCAGGGGCTCGGCGCGCTCCTGATCGACGCCGTGCACACGCTCGACCTGCAGGTCGTCGTCGGCTTCACGGTGTTCTCGGCGCTGTTGATCGTCACGGCGAACCTGGTCGTCGACGTCGTCTACGCGTTCGTCGACCCCCGGGTCCGACGCCGGGCCTGAGTCCCCTCACACGCTCACGGCGCGGATCCCGGGCGCGTCGCTGAGACTCCCCTCACCTGCGCACGGGACCGGCCGCGCAGGTGCTGAGGACGTCCCCCGGCGGTCCTCCCAACGCAGGACTTGTCGGGCGCCAGGGGCAGGTCGAGCATTCGGTCGTGATCAACTCTCAAGGGGATCCCGCGGTGACACCGACGACGGTGCGCTCGCGGGCGAAGAAGACGTTCATCGGGATCGCGGTCGCCGCGGTCGCCATCGCGGGGACGGTCGGCCTCGCGGCTCCGGCCCTCGCGAGTCAACCGGGCCTGAACACCGGGGGAGGGCCCTCCGCCGCGGCGAACAGCGCCATCGCGTACGCGGAGAGCATGTGGAGCAGGACGGACGGCGGGCCTGCCGACACCAAGTACGTGCTCGGCGGCAACGGACCCACGGAGTGGGACTGCTCCGGGCTGGTCTGGAAGGCGTACCTCCAGGCGGGCATCGACCTGTCGAACGGGACCTCGCGTCCCGTCGTCGGCGACGAGTTCAACGCGCTCAAGGGGAACCTCGTGTCCCGGGCGGACGCCGAGCCCGGCGACGTGCTGTTCTGGACGTCGAACGGCACGACCTCGGGGAACTTCCTGCACGACGGCATCTACCTGGGCAACGGGTACATGGTGGCGGCGGCTGCTCCGGGTGAGGGCGTCAAGGAGCAGACGCTCTGGTCCGAGCCCGGGGAGCAGCTGCTGGACGTGGTCGGTCGGCCGACCGGTTCGCTGTCCGGCTCCGGTTCCGGGGCGGGCACGGTGCACACCACCTCGTACGTGACGGCTGAGCAGGTCAACACCGGGAAGCTCTGGAGCGTCACCGCGAGCAAGGCAGCGACCGCGTACCCGGTCGGCGTCGCCTCCGGGACGAGCCCTGCGATCGCCACGCTCGGCGGCGGCAAGTACGTCACCGCGTTCCAGGCCGCCGGTGGCGCGCTCTGGACGATCACGTCCGACGGTGCAGCGACGTCCTTCCCGGTCGGCATGAAGGCAGGGACGAGCCCGTCGATCATCCCGACGTCGGGAGGAGGCTACGTGGTCGCCGTGCAGACGAACACCGGCGCGCTCTGGACCATCACGAACACGAAGGCGGCGACGGCCTTCCCGGTCGGGATGGCCGCGGGCACCAGTCCGTCGATCACGGCGACCGCGGGCGGGCACTACGTGGTGGCGGTGCAGACGAACTCCGGTGACCTCTGGAGCATCACCGACACGAAGGCCGCGACGGACTTCGGCGTGGGGATGAAGACCGGCACGAGCCCGTCCGTGACGACGACCGCGAACGGCGGCTACGTCATCGCGGTGCAGACCAACACCGGCGCGCTGTGGAGCGTCACGAACACCAAGGCGGCGACGGCGTTCCCCGTCGGCATGCTCGCCGGTACGAGCCCGTCGATCCTGGCGCAGCCGTCCGGCGGGTACGTCATCGCGGTGCAGACGAACACGGGCAAGCTGTGGACGATCACCGACGGCAAGGCGGCGACCGCGTTCGACATCGGGATGGCTGCGGGCACGAGCCCGGCGATCGCCGCGGTCGGCAGCGGGTACGTCGTGGCCGTCCAGACGAACAGCAGCGACCTCTGGTCGGTCACGAACGACGACGCGGCGACGTCGTTTGGCGTCGGGATGCAGCCGGGCACCAGCCCGGCGATCCTGGCGCAGTGACGCCCGGGAGGCCGGGGTCTCGTCCCCGGCCTCCCTCGCCGCGGTTCCTCTCGCGGAACGCAACGTGGGCGGGTCCTCGCAGCGGTACGTCGCTGCGAGGACCCGCCTACGTTGCGTCTTGCGGGCCGCGCCGCGCTCGCGCCGCCCCCGCCGCGCCCCTAGAAGTACGTGATGCCGTGCGGCGCCCGCGCCGGGGTCAGCATCGCGCGCAGGAGCACCGGCGCCGCCGGGTCCGTCGCCCGCACGAGCCCCGCCGCCGCGAGGGTCACCGGGGACACCGAGCCGATCAGCAGCGCGCCGAGGTCGGCCACGTCGAGCCGCACGTCGGCCTCGCCGGAGTCGTCCGCGGCCGTGCGGGTCACGGTGCCGCGGCCGTCGACGACGTCCAGCCGGTAGGTGCCCGCCGCGAAGCCCATCGTGTCGGAGACGGCGAGCACGATCGACCCGTCGACCGCGTACGGCCGCGAGGCCAGCACCGCGGGCACGTCGAGCACCCGTAGCCAGACGTGGTCCTCCTCGTGGTCGACGTCGTACGCCCGGTTGTCCCCGAGCGCGGCGACGATCGGGTCGTCGAGGCGCGAGCGCTTGTACGACACCACGTCATTCAGGTCGATCGAGAGCAGGAACTCCCACAGCGACAGGTACGCCTCGTCGGTCGCGTAGACCAGGTCGACGACCTCGAGCACGGTGTCCTGGTCGCGGCCGGAGCCCTCCTTGACGCGCCAGGTCACGTAGCCGTCGACGGCGTCCGCGTCGGTGGCGCCGTCCGGGCGGTGCACGGCGGCGCGGACGTCCTTCGCCGGCTCGCCGTCGCCGTTCCGCAGGCCGGTGACGATCGGCCAGGTGCTCGTGTTCCGCTTCATGGAGCCCGGCGTGCGCGCGTCGAACCGGTCGAACACGGCGCGGGCGTTCCCGTCCGCGAGCCACTCGGGCGTGACGACGGTCACCGTGCCGGTCGTCGGCGCGAGGAACGGCAGCGCCCGGGCCCGACGGACGCGGACGGCCCGCTCGCGGATCGCGCAGCCGAAGCCGAATCGTCGGTAGATGGTGCCCTCGGACGCGGTCAGCGAGGCCACCGCGTAGCCCTCGGCGACGCCACGCTCGAGCGCGTGCGTCATCATCCGACGCAGGATGCCCCGTCGGCGTTCGGTCGGCCGGACGGTCACCGCCGAGATCGCCTGGGTCTCGACGGCCTGGCCGTCGCCCCAGCTCAGGGACTTCGGGAACCACGCGAAGGTACCGGCCGGCCAGGTCTCGTCGACGGACCCCGGGAGCGGACGACGGACGTGCACGCCGAGCCAGGTCTCGCGGTCGGCGACGAACGCCTCGGCCATCAGCGCGGCGACCTCGTCGTTCGGGTGCGGTTCGTGGAAGCCGAGGCCGACGGCGTGCATCCACGCGTCGGTCGCGGCGTCCGGCGCCCCCTGCTCGTCCGTGCCCGGCGCGAACTCGCGCAGCTCGTAGCGGTCGTCGAATGCCTCGTTGCTCACGTTCCCGACCCTACCGGCGCCGCTCGCGCGGCCGCCTCCCCCTGTCGGTGGAGCAGGAACCGGCGGGTGGCAGCACCGGACCCGACGTCGTCTGCTCCATCGACGGGCTGGCTGCAGACCGGACGGGGCCGGGTCCGGACCGGACGGGAGGCGCGCGGCGGGCCCGTCACGCGCCTCCCGTCCGGTGTGTGGTCACGTCGCGATGGCGACCCTCACGGGGTGGTGCGCCGCGCCTCCTGGGCCACCACCTGGTCGAGGTCCGCCAGCTTCCGCATCTGCTGGAGCGGACGCGCCATCCGGTTGTTGTTGCGGAGGGCGGGTTCCGTCCGCGACAGGAACGCCCAGTACCCCGCGGTGAAGGGGCAGGCGTCCTCGCCGACCCGTTTCGTCGGGTCGTAGCGGCAGCCACCGCAGTGGTCCGACATCCGGTCGATGTAGCGGCCGCCCGACGCGTAGGGCTTCGTCGCGACCATGCCGCCGTCGGCGTGCTGCGACATCCCGATGATGTTCGCCGGCATGACCCAGTCGGTGCCGTCGACGAAGACGTCGGTGAACCACTCGGTCAGGTGCACCGGGTCGTAGCCGCGTTGCAGGGCCCAGTTGCCGAGGACCATCAGGCGCTGGATGTGGTGCAGCCAGCCGTGGTCGTGCAGGCCCTCGATCGCGGTGCTCAGGCACACCGCGTCGATCTCCGAGGCGTCGAGCTCCCGCCACCAGCGGGGGAGGTGCTCGTGCGCGTCGAGGGCGTTCTCCTCGGCGCCGTAGTCGTCGCCGAACCACCAGTAGAGGTGCCAGACGTAGTCGCGCCAGCCGGCGACCTGGCGCACGAACCCCTCGACGCTGGCGAGCGGGGCGTCGTGGTCGCGGTGGGCGGCGAGTGCGGCCTCGACGACCTCGAACGGGTCGAGCACGCCGAGGTTCATCGGCACGCTGAGGAGCGAGTGCGCCATCGTCCAGTCGTTCGTCAGCGTGGCGTCCTCGTACGGCCCGAAGTCGCCCAGGCGCACCTGGACGAAGTCGTCGAGCGCCTGCCGGGCCTCGTCCGCCGTGACCGCGAAGCGCCGGGTGTCGTCCCTCCCGACGAAGCGCACGGCACCGTCGCGCTCCCACCGGTCCAGGTCGCGACGGACCTCGTCGTCGATCTCGTCCTCGGTCGGCCACCACGGTTCGGGGAGCCCGAGCGTCGTCGCACCCTTCGGCGGCGGCTCGCGGTTCTGGTCGTCCAGGCTGAACTTCCCGCCGATCGGCTTCTCCGAGCGCATCAGCCAGCCCTCGCGGCGGCGGACCCGCTCGTAGTGGGTCTCCATGCGGAACCGGCCGGTGCCCTGCGCTGCCCACTCGGCGAACTCGGCCTCGTCGGTGATGAACCCGCGGCTCGGCAGGATCTCGGTGCCCTTGCCCCAGTGCCGGACCTGCGCGCGGAGGGTCCGGGACGGCGGGTCGACCACCTCGAGGTCGTCGCGACCGACGAGGGCGTCCTTCAGACGGTCGACCTGCACGTGCTCGGCGCGGTCACCGAGCTCCCGGACGCGGTGCCGCAGGGCGCTCAGCCACAGGTGCGCCTTCGCGCGGTGCATCGGCCGCGCGTCGAAGAACTCGCGGGCCTCGACGACGAGCACCGGACCGCCGTCGTCGAACAGCGGTCCGTACTGCCCGGGGAGGACGAGCCTGGTGCGGACGGTGCTGCCGGCTTCGGTGCTGCGGCGCTCGGGTGCCATGCCCGGACGCTACCGGCGGTGCGTGACGACCGCCTGACGGCGCGTGTGCCCCGACGGCCGGGCGTTGCCGGCGACCGGGGCTGCCGGCGACCGGTGTCGTCGACGGCCCCGGTCGGTCGGATGGCCCGCTCAGTTGTAGGACGCGAGCCGGTTCGGCGCCGTGTTGCCCACCGGCGTCGGAACCGCCCCGCCGACGCCGTTGATGACGCTCGAGATCGTGCCCGTGTCCCCGAGCGACACCGTCACGAGCCCGTGCGCCCGGATGCCCGAGCCCGTCGGGGTCTCGAACGCCCGGTCGGCGTGCACGGACGGGTTCGTGTTGAAGAAGCAGTACACGCCGCCGCCCCAGATCTCGTGGTTCGTCACCCCGGACGCGACCTTGTACGCCGCGTACCCGGCACCGGTCGGGCTCTGCCACGAGGCGTTGTCCGGCACGTCGTACGGCATCTCGTTCTGGAAGAAGATCGTCCGACCGCGGTTGCCGTTCCAGAGCACCTCGTACTTCTGGTAGTGCTCGACGAACAGCCCGGTGGCGAGGACGTCGTCCCCGTTCACCTCGACACCCGTCGCGCCGGTGTTGACGTTCCAGCCCGTCGCGGCGCCGCCGTGGTCGGCCCGCCACGCCCAGATGTGGTCGACGAGCGTGTCGTCGGCGTCGACCTGCAGCGTCGTCGACGCCTTGCCCTGGATGCTCGACCCGACGCGGAAGAACACGTCCTGGATGCTCTGCGGGTCCGAGGCATGGTCGACGTGCGAGCCGCTGGTGCCGAGTCGGACGAGCTGCGCGCTGTTCTGCGTGCCTGCGTCGACGACCAGGTTCGACACGTTCACGCCGGAGACGTCAGCGGTGGTGAGCACGGCGTTGCCGGCGGTCGGCACGAGCGTCGGGAACCCGATGCCCGTGACGACGGTGTCCGGACGGGTGACGTTCAGCGCGGCGTTCAACTGGTACGTGCCCGGGGTGAAGAACAGGTTCAGCCCCTGCGCCAGCGCGCTGTTGATCGTCGCCGCGCTGTCACCGGGGTGCGCGACGTAGAAGTCGCGCATCGGGATGTCCGTCCCCGGCGTGTTCGGCCACGTCACCCCGGCGGAGTTCGTCCGCAGCGACGGGACGAACACGTGGTACTTGTTCGACGAGTCGACGTACAGGTACGGCTTCTCCCGCGTGACCGGGGTGCTCGACAGGGTGGTGTAGCTCTTCGAGAAGTCGTTCGCCGGCGCGCCCTGCACCCCCGAGAACACCATGTTCCAGTTGCCGCCCTGCCAGCTGCCGAGCGTCGAGTTCCGCGTGTACCACTGCTGCTGCGACCCGCTCGTGACGGTGCCGTCGACCTTCGAGTCGGCGATGTAGCCGCCCGACGAGTACCCCTGCCCGCCGTCCTGGTTCGACGGCCCCATGGTCAGGTTGCCCTTGATGTGCACTCGCCGCATCGGCGCGGCCTGCGACACCGCCCACCGGTCGGTCCCGCCCTCGGGCGCCACGGAGAGGTTCTCCGCCGACCGCCAGAAGTTCTGTGTGGCGTTCTTCTCGTCGCCGGCGTTCCAACCGGAGTCGACGTTGAGCGCGCCGGAGATCGTCACGTCGTCGGGGTTCTTCCCGAGACCGGCCACCGAGGTGTAGAAGCCCAGGTTCGCCCAGACCCGCCCGTAGCTGCCGGGCTTGAACAGGAAGGCGTACCGCTGCGAGCCGAACTGTGCCGTGCTGCTGCGGAGCTGCGCGTTGAAGGCCGCGTCGACGTCGGCCTGGATCGTCGACGCGGGAGTGGACTGGTCGTAGACCTTGACGTTGCCCCCGAAGTCCGGGACGTCGCTGGTCGGGACAGCGGCCTGCGCCTGCAGGGCCGGCGCCAGGGCGCCGACCAGGCCGACCGCCGTGATCGTCGCGAGGAGCGTGCTCATCCGTCGTTGCATGATGCTCGATTCGTCGTCGAGCGGCCCCGTTGCCGCCCGCAACAGACGGTAGACCCGCCCGGACGCCGCGGCAGTCGGTGCTGCGGCGGACAAGGACGTACCCCGTTCGGGGGTCGGACAGGAGGCGCGGGGGTGCGCCCGCCCGGTCGCTCACGGTCCGGCGGTGGGTACCATGCGCGCATGTGGCCGACCGAGCGGGACTGGCGTGCGTCCGTCCCGCGCAGGCTCGCACGAGCGGTCGAGCGCTGGGACCTGCGTCCCGGCGAGCCGTACGCCGGCGGGAGCGTCTCGCACGTCGTGCCCGTGCGGTTGCCCGACGGTGGCGATGCCGTCCTCAAGCTGTCCCTGCCGCACCACGAGGCCGAGCATGAGGCCGCGGCACTCGCCTGGTGGGACGGAGCCGGAGCGGTCCGCCTGCTCGACGTCGACTCGGACGATCCCTTCGTGCTGCTGCTCGAGCACTGCGATCCCGGCACCCGGCTCGGGGAGCGTGACGACCTGTCGGCCGAACACCGCCTGCGCTCCGCCGGCGGTCTGCTCACCCGGCTCTGGGCCGCCGGGGTCCCCGACGAGGACACCTTCGTGTCCGTCGCCGACGTCACCACCGGGTGGGCGTCGCTCGCCGAGGACCGGATGCGCGAGCTCACGCCGCCCTTCGACCCGGGACTCGTGCGCCGCGGCGCAGACCTGCTCCGCACGCTGCCGAGCGGTGCCGTGCGGTCGGTGGTCGTGCACGGCGACGCGAACCCCGGCAACGTGCTCGCGGCGGGGCGGGAGCCGTGGCTCGTCATCGACCCGAAGCCGATGGTCGGCGACCCCGCCTACGACCTGTGCCCGCTGCTCGTGCAGGTCGACGACCCGTTCCGCGCGGAGGATCCCCTGCACGCCGTGCGGCATCGGGTCGTCGTCCTCGCGGACACGACCGGCGAGCTCGCCGACCGGATCGCCGCCTGGTGCACGGCACGGCTGGTCGAGTCGGCCCTGTGGTCCGCCAGCCGCGGCGCACTCGACGACGGCCTCGACGCGATGACGCGAGCCGCCGTGGTCGACCGCCTGGCCGACTGACCGCCGACGGGCTCACCGTCGAGCCGGGTCACGATCCAGCATCGAGCGATCTCGATCCGGTCACCGCGGCCGACTCCGGCGTGCCGGTGCGCCAGGATCGACGCATGGGAATCCCGAGCACCGTCCGCCCGTTCGCCGCCGTGGTCGTCCTGCTCGCCGGGGGACTGCTGTCCGGCTGCGCTGCCGGCTCCGGCGACAGCGCTGCGCCCGTGGCCCAGACGCCCGTGGCCCAGACGCCCGCGGCCCAGACGCCCGCGGCCCCGAGTGCGGCGCAGACGCAGGAACCGAGTGATCCGATGCAGCAGGACCTGTCCGCTGCGTCGGTCTGCGGAACCGTGAGTGCGCTGAGCACGGTCCTCCTGAACGCGTCGGCAGGGCAGCAGGTCGGTGCGGTCAGCGAGTCCGACCGGCTGGCCCTCGTCCGGTCGGCCCGGTTCGGCTACGAGCACCTGCAGTCCTCGGACCCTCGGATGACCCGGGCCATCGACTCGGTCCAGCGGTACCTCGACGCGCATCCGGCCCCGACCGAGGGCCTCGCGATGGAGGACGGCCCGGAGTGGGAGCTCCAGCAGAAGCTCCTCACCACCGCGTGCCGCGAGTCCGGCTCGAACGTCGTGGCGACGGCCCAGTACGGCGGCTGACCCGGGGCGGTCAGTCCGTCGCACCCCGCGGTGGATCGACCAGCAGCGCCACCCGGTCGCGCAGGTACCCGTCGAGCGGCACCGTGCCGGCGGTGGGGGACCACCGGACGACCGGCTCGCCGTCGACGACCGCGAGCACACCGTCGGCGTCGACCAGGGTGTCGTCGAGGGGGATCGGCACCGCGCCGTGGTTCACGGTGTCGTTCTCGCGGAAGTGCCCCTTCGCGGCGGCGGCCCGGTAGGCGCGGCGCACCTCGGCGGACACCGACACGAACTGCGTCCGGCCCGGATCGGTCACACGGGTGATGCGCGCGGTGGCCCAGACCCGGCCCGTGGTCTCCGCGGACGAACCGAGCAGCAGGGCACCGACGCGCCACACCCGGCCGAGCGGTCGCATCGTCGGGTCGCGGCGGATCCCGAGCACGGCGCGCGGCTCGACGTACTCGGCGAGGGCCTCGTCCCGCACCCCGGCGTCCCGGAGCCGGTCGGCCGCGGCGTCGAGCAGGTCGCGCGTGCGCTGGACGGCTGCCGCCGCGCTGCCCGTCCTGCCGTCGTCCGCCACGACCCCAGAGCGTAGCCCGGAGCCGAGTCTCGGGGCCGTGCACCCCGCGAGCCCGTCACGCGGCGCCGCACGACCGCCGGAATGCGCGTCGGGCCCCTACCGTTGCACCGTCCGGAAACGAGGAGGGCCCCATGAGCATCGTGCGGTGGCTGTTCGACGCGCAGCTCGTCATCGGCGACCAGACCGTGCTCTGGCGCGAGGTGGTCGGCAACGTGTTCGGACTCCTCAGCGCCCTCGGCGGGATGCGCCGCAGGGTCTGGGCGTGGCCGGTCGGCATCGTCGGGAACGCCCTGCTCTTCACCGTGTTCATGGGCGCCCTGTTCGACACCCCGAACCCGGTCAACCTGCTCGGTCAGGCCGGCCGCCAGGTGATGTTCATCGCCGTGAGCGTCTACGGCTGGTACCGCTGGACCCACCGCGCGGACGACACCGTCACCGTGGTCGAGCCCCGCTGGGCCTCGTGGCGGACCCGCGCGCTGCTCGTCCTCGCGATGGTCGGCGGCACCGCGGTCCTGACCCCGGTGTTCCGTGCCCTCGGCTCGTACGAGCCGGTGTGGAGCGACGCGTGGATCTTCGTCGGCTCGCTCCTGGCGACGTACGGCATGGCGAAGGGCTGGGTCGAGTTCTGGTTGATCTGGGTCGCCGTGGACCTGGTCGGTGTGCCCCTGCTGTTCTCCGCCGGGTACTACGCTTCCGGCCTGATGTACGTCTTCTACGGCGTCTTCACGCTGACCGGCTTCTTCGTGTGGATGCGCCAGCGCGTCCGGCCGTCGGCAGCGCCGATCACCGTCGGCTGAGGCACCACCGGGCCGCCGGCAGGACGGCCAGGCGGCCGGGATGACCGTGCACCGCGGTACCCCCCGAACGAGGATGTGACAGGAACGAGCGGTCTCCTGTGGACTGTGCGGATGACGGACCCCGACGTGCACCTCGTCGACGAGGAGGCACTCGCCGAACGCATCGTGCGCGGCGCGATCCGCGCCTACCGGCTGTACGCCTTCGAGATGGTCGACGCGGTCGTGGTCGCGGACACCTGCGGGGTCCGGCCGGAGGACGTCGACCGCCTGTTCCCGTCGTGGGACCGCCTGCTGCTCGTGACCTACGACCGGTGGATCCAGCTCCGGGGGACCGGACGCACGACCCCGGCCACGACGGTCGACCACGTCCGGACCACCCTGGCCGAGGACGTCGCCGACCCGGGCCTCGTCCGGCTGATGGCGGGCGTGCTGACGATCGCGGCCGCGGACGGCGACTTCGCGGAGCTGTTCCGCAAGCGCTTCGAGGAGTTCGTCGAGGAGCTCACCCGTGGCCTCGAGGCCGACGTGCGCGCGGGCACCGAGCGACTCGGGATCCCCGCGCACCGAGCGGCGACCCAGCTCCTGGCAGTCTACGAGGGACTGCAGATCCAGATGCTCGTGCGGCCCTACCTGGACGTGCTGGTCGAGTACGACCAGTCGGTGCGCACCCTGCGGCTCGGGTGGCGGGAGCAGGAGACCGCGGCCTGGGACCTCGACGAGGTCGCGGTCCGGTAGACGAGCGCGCCCGGCGACGGCCTGGAGGCGCGTGGCGGGCCCGCCCCGCGCCTCCAGGCCGTCGTCGACCCGGCCACGGGACGGTCAGCGACCGGTGCGCGGGGTGCGGCGACGCCGCCAGGCGGCGATCTGCCGCAGCGTGACCTTCGAGCCGTACTGGGCGATGGAGTGGCGGAACAGGTACTCGGCGAACCAGAGCAGGAGCGCCGCGGTGGCGAACACCTCGACGATGCACGCCACAGACTCGGTGAGGGTGAGCGTCCCGACGGCGTTCCGGACCATCGCGGTGATCGGGGTGAAGGTCGGGAAGTAGGTGAAGAACGCCGCGATCGGGGACCCCGGGGTGGTCATCACGAAGAACGCGGCGTACAGCGGGATGATCAGCGCGAAGATCGCCGCGGACTGCAGCGTCGAGGCATCCTTGATCGACGGGACCGCGGCGCCGACCGCCACGAACAACCCGGACGCGAGCAGGACCCCGCCGACGAGCAGCAGCGCGCCGACGACCATCCGCCACGGGTCCACCGTCAGGCCACCGAGTCGCGCGGCCACGAGCGGCAGGCCGACGAGCGCGACGGCGAGGCCCGGCACGACGAACACCCCGACCTGCACGAAGCCGACGAGCAGCATCGCGACGACCTTGCCGCGGATCAGCTCACCCGCCGTGACCGTCGTCAGGATCATCTCGGAGATGCGGTTCTCCTTCTCCTCGACCACCACCGTGACCATGCGGGTGGCGAGCAGCACGACGATGCCGAAGAACGCCGCGACGTACAGGAAGGGCGGCACGATCGACAGCCAGCCGGGCGCGACGTGTCCGTCCGACCAGGTGCGGAGGTCGGTGTCCGGCGGTGAGCGCAGGATCGACACCGACTCCGGGTCGTCCACCGACGCGGCGACGCTCTGCTCGAGGACCCGCTCGGCCAGGGTCGAGTAGCCGCCGTTCTCGAAGAGCCCGCGGTCGGCGGCCTCGATGTGGATCGGGGTGCTCGACGGGGTCCTGGGGTAGACGACGAACAGGTCGAGCCGCCCCGCACGGACAGCCGCCCGGTCGGCCTCGGGGTCGGTGGACGGTGAGCCGCCCCACCTCGCCGCGACCGAGCGGTCGACGAGCCCCGAGCGGTCGACGTAGTGGAACGGGGTCTTCGCGGCCGAGGAGCTCGAGCTGACCGAGTCCGCACCCGCGGCCTGGCCGACCCCGACGAGCAGCGACACGACGACCACCACCAGGGGGAGGGCGAGCGTGCCGATCCAGAACGCGGGCTTCTTGACGGCGCGGACGAACTCGAACCGGACGACCGTCCCGAGGCGGCTCACGCGGCTGCCCCGCTCGCGCCGGTGCCGGTGCCGGTGCTGGTGCTGGTCTCCTCGTGCTCGCTCGTGGCGGGCAGGTCGTCGTGCCCGGCGTCGTGGCCGTAGACCTGCACGAAGATCTCGTCGAGGGGGATCCGCCGCATCGTGAACCCGGTCACGTGCACCCCGGCGGACACGAGCGCGGCGAGGACGTCCGATCCGTCCGGCGCGGCGGCGTCGGTCAGGGCGAGGTACGCCACGTGCCCCTCGTGCCGGACCACCCGGTACAGCGGCGACTCCGGAACGCTGCCGTCGAGCGTCACGTGTGCGACCGCACCGCCGAAGGCGTCCTGCACCTCGGGGATGCTGCCGTACGCGGCGGCGCGCCCGTCCTTGAGCAGGAGGATCCGGTCGCACAACCGCTCGACCTCGTCCATGTGGTGCGTCACGAGCACGACCGTGGCGCCGTCGGCCTTCCGCTCGGCGACCAGGTCGAGGAGCAGCCGGCGGTTGACCGGGTCGAGGCCCTTCGTCGGCTCGTCGAGGATGAGCAGGCGCGGGCGGTCCATGATCGTGATGCCGAGCTGCACCTTCTGCTGTTGCCCACCGCTGAGCTTGTCCACGCGGAGCTTCGCGCGGTCCGCGAGCCCGACGCGCTCCAGGTAGGCGGTGCTCCACGCGGTCGCCTCGGGACGGCGCAGACCCCGGAGCATGCCGAAGTACGTCATCACGTCGATGACGGACTCCTTGCGGTAGAGCCCGCGCTCCTCGGGCAGGTAGCCGATGCCGCCGGTCGCCGGTCGGTACGGGACGCCGTCGACCGTCAGGGTGCCGGCGGTCGGGGTCGTGATGCCGAGCAGGGCCCGGATCGTGGTGGTCTTGCCCGAGCCGTTGCTGCCGAGCAGGCCGAACGTCTCGCCGGGTGCCACGTCGAAGGACAGGCCGTCGACCACGTCGCGGTCGCCGAAGCGCATCACGAAGTCCTGCACGCTGATGTCCGCCCCGCTCATGGTGCCGACCCTACCGACGGTGGGGCGGGGGTCGCCGGGTACCGGTACTTGCCACATTGGAAAGTAGTTGCCATGATGGGAACACTTCCCGGGGTGGGGAGGGACCAGAGGGGGAACCATGTCCGATCCGCAACCGTCCGAGGCCCGCGCGCTCCTCGCGCACGCCGACCGTCTCGCCCGTCGCACGCACGACGCCGTCCGGTGGCCGTACGTCGCCTTCATCGTCGCCCTCGGCGCGACGACGTCCCTCGGGACCTTCGCGATGGGGATGTCAGCGGGCCGTGCCTTCGCGGCGGCGTACGTCGGCACGATCGTCGTCGTGCTCGCGCTCGTCCTGTGGTTCAGCGCCGCGATCCGTGGTCGTGCCGCCTTCGCCCGCGGCCGGCGGTGGATCACCTACGTCGCCGCATGGGGGCTGACCTACTGCGCCGCGATCGCCGTCGTGGGCTGGGCGCACGGCTCGGTGCTGTGGTCGGCGGTCACGTCCGGTCTCGTCCTCGTCGTGTCGCTCGCCTGCGCCGCGTGGGAGTCCCGCGGATGAGCAGCTCGCACCCGCGACACCGACTCGACGACCTGCTGCAGAACCCGGTGCGGTTCTCGGTCGTCGCAGCGCTCGACCGGGCCGGGACGCTCTCGTTCCGCGAGGTCCGGGACGCGCTCGAGGTCACCGACTCCGCGCTGAGCAAGCAGGCCAGCGCGCTCGAGGCGGCCGGGTACGTCACGGTGGGCAAGGCGCACGTCGGCAGGACCCCGCGGACGTCGCTGACCCTGACGCGGGCGGGTCGTCTCGCGTGGCAGGCGCACCTCGCCGCGCTCCGGGAGATCGCGGGGCCGGTGAGCTCGTCCTGAGCGATCTGTCCCATCACGGGTGACGTGGGAGGCGGATCCGCGCATGGCGGGTCGGAAGGGGCGACCTCCCATGCGCGGATCGCCATCCCGCGCGCGGATCGACACCCCACGCGCGGATCGGCACCCCACGCGCGGATCGGCACGGCACGCCGGGCGCGGGACGCGACCCCGGGACGGACGGGAGGCACGGTGCCTGCCCGCACCGTGCCTCCCGTCCGCCTGCTGGTCCCGTCAGGAACGCGCGGTCCCGTCAGGAACGCAACCAGGCGGTCCCCACACCCGACAGGGCGCCGTCTGCCACCGGCGCGGAGGCGAGCAGGAGCTCGCCGGTGGGGAGTGCGAACGGCTCGTCACCGAACACCGTCACGCTCGTCCACCCGTTCGGGCGACGGAACGCGAGCACGTCGTCGCGGCCGGTCTCGATCCACTCGAGGTGCTCCTCGGACCGGAGCTGGCCGCGCAGGCCGAGGGCCTTCCGGTACAGGTTGAGCGTCGAGTCCGGGTCGGCGTCCTCGGCCTCGACCGACGAGTCGGCGAACCAGGCCGGCTGCGGCAGGTGCGAACCGCCCGTGCCGAAGCCGAAGGACGGCCCCGAGCGCGTCCACGGGATCGGCACGCGGCAGCCGTCGCGGCCGACGTCGACGCCCGGGTTCCGGAAGAACGCCGGGTCCTGTCGTTCGGCGTCGGGGATGTCGCCGACCTCGTGCAGGCCGAGCTCCTCGCCCTGGTACAGATACGCCGAGCCGGGCAGCGCGAGCTCCAGGAGCGTCGCCGCCTGCGCGCGCCGGAGCCCGAGGGCGCGGTCGAGGTCCTCCTGCCGGCCGCCGGCGAGCAGCCACGCGGCGCCCTGCTTCTCCTCGGCGCCGTTGCGGGCCGGGAGCGCGTACCGGGTGGCGTGCCGGACGACGTCGTGGTTCGAGAACACCCACGTCGTCGACGAGCCGGACTGCTCGGCGAGCCCGAGGTTGAACTCGATGATCGTCCGGAACTGCTGCGCGTCGAAGTCGGCCTCGAGCAGGTCGAAGTTGAAGGCCTGCCCGAGTCCCTCGGCGGAGGCGTACCGGGCGCGGCGGTCGGCGGCGACCCAGGCCTCGGCGACCGCGGTGCGGGCGGGGGTGTACTCGTCGAAGACCCGGCGCCACTCGGCGTAGATCTCGTGCACGTCGTCGCGGTCCCAGAGGATGTGCGCGCCGTCCTTCGGGCTCGCGAGCACCTCGGCCCACGTGGGCAGTTCGCCGGCCGGCAGGTCCTTCGCGAGACCGTGGGCGACGTCGATGCGGAAGCCGTCGACCCCGCGGTCGGACCAGAAGCGCAGGGTGTGCAGGAAGTCGTCGCGGACTTCGCGGTTCGCCCAGTTCAGGTCAGGCTGCTCCTTCGCGAAGTTGTGCAGGTACCACTGACCGTCGCCGACCGCGGTCCACGCGGGGCCGCCGAAGATCGACACCCAGTCGGCCGGCGGCTCCTGCCCGTCCGGGCCGGTGCCGTCGCGGAAGACGTAGCGGTCCCGCTCCGGGCTGCCCTTCGGTGCCGCGAGGGCCTCGCGGAACCAGGCGTGCCGGTCGCTCGTGTGGTTCGGCACGATGTCCACGATCACGCGGATGCCGGCGCCGTGCAGCGCCGCGACCATGTCGTCGAAGTCCGCGAGCGTGCCGAGCCGCGGGTCGACGTCGCGGTAGTCGTCGACGTCGTAGCCGCCGTCGGCGAGGGCGGACGGGTAGAACGGGCTGAGCCAGACCGCCTCGATGCCGAGCGAGGCCAGGTACGGCACGCGGCTCGTCGCACCGGGCAGGTCGCCGATGCCGTCGCCGTCCGCGTCGGCGAACGAGCGCGGGTAGACCTGGTAGACGCTCGCCTGACGCCACCACGTCTCGTCGGTGGTGGTCGCAGCGGGCTGGGCGAGGGTGTCGGTCACGTCG
The DNA here is from genome assembly GCF_006715175.1 of Curtobacterium citreum. Lineage (NCBI taxonomy): Bacteria > Bacillati > Actinomycetota > Actinomycetes > Micrococcales > Microbacteriaceae > Curtobacterium > Curtobacterium citreum. The sequence goes on along the minus strand of NZ_VFMQ01000001.1, from coordinate 2,877,589 downwards.
GGCCTTCCGTCGTTCGTGGGAGTGGGAGTGGGAGTGGGAGTGGGGGTCGTGGTCGTGGCGGTGCTCGGCTCGGTCACTTGATGGCGCCCTGCGTCACCCCGGCCATCACCCACCGCTGGGTGACGAGGTAGACGATGATCGCCGGCGCCATCGCCATCAGGTACGAGGCGAACGACACGTTGTAGTTGTTGCTGAACTGGGTCTGGAACATCTGCTGCAGCACCGGCAGGGTCTGCAGCGCCGGGTCGGAGGTGATCAGCGACGGCATCACGAAGTCGTTCCAGGACGCGAGGAACGCGAAGATGCCGACGGTGGCGCTCATCGGTGCGAGGAGCGGGAACACCAGTCGCCAGAACACCTGTCCCGTGGTCGCACCGTCGATGCGTGCACTCTCCTCCAGTTCGGCCGGGATCGACCGCAGGAACGCGGTGAACAGCAGCACGCTGAAGGACAGCTGGAACATGACGTGCAGGATCGCGACGCCGAGCGGGTTGTCCAGGTGCGCCAGCCCGGTGAGCTTCACCTGCGACAGTGCGAGGACCGGGAACGGCAGGAACATCGCGGCGAGCAGGTAGAAGAACGACCAGCGGAACAGCCGGCGCTCCCAGTTCCGGGCGATGGCGTACGCGGTGAAGGACGCGAGCAGGATCGTCCCGGCGACGGTGATCGCGGCGATGAGCACCGAGACGCCGAACGCCCGCGGGAAGTCGGTGAGCTCCCACGCCTGGACGAACCCGTCGACGCTGAACGGCGCCGGCAGCGAGAACGCGTTGCCGTCGACGGCCTGGCTCGTGGTCTTGAACGCCATCGTCACCGTGACGTACAGCGGGACGAGGACGGACAGTGCGCACAGCACGAGGACGATCGTCACCGGCCAGTTGGCGCGGTCGCCACGGCCGCCGCCGCGTCGTCCGGCGGTGCGGTCGGCGTCCACGGAGCGGATCGACCCGGTCGCGGTGGTGCCCGGTCGGAGGGGTGCCTGCATGGTCATCAGAGCGCTGCCTTCCCGCGGGTCGCCCGCAGCTGGATCACGGCGATCACGACCGCGATGACGAAGAAGATCGTCGCGTTCGCCATCTGGTAGGCGTAGTCGCCACTGCTGAAGCCCTTGAAGATCGACATCGCGACGCTGGTCGTCGCGGTACCGGGGCCGCCGTCGGTCAGGCCGACGATGATGTCGTAGGAGTTGAGGAAGTTCTTGAACCCGATCACGAGGTTGATCAGGATGTAGCCCGCCGTCAGCGGGGCCGTGATCGACACGAGCTGCCGCCAGGAGCTCGCCCCGTCCAGGGCGGCGGCCTCGTACACCTCGCCGGGGATCGAAAGGACCCCGGCGATGTAGATGAGGAGCGTCGACGGGATCGCCTGCCACGCGGTGACGACCACGATCGCGACCCACGCCAGGTCCGGGTTCGCGAGGATGCTCTGCTCGAGCGGCGCGAAGCCCAGTGCGGTGGCGAGCGCTGGCAGCGAGTTCGCGAACAGGAACGAGAACACGTAGGCGATGACGATGCCCGAGATCACCATCGGCAGGACGAACACCGCCCGGAGCGCGATCTTCCCGCGCACCTTCGACGTCAGCGCGATGGCGAGCAGGAACGCGATCGCGTTGACGACGAGGACGGTGACGAGCGAGAACCCGATCGTGAACAGGTACGCCTGCAGGATCGCCGGGTCGGAGAACACGGCGACGTAGTTGGTGAGTCCGGTGAACCGGAACTCGCCGAACCCGACGGAGTCCGTGAAGCTCAGCACGATGCCCATCACCGCCGGCAGCGTGATGGCGAGCGTGAAGAGCACCAGGGTGGGGACGAGGAAGACGAGGAACAGCGGCTCGATGCGCTTCCGGCGTCCGCGGCTGCCGGCCTGGAGGCGCGGTGCGGCTCCGCCCCGTCGGCGGCGGTCCGCCGTCGTGATCGCTTCGGTGGTCGTGGTGGCCAAGGTCGTCTCCTTACGCGGCCGTGCGGAGCGCGAGCCGCGCCCAGTCGCCGTCGAGGGTGCGGAGTTGCGGAGCGGGGGCACCGCCGAAGGCGATGGACTGCAGGTAGTTCGCCACCGGGATCTCGGCGGGGATGAGCTGCGAGGCGCCGAGGGAGAAGGCGGCGCGGTCGTACGAGTCCTGCATGCCACGGAGAGCGGGGTTCGACACCGGTGGGGAGTCCTTGCGGACGCCGAAGCCGTTGTTGTCGGCGTTGTACCGGTCGCTGACCGCCGGGCTCATCAGGAACGACAGGAACTCGCGCGCGGCCTCCTGCTTGCGCGACGCCTCCGGGATCCAGAGCCCCAGGTCGACGTTCACGCGCACCTTGTTGTCCGCGGCGTCGTCGGTCGCGGGGAACGGGAAGGTGCCGAGCTCGACGTCCTTGTTCGACTTCGCGATCTCGCCGAGCGCCCACGGTCCCTGCAGGTACATCGCGGCCTTCCCCTGCGCGAACGCCAGGTTCCCGTCACCGTACCCGCGGCTCGCGGCGCCCTTCTGGTGCCACTGGAGCAGGTCCACCATGCGGTCCACGGGCGCCGCGAAGTCCTTCTCGAACGAGACACGGGAGCCCTTGCCGACCCGGGTTCCCTCGCGGTCGAGCGCGGCGAAGGTCTGCTGCAGGTCGAGCATGCCGCCGACCGAGTAGTCGAACATGCCCTGGGCGATCGTCCAGTTGTCCTTGTACGTGCCGTACATCGGGGTGATGCCGGCGCGGACGAGCCGCTCGCACACGTCGCGGAACGCCGACCACGTGGTCGGCACCTCGAGCCCTTGGTCGGCGAAGATCCGCTTGTTGTAGATCACGGACGCCGCCGTCACCGAGTAGGGCAGCACGCTGGTGCGGCCCGGGTAGTCGGCCGTCTGCTGCATGAGCGGCCACAGGTCCGGGTTGATCGTGTCCTTCTCGGGCAGGTCCGACAGGTCCGTCAGGGCGCCGTGCTCGACGAACGAGACCATCGCGTAGTTGTAGTTCAGGCACCCGAGGTCCGGCGGCCGGTTCCGGACGAAGTTCGCGGACATGTTCGACGTCGAGTCGCGGACCACGCGGATCTTCGACTGGCTGTCGTGGAACTTCGCGATGACGTCGTCGAAGTAGCCGATGACCTCGGGCTTCGACACGTAGAAGGTGATCGTCTCGGGTCGGCTGCTCGAACCGCCGAGCGGGGCGCACGCGGCGAGTGCCAGGCCCGCGCCGATGCCGCCGGCCCCGAGGAGGAACCCGCGGCGGCTGAGTGCGGCGGTGTCCCTGGTGGTGGCGTGTGGTCGCACGTCGTCTCCGTCCGTCCGGACCCGGCGTCCCTGCCGTCCCGGTCAGCGGACCGGCGTCGGTGCCGGCTCGCGACACTTAATCTACTCAGAAAATCTAATCGCGCAAGCAATGTTCCCCGCGGTAGGGTCAGCGCATGTCCCGACGCCGTGAGCCCGCTCGTGCGACCAGCGCCGAGACGGTCCTGGCGTCCGCGTTCGACGCCGCCGCGTTCACCGCGACCGAAGCCATCGACGCCACCGGCCTGACCCGCTCGACCGTCCTCGCCGCGTGCGCCGAGCTCGTCCGGCTCGGGTGGCTCCGCGACCTCGACGACGCCCGGGCTGCGGGGGAGGAGTACCGGAAGGGCCGACCCGCCCGCCGCTACGAACTCGACGCGGGAGCCGGGGTGGTCGTCGGGGTCGACGCCGGGCAGCACCGCGTCACGGCGCTCGTCGCAGACCTGCGCGGGACGGTGCTCGCACGGGCCGAGGGCGCACTCGGCGACGCTGGCCTCGAGGTCCCGGTGCGCCTCGGCGTCACGGCCGACACCGTGTCCAGGGCGCTCGCCGACGCCGGAGTCGACCCGACGCGCGTGCTCGTGACCGTGATCGGCATCCCCGCGCCCGTCGACGCCTCGGGTGCCTCGCCGGACGACGGCGGGTTCTGGAACCGGATGAACCCGGGGTTCGCCGACGTCGTACCGCACGGTGTCGTGGTCGTCGAGAACGACGCGAACGCGGCGGCCCTCGCCGAACGGCCGTCCTCCGGCGACGCCTCGTTCGCGGCGCTGCTGTCCGGTGAGCGCTTCGGCGCCGGGCTCGTCGTCGACGGGGTCCTGCTGCGCGGGGCGCGCGGCGGTGCCGGCGAGCTCCGGGTGCTCGACCTGGTCGACGGTGTCGCGTCCTCCGACGGCATCGGTCGCACCGCCCGCACGCTCGTCCGGCAGGCGCGGGCGGCAGGCCCTGTCGGCGCGTCCTCGCTGTTCGGCGGCGACGAGGAGCCCGACGCTGCGGCCGTCCTGACCGCCGCCGCGCTCGGCGACGCGGTCGCGGTCGGGATCGTCGACGCGCTGGGGGACCGTCTGGCGCGGGTCTGCGTGCTGCTCGCGAGCCTGCTCGACATCGACCGCGTGGTCGTCGCCGGGGCGATCGCGGACGCCGTCGAGCCGGTGATCGACCGGGCACGGGCGCACCTCGCGGCCTGGGAGTACGACCCGACGCCGGAGGTCGTGGCCTCCCGGCTCGGTGGCGACGTCGTCGTCCTGGGGGCGCTGGCGCTGGCACTCGACACCGTCCGCGCCGACCCGATGGCGTTCGCGCTGCCGGCCGCCCAGCCGGTCCCCGCAGCCTGACCGCAACGCCGCCCAAGCACCCGTTGACACCGCGCCCGCGCAGTGCCACGCTGCTTGCGTGTTGACGTTGCCATGAGCGTGCCAGGGGGCACGCGGGAGCGCCGACGACCGGCACGACGACGTCGTCGTGCCGCTGCAACGATGCAGTCAGGGAGGACCCATGCACACCTCGACCACCCCACGCCGACGCCGACTCGTCGGTACGCTCGCCGTCGTCGCCGGCGCCACCGCGCTCGCCCTCGCCGCCCCCGGCACCGCGACCGCCGCCCCGGCCCCGACCGCCGCGGCGCCGGCCCACACCCGCCCGGACCCGACCCCCGCGCTCGACCCGACGCAGTTCCACGGCGTCAACTGGGCCGACCCGCGGGACAACTACGCGAACGGGCCCGTCGTCCCCTCGGGGCTCTCGACGTCGGACGACTACCGCACCGTGTACAAGACCTCGGAGCGGATCGTCCGCGAGTTCCGGAAGGACCTCGGCGCCGACACCGTCCGCCTGCCCGTCAACCCGTACTCCGTCGGCACGACGTGGTGGACGTCCTACAGGGGGGCGATCGACGCCGCCCGGCACCAGGGCGTCAAGGTCGTCCTCGGCTACTGGGAGAGCAGTGACGCCAGCAAGGACGGCAAGGTCGACGACCCCGCCGCCTGGACCGCCATGTGGGACACGCTGACGAGCACCTACCGCGGCGACGCCGGCGTGTACTTCGAGCCGATGAACGAGCCGTTCGGCTACGCACCCGCCGACTGGATCCAGGTGGCCACCGACTGGGTCGACCGCTACACGGCCCGTGGGATCCCGCGCGACCGCGTGTTCGTCAGCGGCACCGGCTACAACGACCACGTCGACGCGGTCTGCGCCGCGCCGGCACTCGCCGGGACCTACGTGTCGCAGCACTTCTACGGGTTCTGGGGCACGCACGACGCCGCGGGCTGGGCCGCCGACTTCGAGAGCCGACTCGGCGACCAGGCGTGCAGCGCCCGCACCGTCCTCGACGAGTTCGGGGTCCCGATGACCACCGGGATCGACTACCGCGGTTCCGCGACGACCGGCAACGCCGACGCGGACAACTCGGTCGCCTTCCTGCAGACGGTCACGACGATCGTCCGCGAGCGGCACCTCGGCGCCGTGTACTGGCCGGGGCTGCGCACCGGTGACACCTACAGCCTCGAGGAACTGCAGGGCACCGGGTCGCACGCGAAGCTCGCGGTGACGAACGAGTCCGGGCTCGCCCTGCTGCGGTGGGCCTGGGACGAGGGCGAGCGGGCGCCGTTCGGGACCCGCTGACGCGACCACGGACCGGACGGGAGGCACGGTGCCAGCTGGCACCGTGCCGCCCGTCCATGGGGTGGTCGCGTCAGCGACGGATCAGCGCCGGACCGGGGCCAGTCGCTGCAGCTGGGTGACGTGACCGGGCTCGAGCTCGTCGAGCGTGGCGACGCCGAGCAGCCGCATGGTCCGCTCGATCTGCTCGGAGAGGATCTGGATCATCCGGTCGACACCGGCCTCGCCGCCCGCCATCAGCCCGTACAGGTAGGCACGACCCACCATGGTGAAGCGTGCACCGAGCGCGACGGCGGCGACGATGTCGGCGCCGGACATGATGCCCGTGTCGAGGTGCACCTCGGTGTCCGCACCCACCTCCTTGACGACCTCCGGGAGCAGGTGGAACGGGACGGGAGCACGGTCGAGCTGCCGACCGCCGTGGTTCGACAGGGTGATGCCGTCGACGCCCATCGACGCCAGGCGCTTGGCGTCCGCGAGGGACTGCACGCCCTTCACGACGACCTTGCCGGGCCACTGGTCCCGGATCCACGCGAGGTCCTCGTAGGTGACCGTCGGGTCGAACATGTGGTCCAGCAGCTCACCGACCGTGCCCGACCAGCGGTCGAGGGAGGCGAACGCGAGCGGTTCCGTGGTGAGGAAGTCGAACCACCACCACGGCCGGGGGATCGCGTTGACGATGGTCTTCACGCCGAGCTGCGGCGGGATCGAGAACCCGTTGCGCTTGTCCCGGAGGCGTGCGCCCGCGACCGGGACGTCGACCGTGACGAGCAGCGTGTCGAACCCGGCCTTCGCGGCCCGGTCGACGAGCGCCATCGACTTGTCGCGGTCCTTCCACATGTACAGCTGGAACCAGTTGCGCCCGTGCGGGTTCGCGTCGCGGACGTCCTCGATCGCCGTGGTGCCCATCGTCGACAGCGAGAACGGGATCCCCGCCCGACCGGCTGCCCGGGCGCCGGCGCGTTCGCCCTCGGTCTGCATCATCCGCGTGAAGCCCGTCGGCGCGATCCCGAACGGCAGGGCGGTCGGCGCGCCGAGCACCTGGCGGGAGGTGTCGACCTTCGAGACGTCGCGCAGGATCGCCGGGGTGAATTCGATGTCCTCGAACGCCTGCCGGGCACGGGCGAGGGAGATCTCGGCCTCCGCCGCGCCCTCGGTGTAGTCGAACGCCGCCTTCGGGGTGCGGCGCGCGGCGATCCGACGGAGGTCCCAGATCGTCAGTGCCGACTCCAAGCGTCGGCGCCGGGCGTTCAGGTCGGGCTTCTTGAACTGCATGAGCGGCGCCAGGTCGTGCACGGTCGGCAGCTGCCGCCGGACCCGGACCCGGTTCGTCGACGGTGTGCCCGGCGTCGGTGCCGGAGCCCCGGTCGCCGGGTCGACGCGGTGCTGATCGTCGGTCGAGGTCATACAGACATCCTATGTCTGTATGAGATCGTTGGCGAGGGTGATGGGGCAGGGGTGCGCTCTCGGGCAAGGAGCGCGCTGCGCCAACGCGTCGACGGAGTCGGGGATGTCGTGAGACGTCCGATCAAGCTCCCTCCCGCAAGACGCAACGTCGGCGGTTGCTCGCAGCGAAGTACCGCTGCGAGAACCCGCCGACGTTGCGTTTCGCGATCACCGGAGCCCGCGAGCGCCAGCGCCGGTCAGCGGGGGAGCGCGGCCAGGACCTCGGCGGCGCGGGCGGCGTCCTCGGCGCTGACGTCCAGGTGCGTCACGAGCCGGACGGCCCGCGGTCCGAGCTGCATCACCCGGACGCCCCGCTCCGCGGCCTCGGCGACGAACGCCCCCGGGTCGGCGACCTCCGCGAACACGATGTTCGTGTCGACGGTCGCCGGGTCGACGTCGAGCGCCGCGGCGAGCACCCGGGCGTTCGCGTGGTCCTCGGCGAGCCGGTCGACGTGGTGCCGGACGGCGTACCGACCCGCGGCGGCGAGGAACCCGGTCTGCCGCATCCCCGCGCCGTACCGCTTCCGCCAGACCCGCGCGGCTGCGACGTGCTCCCGGGAGCCGACGAGCACCGAGCCGACCGGGGCACCGAGGCCCTTCGACAGGCAGACCGACACCGTGTCGAAGCCGGCCGCGAGCTCGCGGAGCGGGGTGCCCGACGCCACGTGCGCGTTCCACAGCCGGGCGCCGTCGAGGTGCACCGCGATGCCGTGCTCCCGCGCGTACGCCTGCACGGCCCGGACCTGGTCGAGGGGCTGCACGGTGCCGCCACCGAAGTTGTGGGTGTTCTCGACCGCGATGGCCGTCGTCGACACGGAGTAGGCGCCGGCGTCCGGCTCCGCGATCGCCTCGACCGCCGCGGCCACGAGTCGTCCGCGCTCCGAGGCCCACGTTCGCGTCGTGATGCCGGAGAACACCGCGGCGGCGCCGAGCTCGGCCCGCACGACGTGGGCGCGGACGTCGGCGAGCAGCTCCTCGCCCGGGGCGACGTGCAACCGCAGCCCGAGCTGGTTCGCCAGGGAGCCGGTCGGGGTGAAGAGTCCGGCCTGGTGCCCGAGCAGGTCGGCGACCTCGCGCTCGAGGGCGTTCGTCTCCGGGTCCTCGCCGAAGACGTCGTCGCCGACCTCGGCGCCGGCCATCGCGGAGCGCATCGCCGGGGTCGGTCGGGTGACGGTGTCGGAGCGCAGGTCGATCGGGGCGTCGGTCACCAGGCAACGCTAACGCGCCGTTCAGATCGTCGATGCGCGACGCCGCTAGCGTGGCGCCATGCAGCAGCCAGCCGCGGGGTCGCTCCGCATCCTCCACCTCTCCGACACGCACCTGACCGGCGACGGTGCACTCCACCAGGGGTCCGTCGACACCACCGCGGCGCTCGACGCCGTGCTCGCCCACGTGGACGGTGTCCCGGGCGTCGGGCTCGTCGTCGTGTCCGGCGACGTGTCGGAGGACGGCAGCCCGGAGTCCTACCGGACCGTCCGGGAGCGCGTCGGCGCCTGGGCGGAGCGGCACGGCGCGGCGTTCGTCGCGGTCCCGGGCAACCACGACCTGCGCGAGGGCTTCCGTCAGGTCCTGGCGAACGGGCACGTCCTCGGCGAGGGCGGCCGGCCGCTCGCGCACACGATGGAGCACACCCCGCCGGAGGTCCCGGTCTCCGGACAGTCCACCGTGCACGGCTTCCGCATCGTCACCGTCGACACGAGCGTCCCCGGCGCCGGCTACGGGTACCTCGACGACACGGCGCTCGAGCGGCTCCGGACCGCGCTGACCGGTGAGCCCGCGGCGCACGGCACGGTCGTCGTGCTGCACCACCCGCCGGTGCCGTCGCCGACGCTCCTGCACGAGGCGCTCCGCCTGCAGAACCCGGAGGACCTCGCCGAGGTGCTCGACGGCTCGGACGTCCGGGTCGTCCTCGGCGGCCACCAGCACCACCACGCCGTCGGGTCGCTCGGCGGGATCCCCGTGCTCGTCGCCCCCGGAGTGGCGAACGACACCGACGTCGTCGGTCCGTACGACGAGGAGTCCGCCCACGTCGCCGCCGGTGCACTCATCGTGGACGTCGCGCCGGACGGCTCGGTGTGGTCCACCCCGGTGCGCGTTCCCCAGCCGGACGCGGATCCGCTCGCGTTCGCGCTGGACGCCGAGACGGTCGCGCGGATCGCGGAGCAGGCCGGCCCGCGCTGAGCGCGAGGCACGGGCCGGTCCGCGCAGGGCTGACGCAGGCTCGGTCGCGCGGGCCGGGCTGCGCGGGCCGGGTCGCGCAGGCCGAGTCGCGCAGTCCGGGCCACGCGGACCGGCCCGGCACCCGGCCGGGGACGGACCGGACGGGAGGCACGGTGCCGGACCGGCGCCGTGCCTCCCGTCCGTCCCGTGCTCGCGTGGGGCGACCGCGCCCACGGGAGGGGACCCGTCGAGTACCCCGCGCTCCCGGACACCGTCCCGGCGGCGCGAGTACACCGGGGGTCATGCAGACGGAAGGAGTCCCTCATGCGCATCGGTAGTGCCGTGCAGTACGACCGGTACGGCGGGTTCGACGTCGTCGACCTCGTCCCGCAGGAACGTCCCGAACCCGGACCCGGCGAGGTCGTCGTCGAGGTCGTCGCCGCCGGCCTGAACCACGTCGAGCGGTTCCTCCGCGAGGGGAAGCTCCGCGACCACATCGACCTCGCGTTCCCGGCCCACCAGGGCGTCGACTTCGCCGGCATCGTCCGCGCACGCGGCGCCGAGGTCAAGGACCTCAAGGTCGGCGACGAGGTCATGGGACACGCCCCGGACGGCGGCGCGCACGCCACGTGGGTGCGCGTGCCGCGCGGCGCGGTCATCAAGAAGCCCGAACACGTCGGTTGGGAGGTCGCCGGTGGGCTGTACCTCGCCGGAGCGACCGCCGCGACGATCGTCCGCGGCCTGCGCCTCGGCCCCGAGGACACCGTCGTGATCAGCGCCGCCGCGGGTGGGGTCGGGCACATCGAGTGCCAGCTCGCCCACGACGCCGGCGCGACCGTGATCGCGCTCGGCAGCCCGCGGAACCACGACTACCTGCGCCAGATCGGGACGCTGCCCGTGGCCTACGGCGAGGGCGAGGAGGACCGCATCCGCCAGATGGCGGCCGGCCGAGCGATCACCGCGTTCATCGACAACCACGGCGGGGGCGGTGCGGCGGACCTCGCGAAGCGCCTCGGCGTGCCGTCGGAGCGGCTCGTGACCTCCGAGCACCGTCGCGACGTCGAACTCCGCTTCCTCCGCGCCCCCGCGGACGACGAGGAGGCGCGCGACCTGCTCGTCATGCTCGCCAAGGCCGTGCAGGACCGGCGCGTGCAGGTGCTCATCTCCGGCTTCTACCCGTTCGAGTTCATCGTGGACGCGTACGAGGACCTGGCCGAGATGCGCTCCCGCGGCAAGGTCGTGATCGGCATGCAGACCGTCGAGACCGGTGCGCGCCTCGACTGGTACCGGTCCGAGAAGGCCCGGGACCTGCGCGACCGCTACGGCGAGCAGCGCGGTGCCGACACCGAGACGATGGCGGGCGGGAGCGCGTCACCCGCGTCCTGAGCGAGGTCCGTCCACGACGACGAGACGGTCCGGCCCCGCGGGGTCGGACCGTCTCGTCGTTCGACCGTCGCTAGCTCAGGACGTCCTTCGTCGCGAACCGGCCGTACGCCAGCGCGCCGAACACCGCGACGTACCCGAGCTGCAGCAGAGCGTTCTGCCCGAACGAGTCGAACGCGATCGGGTCGCGGAGCAGGTCCCCGAACCCGAGCCACAGGTGCGAGAACAGGAACGGGTGCAACCAGTCGAGCTGGGGGAGCTGGTCGAGCACCTGCGACACCCCGGCGAGCACGACCGTCGCCGCCATCGCCCCGACCGGGACGGTGGTGAGCGTCGACGCGAACAGGCCGATCGCGGACAGGCCGAGCATCGACAGCGTCACGTAGAGCGCCAGGAGCACGGCCCGGCCGGCGTACGACCAGCCGTCGACCTGGGTCCCGGACAGCAGCGTGACGGGGCCGATCGGGAACAGCAGTGCGCCGATCGCCGCACCGACGAGCACCACGAGGAGCGTCGCGGCCAGGCTGAACGCGACCGCCCCGACGTACTTCACGACGATGAACCGGAGCCGGCCGGTCGGTGCGACGAGCAGGTAGCGGATCGTGCCGTGGTTCGCCTCGCCGGCGACGGTGTCCCCGGACACCACCCCGACGGTGAGCGGCAGGAACAGCGGGATCGACACCGTCAGCGCCGTGAAGGCGACGAAGAGCCCGTTGTTCGTGATGTCGCCGAGGAACGCGGGGCCGCGGTCGCTCGGGTCCGTGGTCAGCCGGACGGCGATCGCGATGAGCACCGGCACGAGTGCGAGCGCGCCGAGCATCGCCCAGGTCCGTCGACGGCGGAACACCAGGGCGAGTTCGGAGCCGAGCAGGGCGAACGGTCGCCTGGGCCGGTGCGCGGTGTCAAGCTGCGACATCGAAGCCCTCCCCGGTGAGCGCGACGAACAGGTCCTCGAGGGTGCCACCGCCGAGCGCGATGCCACGGACGCGGACGTCGGCACGGACGAGCGCCGCCGTGATGGTCTCCGGCTCGAGGTCGGCGGGCAGGTCCGCGACGAGGGCGTCCGAACCGGCGTCGCGCCGGGGGGAGAGCCCGATCCGGACGAGGACCGCGGAGGCCTCGCCGACGTCCGGGGTCCGTACGGTGACGGTCCGGCCACCGGTGGCGCGCAGGTCGTCGAGGGACCCCTGCGCCACGAGGCGTCCGCTCCGCATCACGGCGGCGTGCGTGCAGACCTGCTCGATCTCGGCGAGTAGGTGGCTCGACACGAACACCGTGGTGCCGTCGTCGGCGAGCGAGCGGATGAGGTTCCGGACCTCGCGCGTGCCCTGGGGGTCGAGACCGTTCGTCGGCTCGTCGAGCACGAGCAGGTCGCGCGGCGCGAGCAGGGCGTTCGCCAGCCCCAGGCGCTGCTTCATGCCGAGCGAGTAGGCGTGTGCCTTCTTGTCCGCGGCGTGGGTGAGCCCCACGCGTTCGAGGGCGACCGCGACGCGGTCCCGACGGGTGCGCGGGTCGGAGCTCGGGTCGGCGACGTCGAAACGCTGCAGGTTCGCGCGTCCGGACAGGTACGGGTACGCGGCCGGGCCCTCGACGAGCGCGCCGACACGGGGCAGGACCTCCTGCAGAGCGCCCGGGACCGGTCGGCCGAGCACCTCGATCGTGCCGCTCGTCGCCGAGGACAGTCCGAGGAGCATGCGGATCGTGGTGGTCTTGCCCGAGCCGTTCGGGCCGAGGAACCCGAAGACCGACCCGCGCGGTACGGCCAGGTCGATGCCGTCGACGGCCCGCTGCTTCCGGAAGACCTTGACGAGCCCCTCGGTGCGGACTGCGAGCTCGGACGACGCGTCGTCCGGCTGCCGCGCTGTCTCGCCCGGCTGCCGCGCTGTCTCGCCCGGCTGCCGCGCTGTCTCGCCCGGCTGCGGTGCTGCCGTCACTTCGCGGCGGCGACCAGCGCGGACACCGGCACGGCGCCGGCGAGCACCCGGCCGTCGTCCGTCAGGTACACCGAGACGAGCGATGTCTGCAGCGCCCGGCCGCCGTCGACCGGCTTCGTCAGCTGGTCGAGGAGTGCCGATGCGTCAGGGTCCCGGGTCGTCCGGGCGGAGTCCCCGGTCGGCAGCTCGACGATGCTGTCCCAGCCGGACCCGGTCACCGTCGGCCGGACACCGGCACCCTGTGACTGCCCGTGCTGGCCCGGTCGGTGCTGACCCGCGTCGGAGAGGTCCTTCGTCGTGACGTCCGCGCCGGCCGGCGGCGTGAAGTCGAACAGTCGGGCGTCGGGTGCGCCGTAGTCGAGACTCGTGAAGCCGACCTGGAACGCCGGGTCGTCCTGCCCGGCCGCCGTCACCGTGACGCGGAGCGGCAGCCCGGTCTGCTGGTCCACCGCCAGCCGGACGCTGCCGACCAGCGTGTCGTCGGACCTCGGCGTCAGGATGACCTGCCAGGCGTCGTGACCGGCGACGCGGACCGTCGTCGGCTCGGAGACCCGGGTGCTCGGTGTGATCGCCGCGACCGCACGCTCGGCGGCCTGCGCCGGCGTGGTCGCGCCGGCCGTGGGGGCATCGGAACCGGCGGGGAGCGTGAGGTGCACGGCCTTGCGCTCCTCCGAGTCCCACGTCCACACGTCGGACCCGTTCCGGACGACGTCCTGCTCGGCGAGCTGCTGCGTCAGCTGGAAGCGCTGTTCGTCCTCGCCACCGACGTACAGGCGCGCGGTGTGTGATGCGGTGAGCAGCCCGAGGACGTCGGACGCACCACCCTCGAGCGAGGACCCACCGCTGCCCGAGGGGAGTTCCGGCAGGCCGAGGTCGCTCGTCTGCGAGAGCGTGCCCGAGTACTGCGCGTCCCGGGACGCCGCGATCCTCGCGAGCACGTCCGCCGCGCTCGGGTCCGTGCCGGCGACCGGGTCGGCGGCGGCGTTCGCGATGACGGGCGCGGCGATCGCTCCGGCCACGACGACCGGGGCGATCGCGGCGGGCAGCCAGGCTGACTTCTTCATCGGGTCCCCTTCGGTGGTGCGGTGGGTGCACGAGCGGCGTCGCCGTGGAGCGTCGGGTGCGCGAGCACCGTACGTCGCGCACCCGACAGCGCGCTGGGGATCCGCGGACCCAGCGCCCTCATGCCCTCCCGACGTCGGTACCGACCGGCACCGAGCCGTCGTAGCCGCAGATCGCCGCGACCTTCTCGGCGCTCGCGCTCGTCGAGTCGAACTCGTACCCGAGCCACTCCTTCGCCAGTCGCCGTGCGAGCTCGAGCCCGATCACGCGCTGCCCCATGCAGAGCACCTGCGCGTCGTTCGACAGCACGGAGCGCTCGACGCTGAACGAGTCGTGCGCGGTGACGGCTCGGATGCCGGGGACCTTGTTCGCGCTGATCGCCACCCCGAGCCCGGTGCCGCAGACCAGGATCGCGCGGTCGGCCTGACCGTCCGCCACCATCCGCGCCGCGTCCACCGCCACGTGCGGGTACGCCGTGTGGCCGTCGGCGTCGACCCCGACGTCGACGACGCTCGCCACGCGGTCGTCCGCCTCGAGGTCACGCTTGATGACCTCCTTGTAGTCGAAGCCCGCGTCGTCGGAGCCCACCACCAACCGGTACGTCATGCGTCCACTCCTTCGCGTCGTGCGCGGACCGCGAGCACCTCGCCGATCCGCGTGAGGACCATCCCCATCGAGGTGGCGCCCGCGTCGGGCGTCCCCACGCTCTTCTCGGCCAGCGGCCGGGCACGCCCGACCCTCGGCCGCAGGTCCGCCGTGGCCGCCGCCTGCTCGACCGCGACCCCGGCCGCCGCCTGCCACGCCTCCGCCGTGTCGGCACCCTCGTCGACCCGGGACCGCAGCTCGTCGACGAACGGCATCAGGGCGTCGAGCAGGGTCTTGTCACCGCGGGACGCGCCACCGAGGTGGACGATCGAGTCCGCGAAGGCCTGGGCGGCCGCGACGACGTCGGCCGCGTCCACGTGCTCGGCGTCGTCGCCGAGCGCGCGGCCGAACGCCTCGAGTGCCGCACCCCACAGCACACCGGACGTGCCGCCGGCCGACGCGGCCCACGCCTCACCGGCACGGCCGAGGACGAAGGCGACCCCGGCCTCCCGGTCGGTCTGCTCGACGGCGCGACGGGCCGCACCGATGCCCTTGACCATGCCGCGACCGTGGTCGCCGTCACCGGCGACCGCGTCGATGCGGCCCAGCGTCTCCTCCTGCTCGCGGAGCAGGACGTCCATCGCCTCGACGGCGACGCGTGCGGTCTCGGCGGCCCGCCGGGAGGCACCGGTCGCCTCCGGCACGACCGTCGCCTCGGCAGCGGCCTCGGTGACGGCCGCGGCCGGCACGAGCGCGGCGACCGGGGCGGCGACCTTGCGGTACGCCGGCGTGTAGGCATCGGCGCGCCAGTACCGTTCGAGCTCGTCGTCGAGGAACTGCAGCGTCAGCGAGCAGCCGCCCATGTCGAGGCTCGTGACCAGTTCGCCGACCTCGGGCTCGACGACCTCGAGCCCCGCGTCCTCGAGGAGGGGCAGCACCCGGCCCCACAGCAGGAAGAGCTCCTCGTACTTCGTGTCGCCCAGGCCGTTGAGGATCGGCGCCACCCGCGGTCCGGCGCCCTCGGGTCGTTCGGCCAGCAGACGCTCGACGAGCAGCGCGGCGAGGTCCCGCGCCGGCAGCACCGGGACGTCCTGGATGCCGGGTTCGCCGTGGATGCCGAGCCCGAGCCCGAGGTGGCGGTCGGGGACCGAGAAGAGCGGCTCGGTGGCGCCGGGCATGGTGCAGCCGGAGAATGCGACGCCGATCGTGCGGGTGGCGGCGTTCGCGGCGGTGCCGACGCGCTCGACCTCGTCCAGCTCCGCGCCGGCGGCCGCGGCGGCACCCATCGCCTTGAACACCGAGAAGTCGCCGGCGATGCCGCGACGCTTCGTGACCTCGTCCGCGCTCGCCACGTCGTCGGTCACGACGACGATCCGGGTGTCGATGCCCTCGGCGCGGAGCCGCTCGGCGGCGAGCCCGAAGTTCATGGTGTCACCGGCGTAGTTGCCGAAGGACAGCACGACGCCGCGGCCCTGGTCGGCGGCCTTGGCGACCGAGTAGACCTGCGCCGCCGAGGGCGAGGTGAAGACGTTGCCGACGACGGCACCGGTGGCGAAGCCCGGACCGACGACGCCGCAGAACGCAGGGTAGTGCCCGGAGCCGCCGCCGACGACGACGGCGACCTGGCGCTCGGCGCCCTCCGTCGGGAGTGCGACGACGCCGCCGTGCACGCCGCGGACGCGGTCGGCGTACAGGGCGAGCCAGCCGGCGAGCTGGTCCTCGGCGAAGTCCTCGGGGTCGTCGTGGATGGTGGTCATGGGGGTCGTTCCTGTCGTGCGGTGGACCGGGGTCCGGTGGATGGGGTCAGGATCGGGTCGGACGACCGGGTGCGTCGGTCGGGTCGGAGGGGTCGCGCGTGCCGGTGAGGGGGTGTGCGCATCGGGGGGGACCGGGCGGCGGTGGGACGGCCACCGCCGCCCGGGGTCGGGTCGGCGTGCCTCAGCGGGTGCCGCGGTGCGGGCGCCCCTGCGGCACGTCGAGGAAGTGGATCATCACGAACGCGCAGGCGTAGAGGCCGACGAACGTCCAGGTGACCGCCTGGCCGCCGCCGCCGAGCGCGAAGACCGCTGCGACGACGCCGGTGCCGAGGAACGCCGCGCCGCCGGCGGCCGTGGTGTACATCGCCATCGCGGCACCCTTGTGCTCCGGAGCGAGCGCCGGCATGATCGCGCCCATCGGGACGAAGCCCGCGAGCAGGCACCCGAACACGCAGCCGGCCACGACCGAGAGCACGTAGCCCCAGTCCGACCCGGCGGGCACCAGCTGCGGCACGTACCACCAGGCCACGAGCCCGGTCGCGGAGCCGACGATGCCGAACCACTTGACGGTGCGCTGCCAGCCGATGCGGTCGCCGACCCAGCCGAACAGGGCGTTCACCAGGATGTTCGTCGCGTAGACGCAGACGGTCATGAGCAGCCAGCGGCTCTGGCCCCAGCCGCGGTCGTTCGCGATCACGGCGGGCAGCACGACGAACATGCCGAACTCGGGTGCGGTGTTGATGAGGCGGACGAGGAAGCCCATCAGGATCTTCGGTCGCGTCGCGGTGAGGCGGATGCCGCTCGTCAGGACCCGCCAGGCGCTCTCCGCGGCCGGCGCGATCCGCGAGAAGCCGTTCGGCAGGCGGACGCCGAACAGCATGATGAGGAACCCGGCGACCACGAGGCCGATCGAGGCGATCATCGCGCCCGTCTCACCGATCGTCCCGCCACCGAACACCTGGATGGCCCCGATGGCGAACAGGGAGCCGAGCGTCGGCAGGCCACCGGTGAAGGCGACGTAGAACCACCCCACCGCTGCGCCGTTGCGCTTGACCGGCGTGGTGATGTTCACCCAGACCAGGAAGGCGAACGCGAAGAGCGGGTAGCCGAAGCCGCGCAGGGCGTAGGCGACGGCGGCGAAGGGCACGCTCTCGACGTTCAGCGCCAGCAGGAACAGCACCTCGAAGACCACCCAGACGGCGAACCCGAGGATCATCACCCGGCGCGGCCCGATCAGGTCGGAGAGGGCGCCGGAGACGTAGCTGCCGATGAGGGCGGCGAGGCTGTAGAACGTCACGATCGTGGCGACGGTGGCCTCGGGGCTACCGAGGACCGCGACCATGTGCGGCGTGATGAAGTTCGACTCGACGCCGTTGCCCGTCATGAAGACGAGCACGGCGACGAAGCCGAGGGCGAGCGGACGGGGGATGCCCATCCGGTCGAGTCGACCCTCGGGGCGGGCGGCGGCGGTCGTGGGCGCGGTGGTGGTGCGCGCGGTCGTCGTCGACATCGCGGGACTCCTCGGCGCTCAGGCCCGCGCGGCGGACACGGTCGGGGCGGACGTGGTGGGCGCCGAGAGCGACGGGATGATCGACACCTTCACCGACACGCCGGCGGAGTCGCCCACCAGGTCGAGGGCCTGCTGGAAGTCCTCGAGCGGGAACTGGTGCGTGCAGATCTCGTCCATCGGCAGCGTGCCCGACTCGAGCAGCTTGATCGCCGCCGGCCAGGTGTGCGGGCCGAGGTGGGCGCCCCGGACGTCGAGCTCCTTGTCGTCGGAGATGATCGACCAGTCGACCGAGACGGCGTCCTTGAAGACCGAGTACTCGACGAACGTGCCGAGCTTGCGGAGCAGGTTCAGGCCCTGGGGCACCGCGGAGGGGTGACCGGTCGCCTCGATGTAGACGTCGGCGCCGTAGCCGTCGGTGAGTTCCTTGACCCGGGCGACGGCGTCCTCCTGCGCGATGTTGATCGTCAGGTCGGCACCGACCTTGCGGGCGAGCGCGAGCTTGTCGTCGACGACGTCGAGCGCGATGATCCGCAGCGGGTTCTTCTGGCGGGCACCGGCGATGGCGGACAGGCCGATCGGGCCGGCGCCGGCGATCACCACGGTGTCGCCGAACCTGATCTCGCCGCGCTCGACGGCGTGGAAGGCGCAGGAGAGCGGCTCGGCGAAGGCGGCGACCTGGCCCGGCAGCGCGCGGTCGACCGGATGGGTCAGGGCCTTCGCCGGGACGAGCACGTACTCGGCCATCGCACCGTCGAAGCCCTTGAACCCGAACATGTCGTGGACGGCGCACATCCAGTAGGCACCCTCGAGGCAGTACCGGCACTCCCAGCACGGGACGATCTGCTCGCACGCGATCCGGTCGCCGAGCGTCACACCGCGCTTCGCGAGTGCGGCGTCGTCACCGGCGACGATCGTCCCGACGAACTCGTGGCCGGGGATCCGGTCGGCCTCCGCCCACGCCGGCCGGTTCTCGTCGCCCCAGAACTTCGCGGCGCCGTGGTAGCACTTCAGGTCGCTCGCGCAGATGCCGACGGCGTCGGTGCAGAGCAGCAGTTCGCCCGGGCCGGGCTGCGGCACCGGACGTTCCTCGAGTCGGTAGTCACCGGGCCCGTGCACCACGACGGCGCGCATCGTGGTCGGGATCTCGAGGTGCGCCTCACCCTGCGCCGGGGTCTCGGTCGTCGTCGTCGTCGACATGTGCTGGTCCTCCGTTGGTCAGCCGGGCGGGGCGCCCGTTCCGATGGTTCGGCGACGACTGTACACCCGTCGGAACAGATGTCCAGAACACAATTTCTGCTATGGTTCCCACACCACACCGATCCATCGCAAGGGAGCGACCATGACCGACGCCGTCGACAGCGCCACCGGCACCGACACCGCCACCGCCACCGACTTCGCCGCGGCACTGCGACCCGGTCCCGGGACCGTCGACCTGACGAACGACCTGACCGGCCGGACCGCGGTCGTGACGGGCGGCGCGTCCGGCATCGGGAACGCCATCGCGCACGCCTTCGCCTCCCGCGGTGCCCGCGTCGCCATCGTCGACGTCCGTGCGGACCCCTCGGCGGCGGCCGCCGCCGAGCTGCCCGCCGTCACGGCCGGGGAGCACCTCGGCCTCGCGTGCGACGTCACCGACGACGTCTCCGTCGCGGCCGCGGTCCAGCAGGTCGTCGACGCCGCGGGCTCGATGGACGTGCTCGTGAACTGCGCGGGCATCGTCGCGCTCGACGCCGCCGAAGACCTCGACGCCGGGGCGTGGGCGCGCACCCTCGACGTCAACCTGACGGGCACCTTCCGGCTCGCGCAGGCAGTCGGGCGGCACATGCTCGCCGCCGGCACCGGGCGCATCGTGAACATCGCGTCGCAGGCGGCCCACGTCGGCCTCGACCGGCACGCCGCGTACTGCGCGTCGAAGGCCGGCGTCCTCGGTCTGACCCGGGTGCTCGCGCTCGAGTGGGGCGGGCGCGGGGTCACGGTCAACACGGTCTCACCGACGGTCGTGCTCACCGACCTGGGTCGTGCGGCCTGGGCGAACGCGGCGGGCATCCGGCACCAGGACGAGATCCCGACCGGCCGCTTCGCGACCCCCGCCGAGATCGCCGCCGCGGTGCTGTTCCTGGCGAGCGACGGCGCCGCGATGGTGAACGGCGCCGACCTCCGCGTGGACGGCGGGTTCACGATCCGGTGACCCTCGGTCGGACTACGATCCGAGTGTCCGACCGATCCGAAGGGTGCCGCAGCATGTCCTCCGAGAGCACCACCGGCGCCGAGGGGTCGCGGGCCCGTTTCCCGCTGGACACCGTCTACCAGGCGGCCCGGATGTACTACCTCGAGGACGCCACCCAGGTCGAGATCGCCTCGCGCCTCGGGGTCTCGCGCCCCACGGTCAGCCGACTGGTCGCCGAGGCGCGCCGCGCCGGCCTCGTCCGGATCGACGTCGTGGACCCCTTCCAGGACGAGACCGTCGCGCTCGCCGAACGGCTGCAGGTCGTGCTCGGGCTGCGCGCCGTGCACCTGGCGGCCGTGACGCACCAGGCGACGCTCGGCGCCGACCTGGCCGCCCCGATCGCGACCGCTGTCGAGGGGATGGGGCTCACCCCGGGCGACGCGGTCCTGGTGTCGTCCGGTCGGACGGTCTACGACGTCGCGCAGACCGGGATGCCGCAGCTCGCGGGCGTGCAGCTCGTCCCCACCGTCGGCGGGCAGGCGGACCCGATGCCGTGGTTCCAGACGAACGAGATCACCCGGACGGCCGCCGAGCACTCCGGCGCGATCCCGGCGTTCCTGTTCGCGCAGGCCCTGCCGTCGGCCGCCATGCGGGCATCGCTCGACGAGGACCCCGCCTTCCAGCACGTCGTCGGCCTGTGGGGGCGGGCGAAGGGTGCGATCCTGGGCGTCGGCGCACCGACCCCCACACGCGATGCGCTGGCGCGGGGGATCCCGGTCGAGGACGCCGTGTTCGACCAGGCCGCCGGTGACGTCTGTCTCAACTTCTTCGCCGCCGACGGGTCGCCGATCGAGTTCCCCGGCAGCGAGCGCATGGTCCGGACGTCGCGCGAGGTGCTCGCGGGCGTCCCGCACGCGGTCGGCGTCGCCGTCGGGTCGGCGAAGGTGCCGAGCATCATCGGCGCCGTCCGTGCCGGCATGATCAACGAGCTGGTGACCGACGCCGTGACCGCGCGCGCCCTGCTCGACGCACTCGCCTGAGTCGCGAGGCGACCAGGGGCGGACGGGAGGCGCGGTGCGGGCCGGCACCGCGCCTCCCGTCCGTCACCCCGTGCGGTGGGCGGTCCGGCGCACGTCCCACAGGTGGTGCACCGGGTCGTGCGCGTAGTAGGTCGCGAGGGTCGTGACCGTGAAGGCGCTGCCGTCCGAGCGCCGCCCCGTCCGTCCGACGGCGCCGTCGGGGACGGCGGCGAACGCGGCCGCCGCGTCACGGGCCGCATCGGTGAGCTCCCGGGCGACGACCGCCGGGTCCTGCTCGCCGTAGCGGTCCTGGGCGGCGGTGGCGTCCTGGTCCCAGTTCGGGAAGGTCGGGTCGTCCTCGGCGAGCACGAGCCGGAGCCGTTCCGTCATCTTCCGGTGGACGTCGCGGACGTGCGCGCCGTACTCCAGTGGCGACCACGTGCGGTCGTCGGGGCGCTGCCGGACGTCCGGACGGGCCAGCTGCTCCGGCCACGCGGCAGCGTTCTCGGCGATGACCGACGGGACGTCGCGGAACGCCAGGGTCGCCCCGTCGAAGCCGCAGTCGGGGCACGCGGTCCCGATCACCCAGGTCCAGTTCTTCGTGTCCGGTTCGATCGCCACGGGGCAGACGTTACCGCGTCGTGACCTTCGGGCCGATCGGCACCGTCGTACGGATCGGGCGTGACCCCCGTCCGGGTGACACGCCGGTACCTGTGAATCCCCGGCCAGTGACATGTCGGTCGCTCGGTACCGTTGCTGGCTGTTCCGGGCCGGTACCGATCGGCCCGTCCCCACCACGAGGAGATCGCGTATGGGTTCCGACCCCAGCAGTACCACCACCCGACCGCCCCGACGTCTGCGGGTCAGCGACGTCACGGTGGTCGACAAGAGCATGATGCGCCGGGCCGTCAGCGGGATGGTCGTCGGCAACACGATGGAGTGGTACGACGTCGGGGTGTACGGCTACCTGGCGGTCACGATGGGCAAGGTGTTCCTGCCCACGGCCGAGCCGTCGGTGCAGATCCTGTTCAGCCTCGGGGTGTTCGCGGCGACCTACGTCGCGCGACCCCTGGGCGGCATCGTGTTCGGTCGGCTGGGGGACCGGCTGGGACGGCAGAAGGTGCTCGCCACGACGCTGATCCTGATGGCGTCGTCGACGTTCCTGATCGGAGTGCTGCCGGCATGGTCGACCATCGGCGCGGTCGCTCCGGTCGTGCTCGTCGTGCTGAAGCTCGCGCAGGGCTTCTCGACCGGTGGCGAGTACGCCGGCGCGACCACGTTCGTGACCGAGTACGCCCCCGACCGTCGGCGCGGCTTCTTCGCGAGCATCCTCGACTTCGGCAGCTACATGGGCTTCGCGCTCGGCGCCACCGTGGTGACCGTGCTGCAGGTGTCGCTCGGCGACGAGACGATGACCGCGTGGGGCTGGCGCCTCCCGTTCCTGCTCGCCGGCGTGATCGGCGTCGTCGCGATCTGGTTCCGCCTGCGCATCGAGGAGTCGCCGGTCTTCCAGGCGACCCAGGCGGCGCAGGAGGCCGCCGCCTCGGACCGCGAGGCCGCCGAGGGCGGTCGGCCCGCCAACGTGCTCGTCATGGTGCGGGACCACTGGCGCCCGATCGTCATCGCGATCATGCTCGTCGGCGCCTCGAACACGGTCGGCTACGCGCTGACCTCGTACATGCCGACGTACCTGACCGACTCGCTGGGGTACTCGGCGATCGACGGGACGCTCCTCACCATCCCCGTGCTCGTGCTGCTCGCGGTGATGCTGCCGGTCGCCGGTCGCGTCTCCGACCGGATCGGTCGTCGCACGGTGATGTGGATCGGTGCCGGCACCACGGTCGTGCTCGCCGTCCCGGCCTTCCTGCTCATCGGGCACGGAGCGCAGTGGTCGACCCTCGCCGGACTCGGGCTGCTGGCGCTGATGACCGCGCTGTGGGTGTCGAACCAGGCGGCCTCGTTGCCGGCGCTCTTCCCGACGTCGACCCGGTACGGGGGCATGGGCTTCGCCTACAACATCGCCATCGCGGTGTTCGGTGGAACGACGCCGCTCATCGTGCAGGCGCTCCTGACCGCGACGGGGGACCAGCTCGCGCCGGCGTACTTCCTCGTGGCGATGAGCATCGTCGGGGCGATCGGTGTGTTCTGCATGCGCGAGTCCTCGCAGCGGCCGCTCCCGGGGTCGATGCCCGCGGTGGAGTCCGAGGCCGAGGCGCGCGAGCTCGTGCTCACGCAGGACACGAACCCGAACCTCGACCTGGGCGACCTGCCCTTCGCGGCGCACGACGGGATCGCGGAGACCGCCCGGCGCTGAGGGCGTGCAGCGCCGGTCGTCCCGGGGCGCCGGTCGTCCGGAGCACGGCGCGCGGTCTGCGACGACGCACGCGTCGATCGACGCGTGCGACGTCGCACACCGGTCAGTCGTGCCGGTGTCCGTGCGAGGGGTCGAGCGCCGGCCACACCGGGAACGGGTCCGGCCACCGACGCCAGACGTCCGGCCCGGCGAGCAGCTCCTCCGACGTGAGGAGTGCGCCGTCCAGCGCGCGTTCGACAACGTGCACGTCGAGGCGCTCGCCGACGAACCAGATCGCCTGACCGACCGGCGCGTCCTCGTCCCACGACGGGTTCGCGGTCGGGTCCAGCGCGAGCATCGCACCGAAGCTCGACCACGAGCCGACGTGGTCCGGCCGTGAGGCCAGTCGGAAGAACCCCTTCGAGCGCAGGACCCGCCCGTTCGCGCCCGCGGCGAGGTCGTTCGCGATGACGTCGGCGAGTCGCCCGGGGTGGAACGGCAGCGGCTCGCGGTACCGCATCGTCACCAGGTCGTCCTGCGGCCCTCGCCCGGTGTCGGTCCGGCCGGCGTCGCTCGACAGTGCGCGCATCCAGCCGGCGCCGGAGGCCAGCAGGCGGGCGGCGCCGCCGTTCGACGCCGGCAGGTCGAGCGGCCCCCTGACGGCGGGTGCCGTGACGATCGCCGCCTGCGGAGCCATGCGGTGGAGCAACGCCACGAGCGCCCGACGACGACGGCCGGAGAGTGGCTCGAGTCGGTCGAGCGCGACCACGGTCGCGTACTCGACGAGGGCCACCACGCGCTCAGCGGCCACGAAGGCGTCGTCCACGTCCGACCAGAGCAGGTGGGCGACGTCGTCCGCCCGGAGCACGGCGACCACGTGGCGCAGGACCCGGTCGTCGCCGGTCTCCGAACGGGCGGCGTTCGCGAGGAGCATCCCGACCGCGCGGACGTCCACCTCCGGCGCGAGCGTGACGACGAGGTCGTGGTCGGCGTCCGGTCCGCACACGCGGTCGAGTTGGTCGCGTCGCGCGGCGATGCCCCTGGCCGCCGCGAGGGCATCGCCCTGGACGTGCATCCGGTGGCCGCTGCCGATCCGGCGCGCGACGCGGACTGCGTCGGCATCGTGCAGGGCGGTGACGAGGGTGGTTGCTGCAGGGCGCATGTCGGGTAGCCTACATGACAACCGTTCTCAACAAGGAGTCGGTGCAGGAAGGAGACCCGTGAAGGTCCGCAACTCGCTCAAGGCGCTCAAGAAGATCCCCGGCTCGCAGATCGTGCGACGCCGCGGCCGCGTGTACGTCATCAACAAGCGGGACCCGCGATGGAAGGCGCGGCAGGGCTGACGTCGGCGGCCCTCTCCTAGGGTGGGTCCATGCGACTCCTGCTCATCCGTCACGGTCAGACCCCCGCCAACGTGGACGGCGTGCTCGACGCCGCCGTCCCCGGTCCGGGGTTGACGGACCTCGGGCAGCAGCAGGCCGCGGCGCTGCCGGGCGCCCTTGCCGACCGTGGGATCGAGCGGCTCTTCGTCTCGTCGATGGTCCGAACGCAGGTCACCGCCGCGCCCCTCGCCGCCGCGCTCGGGCTCGAGCCGGTCGTGCTCGACGGGCTGCGCGAGATCGAGGCCGGCGACACCCAGGGCAAGCGCGACCGGGTCTCGGTGCAGCTGTACATCTCGACCGTGCACGGTTGGTCGGCGGGGGACCGGGCCAGCCGGATGCCCGGCGGCGAGAGCGGCGAGGAGTTCTTCGCCCGCTACGAGGGCGCGATCCGGCAGGTCGAGGCCACCGGCGTCGCGGTCGCCGCGGTCGTCAGCCACGGCGCGGCGATCCGGACGTGGGCGAGTGCCGTCGCGCAGAACACCCCGGACGAGTTCGGGACGAAGCGCAACCTCGAGAACACCGGCATCGTCGAGCTCGAGGGCTCGACCGCCGACGGGTGGCGCCTGGTCGACTGGGAGGGTGAGCCGGTCGGCGGCGACGAGCTCGTCGACCGCACGGCGCAGGACCCGACCGGCGAGCGGTTCTAGCGCGGCGAGGCGCACTCGTCGCCGCGAGACGCCGCCGGATCCGGCGGCGTCTCGCGGACGAGTCGGCGTCTCGGCGCCGGGCGCGGCGTCGCGCTGCAGCAGACGTGACCACACGACGGACGGGAGGCACGGTGCCAGCTGGCACCGTGCCTCCCGTCCGTGGGGTGGTCGCGACCGACTACGCGGGCTGCGCCGCCGACGTGTGCAGCGGCACGATCACGCCGTGCGACTCGCGCAGGACGTCGAGCGTGCGCTGGACCTCGTCCGCGCGCTCCTCGGCCGTCCAGCCGAGCGCACCGGCGAGGACGTCGGCCAGCTCGTCGAGCAGGTCGATCGTGACGCCGCCGACGAACGCCAGGTTCGTGCGGCGGAGCACCACGTCCACCAGGTGGACCGCCTGCTCGTGCTCGGCGAAGTACGCGACCTCGGCACGGGTGAGCGTCGGGTCGGACTCGAGCGGCTCGACCGGGCCGTCGGTCAGGACGTCCACGACCTCGGCCGCACGGGTGCCGTAGCGCTCGAGCAGGCCGTCGACGAGCTGCTCGTCGAGACCGTCCCGGTGCGACTTGATCCACAGCGCGCGCTGGGCGTCGGTCGTCGGGAAGTCCTTGCCGCCGCCGATCGGCATGCCCGTCGTGTCGACCTTCCGGTCCACGCCGAGCTTCGTCGTGACGTCCGAGGACAGGTGCGCGGCGAGGGCACGGAACGTCGTCCACTTGCCGCCGACGAGCGAGAGCACGGTCGTGCCGGGCAGGCCGGCGATCGGGGTGTCGACGATCCGGTAGTCGCGGGACACGAAGCCGGGGGCGGTGTCCTCGTGGCGGGGGAGCGGGCGGATGCCGGAGTAGCGGTACACGATGTGGTCGCGGTCGAGCGCGATCTGCGGGAAGACGTGCTTGACGAGCCCGAAGAAGTAGTCGACCTCCTCCTCGGTGCACACCGCCGGCTGCGACGGGTCGGCGTCGATGTCCGTCGTGCCGATGAGCACCCGGCCCTTCAGCGGGTAGATGAGGACGATGCGGCCGTCGTTGTTCTCGAAGAACAGCTCGCGGCCCTTCGTCGCCTCGAGGAGCTCGGGGTTGTCGACGACGATGTGCGAGCCCTTCGTGCCGCCCATGAACTTCGTCTCGCCGCCGAACGCCTGGTTCGTCAGGTCGGTCCAGGGGCCGGAGGCGTTCACGACGACCTCGGCCGAGAAGACGAACTCCTCGCCGGTCTCGCGGTCGCGGAGCACGACACCGCCGTCGCGGGTGCCGGCTGCCTCGACGTAGTTGACGGAGCGGGCGGTCGCGGCGCTGCCGGAGCCCTTCGCTGCTGCGAGGCCGTCCTTGAGCACGTCAAGCGCCAGGCGCTCCGGCTCGTGCACGGACGCGTCGTAGTAGGTGCCCGTGTACTTCAGGTCCTTGTTGAGCGCGGGCATGTCGGCCAGCGCGGCCTTCTTCGTGAGGAAGCGGTGCTTCGGCACCGAGCCGCCGTCGCGCGAGAAGGAGTCGTAGATCGTCATGCCGATCTTGATGAGCGCGGCGCCGCGCTCCTTGGTCGAGCGCTGCTTGTGCGTGAGCATGCGCAGCGGGGCGTTCATGATGCCGGAGAACGTCGAGAAGATCGGCATCGTCGTCTGCAGCGGCTTCACGTAGTGCGGCGCGATGCGGATCAGGCCGTTGCGCTCCTGCACGCTCTCGCGCACCAGGCGGAACTCGCCGTTCTCCAGGTAGCGGATGCCGCCGTGGATCATGTGGCTGGACGCGGCCGAGGCGCCGCCGGCGTAGTCGCCGCGCTCGACGAGCACGACGTCGACGCCCTGCAGGGCGAGGTCGCGGAAGGTGGCGATGCCGTTGATGCCGCCACCGACGATGAGGACCTGGGCGTTGGGGCGCTCGGTGAGCGCGGTCACCGTGTTCCGGGGCTGCGTCTTCTTCGACATGGTGCGTCGCTTCCTTGGGTCGGTTCCGTGGGGTCGACTCCGATCGTGCGCCTCGGTGGGAGGTCGGGCAACCTACGTGCACGAACGTGCAGCACACCTGTCGCTGCGGCCCGGCACGGGGCCGGGGAGCGGACGGGAGGCGCGACAGGGGTTGCAGAGGCCGTGCACGTCCGTGCATGCTCGGTTCCCATGAGCGATGCTGCGCAGCCGATGCGGACCCAGCAGGCGCTGCGCGCCGCACACCTGTACTACCTGCAGGACCTGACGATGGACGCCATCGCGGACGAGCTCGGCACCTCGCGGTCGTCGGTCTCGCGGTTGCTGAAGTACGCCAGGGACACCGGGCTCGTGGACATCCAGATCCGCTCGCCGCTCGACCAGGCGGCAGCGCTCAGCCGGAACATCCGGGCGCGGTTCGGCGTGCACGCCCACGTCGTGCCGGTGCCGGACCACACGAGCGACGTCGACCGGCTCGAGCGTGTCGCCCTGTCCGCCGCGCGCATCCTGACGCAGTACGTCGAGTCGAACATGGTGGTCGGCATCTCGTGGGGCTCGACCGTGAGCGCGGTGAGTCGGTACCTCGTGCCGAAGACGACCCACGGCTCGACCGTCGTGCAGATCAACGGTGCGGCGAACACCCGGACGACCGGCATCGTCTACGCGTCCGAGATCCTGCGGCGGTTCGGCGAGGCGTACGGCGCGTTCGTGCAGCAGTTCCCCGTCCCGGCGTTCTTCGACGACCCGGCGACGAAGGAGATGCTCTTCCGCGAGCGTTCCATCCGCCGCGTGCTCGACTTGCACGAGCGGATGGACCTCGTCGTGTTCGGTGTCGGCGCGCCGCAGGCCCCGGTGCCCTCGCACGTGTACTCCGGCGGGTACCTCGACCCGGCCGACCGCGACGAGCTCGCGCAGGCCGAGGTCGTCGGCGACGTCTCGACGGTCTTCTACCGGGCGGACGGGTCGTGGAAGGACATCGGCGTGAACGCGCGCGCCGGCGGACCCGACCTCGACACGATCAAGCGGGCGCCCCGCCGGGTGTGCGTCGTCGCGGGCCGGGGGAAGGCGGCGTCGCTCAAGGGCGCCCTCGCCGCGGGACTCGTGACCGACCTGATCCTGGACGAGAGCGTCGGGCAGGCGATCCTGCAGCCCTAGGTCAGTTCCTGACCGACTCGATGTCGGTGGTCCGCCCTAGGCTCCGGTGCATGGTGTTCACTCGTGCGACCCAGCCGCCGACGGCGCCCGTTCCGGGTGTCCCGACGTCGCCGGACGCCACCGATGCCAGCCGCCAGGACGACGGTCGGCGCCGTGGCGCCCGCTACTTCCGCCGCCTCGCCGGGACCGACATCGACGAAGCCCTCGCCTTCTTCACGGGCGACTACGACTTCCGAGCGCCTCGCGTCCGCCGGACGCACACGCAGCAGCACTGGGACTTCGCGGGCGTCGGTGACGCGCGGATGTCGCTCCGGTCCTCGCGGCTGCTGGTCGACCTGCAGACCGAGAGCCTGGTCGACGACGAGTTCCTCGTCGCGTGGATGCGCTCGGGCACGAGCACGATCACGTTCCAGGGACGCGAGCACGCGCTCGAGCCCGGCGTCCCCGTCGTGCTGCCCTTCGCCGAGGCGTACGCGCTGCACCACCGGGACATCGGGCTGAACCTCGTGCACCTCGACCGCGACTTCGTGCGGTCGGTGGTCGGCGAGGACGACTTCGCGTTCGAGCCGATGCGTCGTCCGACGGCCGAGGGACTGCGCGCCTGGCAGTCCGTCGTCCGCGCGCACTCCGGCACCTGGCTCGACGTCGAGCACGACCTGACGCCGATCGTGCAGCGGTCGATCGCCGAGTCGTTCGTCGCCGCCGCCGTGCAGGCGTTCCCGCGACGGGATCGCTGGCGCTCGTCCGTCACCGGCTCGGGGCCCGAGCACGACCGGTTGCGACGCGCGCTCGAGTACGTGCACGCCCACGCCCGCGAACCCATCGGGACGACCGAGATCGCCGAAGCCGCCGGGCTCAGCCCCCGTGGCCTGCAGCAGTCGCTCCGGCGCCACCTGGACCAGACGCCGGGCGACCTGCTCCGGAGCGTCCGGCTCGACGGCGCCCGGGTGGACCTGCTCCGGGCGGACCGGGACGTCACGAACGTCGCGGAGATCGCCCGCGCATGGGGCTTCGGGCACCTCGGTCGGTTCTCGGCGACCTACCGGGCCCGCTTCGGCGAGCTCCCCAGCGAGTCGCTCCGCACCCGCTGATCCCGGGCACGTGCTCGGTCGGCGGCGCACGGCTCGGTAGCGTGGCGGGCATGGACACCGTCGTCACCGCCCTCCGCTCCGCCCTCGCGGACCCGGACGGCACCGTCGTCCGCACCGACCCGGCGGTGCTCGACGCCGCACGGACCGACAAGTCCGGCTGGACCGCACCCGGCGGGCCGGTCGCCGTGGTCGAGGCCCGGTCGGTCGCCGACGTCCAGGCCGTGCTCCGGACCTGCTCCGCGGCGCGGGTGCCGGTCGTCCCGCGTGGCGCCGGCACCGGGTTGGCCGGCGGCGCGAACGGCACCGAGGGCTCCGTCGTGCTCAGCGTCGCCCGGATGGACCGCATCATCGAGGTCTCGGTCGCCGACGAGTACGCCGTCGTCGAGCCAGGCGTGCTGAACGGTGCGCTCGACGCCGCGGTCGCCGCGCACGGTCTGCGCTTCGCCCCGGACCCCGCCAGCGCTGCGATCTCGACCGTCGGCGGCAACATCGCCACGAACGCCGGCGGGTTGCGCTGCGTCAAGTACGGCGTGACGCGCGAGGCTGTGCTCGGACTCGACGTGGTCCTGGCGGACGGCCGGCTCGTCTCCACCGGACGCCGCACGGTCAAGGGCGTCACCGGCCTCGACCTGACGGCGCTGTTCGTCGGATCGGAGGGCACCCTCGGGGTGGTCGTGGGGGCGACCGTCCGACTCGTGCCGCTGCCGGCCGGAGCGCCCGCGACGCTCGGGGCGGTGTTCCCGACGGTGGCCGACGCGGCCCGGGGTGCCGCGGCCGTCGTGACCGGCGCGAGCCGGCCGTCGACGGTGGAGCTGCTCGACGCGGCCGCCCTCGCGGGCATCGCCGCGCACCTCGGACCGCAGGTGCTGACCGAGACGCTCGGGAGCAGCTCGGCGGACGGGGCGTTCCTGCTCGTCGAGTTCGACGGGCCGGACGCAGCGCAGGCCGCGCTGGGAGCCGCACCGCGCCTCCAGGCCGAGGGCGGCACCGTGCACCACGCGACGTCCGCCGTGGAACGTGAGCGCCTGCTGACCGTCCGACGGTCCTTCCACCCGGCCATGGAGGCGCGCGGCCGGGTGCTGATCGAGGACGTCGCGGTGCCGCGGAGCCGGCTCGCCGAGATGTTCGAGCGGGTCGAGGCGATCGGGCGCCGGCACGGCGTGGCGATCCCGACCGTTGCGCACGCGGGGGACGGCAACCTGCACCCGAACTTCGTCTTCGCGGGGGACGAGGTGCCCGCGCACGTCTGGGCCGCGGCCGACGAGCTGTTCCGCGCGGCGATCGACCTCGGGGGCACGCTGACCGGTGAGCACGGTGTCGGGGTGCTCAAGCGGCGGTGGCTCGGCGACGAGCTCGGTGACGACGTCCTCGACCTGCAGCGGGGTGTGAAGGCGATGTTCGACCCGCTCGGGATCCTCAACCCGGGCAAGGCGATCTGACCCGTCCGCCGAACCTCGTCGCACCGAACGGCGTACCATCGCGCAGATGTTCGGCGGAAACGCGCCCGTAACGAACCAGAGCGCATCGTGGTCGTACCTGCACCGCCCACGAAGGAGTCCGTGATGCTGATCGGCGTCCCCACAGAGGTCAAGAACAACGAGTACCGCGTCGCGGCGACGCCGGCGGGGGTCGGTGAGCTGACGTTGCACGGCCACCAGGTCCTCGTGCAGGCCGGCGCCGGCACCGGGTCGTCCTTCGGCGACGACGAGTACCGCGCCGCCGGGGCCATGGTCGTCGACACCGCCGCCGAGGTCTGGGCCCGGGCCGAGCTCGTGCTCAAGGTGAAGGAGCCCGTGGCGTCGGAGTACGCCTCGATCCGCCCCGGGCAGGTGCTCTTCACGTACCTGCACCTGGCCGCCGACCGCCCCCTCACGTCGGCGCTCGTGGAGTCCGGCGCGACCGCGATCGCCTACGAGACCGTGCAGCTGCCGGACCGGTCGCTACCCCTGCTCTCGCCGATGTCCGAGATCGCCGGACGACTGTCCGTGCAGGTCGGCGCGGCGCAGCTCATGCGCACCGCGGGCGGCCGCGGCCTGCTGCTCGGCGGGGTCCCCGGGACGCCGAAGGGCCGGGTCGTCGTGATCGGCGGTGGCGTCGCGGGCGAGCACGCGGCGACGATGGCGCTCGGCCTGGGCGCTGAGGTCACCGTGTTCGACATCAGCCTGCCGCGGCTCCGTGCGCTCGACGCCCGTTTCGACGGCCGCATCACGACGCTGCGGTCCTCGTCGCACGCGATCGCCGAGGCGCTGCGTGACGCGGACCTGGTGATCGGGTCGGTGCTCATCCCCGGGGCCTCGGCGCCGAAGCTCGTGACCGACGCGATGGTCGCCGGCATGCGCGAGGGTTCGGTGCTCGTCGACATCGCCATCGACCAGGGCGGGTGCTTCGAGGGTTCGCGGCCGACCACCCACGACGACCCGACCTTCCGGGTGCACGACGCCGTGTACTACTGCGTGGCGAACATGCCCGGGGCGGTGCCGCGCACGAGCACGATCTCGCTGACGAACGCGACGCTGCCGTACGCCCTCGCCGTCGCCGACCAGGGCTGGGAGCGGGCGACCGAGGCGGACCCGGCGCTCGCGAAGGGGCTGAACGTGCACGCGGGCCGCGTCGTGAACGAGGCGGTGGCCGCCGCGCACGGGCTGGCGGCCGCGCGGTAGCGCGCCGCACGGCGTGCGCGGCGTGGTCGCGCCGCGCGCGGTGGCCGGTGCCGGTTCACGCGCTCAGCGACAGTTCACGGGCTCACGAGCCCGTGAACTGTCGCTGAGCGCGAAAGGTGTCCGGCGGGGCGCGGCCTACGCCGCCCCGGCGCGGCCTACGCCACCCGCGCGGCGCCCGCGCCGCGGCGCGCCCCGACCCACCCGACGCGGGTGCGCACCACGAGGGTGACGAGCACGACCGCCGCGATCGACACCACCGCGGCCACGGCCGTCGGCACGGACACGAGCGGCCCGTCGAGCCGCCCGACCGCGACCCAGGCCAGGCCCCACGCGAGCGACACCGTCGGGGCCAGTCGTCCGCCGCCCCACACCGCCAGGAGCACCCCGACGAGCCCGGCGACGAGCGCCACGACCACGCCCCAGACGTCCTGGCCGAGACCGAAGCCCTCGAACCCGGCCGCCGCGAGCACCGCCGCGGTGTTGGCCGCCGTCGCGACGCAGACCCACCCGAGGTACAGCCCGAACGTCCCGTCGGTCAGCACCTGCTCGACGACGCCCGACGCCGTGGTCCGCCGCAGCACCGCGAACGTCCACACGAGCACCACGAGCAGCGCGACGATGACCGGCTCGCTCAGCCACAGCGCCCCGAACTGCACGGACAGGATCCACGCGGCGTTCAGCAGCAGGGACAGCGTCGCGGGCAGCGCGAGCCGTGCGTGCCGCGCGTCGTCGGCGGTCCGGAAGCACTGCCGCACCGCGTACGCGAGCAGCCCGACGTAGACGACGCTCCAGATCGAGAACGCCGGTCCGTCCGGCGCGATGGCGGTCGAGGACGCCGACAGCGCCCCGCCGGCCGCGTCCTGGATCGGGGTGCCCACCACCGCTCCGGACCCGACGAACGCGCCGACCACCGCGACGACCGCGCTCACCGCGACCACGATCCTCCAGGCCTTGCCCATGACCACTCCCTTCGTCAGCATGCTGATGACCTGCACGGTAGGCGCGTGGTCGCCCCCCGCGCGCAGCGCGCGTCCAGCGGGCGGGGGACGGGCCACGGCCGGGAGGCACGCCCCGCGTCCGGCACGTCGGCCGTGCGTGGTGCGTACGGTTGCCTCGTGACCGTCGAGCTCAACACCGTCTACGTCGACCGGATCGCCCCGATCGTGTGCCCCTCGCTCGAGACGACCTTCCGGATGATCGGCGACCAGGGTGCGAGCGCGTGCATCGTGCTGCACCGCCCGGACGCCGAGGAGCTCGGGGACGTCGCGGTGGCCCTGGGGCTGCACGAGCTCGCGGTGGAGGACGCCGCCGAGGGGCACCAGCGCCCGAAGCTCGAGCGGTACGGATCGACGCTCTTCGCCGTGCTGAAGCCCGCCGTGTACCACGACGGCCGAGAGGAAGTGGAGTTCGGCGAGGTGCACGCCTTCGTGGGGGAGTCGTTCTTCCTCGCGGTCGTGCCGGCCGACCCCCGCGGTCCCCAGGCCGTCCCGCGCGCGCTGCAGCGGATGAGCGGCAAGCCCGGTCTGGTCACGGTGGGGCCGCAGGCGCAGCTCTGGGCGCTGATGGACTCGATCGTGGACGGGTACGCGCCCGTGATCGACGGCCTCGAGGAGGACATCAACCAGATCGAGGACCAGCTGTTCTCCGGCGTCCCCGGGGTCTCGAAGCGCATCTACGAACTGTTCGGCGAGGTCGTCGACTTCCAGCGGGCCGCCCGTCCGCTCATCGGCATGATCGAGAACCTGCACCGCGGCGCCGACAAGTACCACCTGCCGGTCGAGATGCAGCGGCGCTTCCGGGACGTGCTCGACCACGCGATCCGGACCGTCGAGCGCCTGGACACGTTCCGCTCCCTGCTGCAGAACGCCCTGACGGTCGACTCGACCCTGGCGGCGCAGAAGCAGAACGACGACACGAAGCGCATCTCCGGCTGGGCGGCGATCCTGTTCGCCCCGACGCTCATCGCCGCGATCTACGGCATGAACTTCACGCACATGCCCGAGCTGTCGTGGACGTGGGGCTACCCGCTGTCGATCGTCGCGATGGTGTTGTTCGCCGCCGTCCTGTACGTCGTGTTCAAGGTGAAGCGCTGGTTCTGACCCGAGCGCGCGCGTCGAGTTGCGGGAGCGCTCCCAGGCGGGGAGGCTCGTCCTGCCGACGACGCCGACCGGAGCAACGATGCCGACCCAGACCGCAGCGACCACGACCACC
This sequence comes from Curtobacterium citreum, assembly GCF_006715175.1. Taxonomy (NCBI): domain Bacteria; kingdom Bacillati; phylum Actinomycetota; class Actinomycetes; order Micrococcales; family Microbacteriaceae; genus Curtobacterium; species Curtobacterium citreum. The sequence goes on along the minus strand of NZ_VFMQ01000001.1, from coordinate 2,843,340 downwards.
AGCTCCCCGACGCCGGGGATCGTCCACCTGACCGCAGGGGGCGTGTCCCTCGTGCTCGACTGCCGCGATGCCGCGCTGCCGGCGATCGTGCACTGGGGGGCCGGGCTCGGCGCCCTCGACGAGGACGCCCTCGTCGCCCTGGCCGCCGCCGCGGTGCCGCCGGTGGCGCAGAACGAGCCCGACGTGCCGGTCCGGCTCGCGGTCCTGCCCGAACCGCACCGTGGGTGGAGCGGGCGCCCCGGACTCGCCGGACACCGTGACGGCCGGGACTGGTCGCCCGCGTTCACCGTGACGGCCCTGGACGTGCGGCTGCACGGGGACGACGGACGCGACGACGCGGGCACGGGCACGAGCGCTGGCACGGACGCGGGCACGGGCACGGGCGGCACCGTCACGGCCGACGCCGAGGACCGCACCGCCGGGCTCGCCGTCCGCGTCACCGTCGAGCTGCTCGCGTCCGGACTCGTCCGCGCCCGGGCCGCCGTCACGAACACCGCCGCGGGGACCTACACCGTCGACGACCTGACCGTCGCCTTCCCTGTCCCGTCCCGCGCCCGCGAGGTCCTCGACCTCGCCGGCCGTTGGGGCAAGGAGCGCACCCCGCAGCGCCGGGAGCTCGTCGTCGGCACGCACGAGCGCGACAGCCGCAAGGGGCGCACCGGTCCGGACGCCGCGACCGTGCTGAGCGTCGGCGTCCCCGGGTTCGGGTTCGCGTCCGGTGAGGTCTGGGGTGTGCACACGGCCTGGAGCGGCAACCACCGGCACTACGCCGAGCGCCTGTCGACCGGACGCCAGGTGGCCGGTGGCTCGGAGCTCCTGCTGCCGGGCGAGGTCCGTCTCGGCACCGGGGAGACGTACGAGGGGCCGTGGGTCCACGCCGCGTACGGAGACGGCCTCGACGACCAGGCGCGCCGCTTCCACCGCTGGCTCCGCAGCCGACCGCAGCACCCGACGTCGCCGCGCCCGGTCACGATCAACGTGTGGGAGGCGGTCTACTTCGACCACGACCTCGCCAAGCTGACCGAGCTCGCCGAGCGGGCCGCGCGCCTCGGCGTCGAGCGGTACGTGCTCGACGACGGCTGGTTCCGTCACCGCCGCGACGACCACGCCGGACTCGGCGACTGGTACGTCGACGAGGGCGTCTGGCCGGACGGCCTCGGCCCGATCGTCGACCGCGTCCGTGCCCTCGGCATGCAGTTCGGCCTGTGGTTCGAGCCCGAGATGGTGAACGAGGACAGCGACCTCGCCCGGGCGCACCCGGAGTGGATCATGCAGGCCGACGGGCGGCTGCCGGTGCGCTCCCGCGACCAGCAGGTCCTCAACCTCGCGATCCCCGAGGCCTTCGCACACGTCCTCGACCGGATGACCGCGATCATCGGCGAGTACGGCATCGACTACGTCAAGTGGGACCACAACCGCGACCTGGTCGAGGCCGGGCACCGCGGGGGCGGGGCCGCCGTGCACGAGCAGACCCAGGCCGCCTACCGGCTCATGGCGACGCTCAAGGAGCGCTTCCCCGCGCTCGAGATCGAGGCCTGCGCCTCCGGTGGGGCACGCGTCGACCTCGGCGTCCTCGAGCACACCGACCGCGTCTGGGTGTCCGACGACATCGACCCGCTCGAGCGGCAGCAGATGCACCGGTGGACGCAGCAGCTGCTGCCGCCGGAGCTCCTCGGCGCGCACGTCGCGAGCGGCACGAGCCACAGCACCGGACGCCACCACGACGTGTCGTTCCGCGCGGGCACGGCGATGATCGGGCACTTCGGGATCGAGTGGGACCTCACCCAGGCCACCCCGGAGGAGGAGGCGACGCTCGCCGACTGGATCGCGCTCCACCGGGAGTGGCGCGGCCTGCTGCACGGCGGGGACCTCGTCCGGAACGACGAGGTCGACCCCACGCGCCTCGTGTACGGGGTCGTCGCGCCGGACCGTCGGGACGCACTGTTCTTCCTCGTCAGCACGGGCCGCTCCGAGGTGTCGGGCACCGGACCGATGCGCTTCCGCGACCTCGACCCCGGCGTCACCTACCGCGTCGACCCGGTGTTCCGCGGCCCCGACCACCTGCTGAACCCGCCGTCGTGGTGGGCGGGGGAGCGCCGGTTCCCCGGCCGCGTCCTCGGCACCGTCGGCCTCGAGGTCCCGCTGCTCCCCGCGGACTGCGTGGTCCCGTTCCGCGTGACGGCCGTCTGACCCGGGACGCGCCAGCCCGACACGGGACGGCCTGGAGGATCGTGGCGGGCTCCGCCACGATCCTCCAGGCCGGCAGTGGACCGCTCCGGCGGCCGCTAGGCTTCCGGACATGCCGCAGACCGGGAACGCGACACGCACGTCCACGCCGGTCGCCGGGAGTGCACGCTGGGCCGTCAAGCTCGCGGTGATCACCGCGCTCGTCGGCGTCGCCGGCGGCGTCGCGGGCATCAGCGTGTGGCTCGCGCTCCAGCTCATCCAGTTCGTCGCCTTCGGGTACCCCTTCGGCGGGCACCTCGAGGCGGCCGACGCGCCCTCCGGCTGGAACCGGTTCGCCGCGCTCGCCGCGGCCGGTGTGCTGACCGGCGTCGCGTGGTGGGCGCTCCGCCGGTGGGCGAAGCCCGTCGTGTCGGTGCCGGCGGCCGTCGGCGGCAAGCGGATGCCAGCCCTGTCGACCATTGCGAACGCGGGCGTGCAGATCCTCGCGGTCGGGCTCGGCGCCTCCATCGGGAAGGAGGTCGCGCCCCGGGAGATCGGGGCGTGGCTCGCGCAGCTCGTCACCGCGAAGGCCGGCCTGACCGCGCGCGAGACGAAGATCCTCGTCGCCTGCGGCGCGGCCGCTGGTCTCGCCGCGGTCTACGACGTGCCGCTCGGCGGGGCGCTGTTCGCCGTCGAGGTCCTGCTCGGGGAGCTCACGTTCGCGACGGCGCTGCCGGCGTTCGCGACGAGTGCCGTCGCCGCGGTCACCGCACGGCTCGTGATCCCGGACGAGGTGCTCTACCACGTGCCGTCGATGCACCTCACGCCGTCGCTCCTGGTGTGGGCGGTCGTGGTGGGCCCGCTCCTCGGGTTCGCCGGCGTCGGGTTCGTGAAGCTGACGAACCGGCTGCAGGCCACCGCGCCGAAGGGCTGGCACCTGCTCGTCGTGCTGCCGGTCGTGTTCGCGATGGTCGGCCTCATCGCGGTGCCGTTCCCCGAGATCCTCGGCAACGGCCGGGCGCTCGGGCTCGTGGCGATGAACGCGACCTCGTCGTCCCCGGACTTCGCGGGGCTGTCGCCCATCCTGTTCCTGCTGCTCCTCGGGGTCCTGCGCACCATCACCACGTCGGCCACGATCGGCGCCGGCGCGGTCGGCGGCACCCTGACGCCCTCGATCGCGATCGGCTCGGCGGTGGGTGGCGCGCTCGGCGGGGCGTGGATCCTGCTCTGGCCCGCCGACGGCCCGAGCCTGGCGGCCTTCGCCTTCGTCGGTGCGGCGGCCTTCCTCGCCACGACGATGCGGGCGCCGTTCACCGCGCTCGTGCTCGTCGTCGAGTTCACCCAGCAGGGCACGGACATCCTCGTGCCGTCGCTCCTCGCGATCACCGGCTCCGTCGCCGTCGGGTACCTGCTCGCACGCCGCCGCAGCGCCCAGATGGCCTGAACCCGCACGACCCGACCGGGGCTGCGGACGCCTGTTCCGTCCGGCCCGGACACCGACCGCTGCCCGGATTAGCATCGGCGGCACCGCGGGGCGAGGGGTCCCGCACGACCACGAGGAGACCGCCATGGCCGGGTTCGACGACATCACGAAGAAGGCACAGCAGTTCCTGCAGGACGGCAAGGTGCAGGACGCACTGAAGAGCGAGAAGGCCGAGGACGTCAGCGACAAGATCCTCGACGGCGTCGCGGACGCGGTGAAGAAGGCAACGGGCGGCAAGTACGACGACAAGATCGACGGCGCGCGGGACCAGGCCGACAAGCACATCGGCAACCAGTAGGACCGGCACTTCCGCTCGTAGCGATTGGACGCGGGGGCGGAGACGGACCACGATTGTGGGGTGACCGTCCCCGCTCCGAACCAGCCGCTGACCGACGCCGAGGTCGCCGCGATCAAGCGGGACTTCCCGATCCTCCAACAACAGGTCAACGGTCACCCGCTCGCCTACCTGGACTCCGGGGCGACGGCCGAGCGCCCCGTGCAGGTGCTCGACGCCGAGCGCCGGTTCCTCGAGACCGACAACGCGGCCGTGCACCGCGGCGCGCACACGCTCGCGGCGCTCAGCACCGACGCCTACGAGGACGCCCGTGCCACCGTCGCGCGCTTCGTCGGGGCGGCCTCGCCGTCGGAGGTCGTCTGGACGGCGAACGCCACCGACGCCCTCAACCTCGTGGCGTACGGCATCGCCAACGCGAGCCGCGGTCGCGGGGGAGCCACCGCGGACCGCTTCCGCATCGGCCCGGGCGACGAGGTCCTCGTGACCGAGGCCGAGCACCACGCGAACCTCGTGCCGTGGCAGGAGCTCGTCGCCCTGACCGGTGCCACGCTCCGCTGGGTGCCGGTCGCCGACGACGGCACCTGGACCGCGGCGGACATGGTCGCGTTGATCGGGCCGCGCACCCGGGTGGTCGCGTTCGCGCACGTCTCGAACGTCACGGGCATGATCGCGCCGGTGGCCGAGGTCGTGGCCGCCGCGCACGAGCACGGCGCCCTGGTCGTCCTGGACGCCTGCCAGTCCGCGCCGCACAGGCCCCTCGACCTCGGGGCGCTCGACGTCGACTTCGCGGCGTTCTCCGGGCACAAGATGCTCGGACCGAACGGCATCGGCGTGCTCTGGGGCCGCCAGGAGCTCCTCGACGCCCTGCCGCCGTTCCGCACCGGCGGTTCGATGATCACCACCGTCACGATGGAGTCGTCGGACTTCATGCCCGCGCCCGAGCGGTTCGAGGCGGGGACGCAGCCGGTGTCCCAGGCCGTCGCGCTCGCCGAGGCCGTCCGGTACCTCGAGCGGATCGGCACGGACCGGGTGCGCGACCACGAGGAGACGCTCGCGCAGCGCATGCTCGAGGGCCTCGCCGCGGTCCCGGGCATCCGCGTCGTCGGACCGCCCGTCGGGGTCCCGCGCTCCGGGCTCGTCGCGTTCGACGTCGACGGGGTGCACGCCCACGACGTCTCCCAGTACCTCGACGCGCAGGGGATCGCGGTCCGCTCCGGCCACCACTGCGCCCAGCCGCTGCACCGCCGGCTCGGCCTGACCGCCACGAGCCGCGCCAGCACGTACGTGTACACGACCGACGAGGACGTCGACCGGTTCCTCGCGGCCGTCGCCGAGGTCCGCGACTACTTCGGAGCATCCTCGTGAACGGCCTCGACTCGCTCTACCAGCAGGTCATCCTCGACCACGCCAAGGCCCGGCACGGCGACCTCGTGCTCGACGACGCCGATGCGTCGCACTTCGAGCGGAACCCGACCTGCGGCGACGAGATCACCGTCAGCGTCCGCCTCGAGCCCGGCACGGATCGCATCGCGGCGATCGGGTGGCAGGGCGACGGGTGCTCGATCTCGATGGCGTCCGCCTCCGTCCTCGCCGACATGGCCCCCGGGCGGACCGTCCCCGAGCTGCTCGAGCTCACCGAGGCGTTCCGGACGATGATGCGCTCGCGCGGGGCGGGGGAGCCCGACGAGGACGTGCTCGAGGACCTCGTGGCGTTCCACGGCGTCTCGAAGTTCGTGATGCGTGTGAAGTGCGGCATGCTCGCGTGGGTCGCCGCCGAGGCCGCCGTGCGCGAGGCGTCCGCCGCCTGAGCGTCGGACCCGGCGGTGGGCAGGGGTCTCCGACAGCCGCCGGTGGCGTCCTGCAGCGTCACGCAACGTCACCGTCCGTGACGGACGGCGCTGCGCGACGTAGCTTCGCGACGTGACCTCGACGAACGACACCGAGCCCCGTGAGACCGCGACCCGGCAGATCCGCTTCAACGCGTTCGACATGAACTGCGTCGCGCACCAGTCCTCCGGACTGTGGCGGCACCCGCGCGACCGCTCGCGGCACTACAACGACCTGTCGTACTGGACCGAGCTCGCGAAGACGCTCGAGCGCGGGACGTTCGACGGCATCTTCATCGCGGACGTGCTCGGCACCTACGACGTGTACGGCGACTCGAACGAGGCCGCGCTCCGCACCGGGTCGCAGGTCCCGGTCAACGACCCGATCCTGCTCGTGTCCGCGATGGCCGCCGTCACCGAGCACCTCGGCTTCGGCATCACCGCCGGTACCGCGTACGAGCACCCGTACCCGTTCGCCCGCCGCATCTCGACGCTCGACCACCTGACGAAGGGCCGCATCGGCTGGAACGTCGTGACGGGCTACCTGCCGAGCGCCGCGCGGAACATGGGCCAGACGGACCAGCTGTCGCACGACGACCGCTACGACGTCGCCGACGAGTACCTCGAGGTCCTCTACAAGCTCTGGGAGGGCTCGTGGGAGGACGACGCCGTCGTCGAGGACCGCACGTCCGGGGTGTTCACCGACCCGGCGAAGGTCCACCCCATCGAGCACCACGGGCAGCACTTCGACGTCCCGGGCATCCACCTCTCCGAGCCCTCGGTGCAGCGGAGCCCCGTCGTGTACCAGGCCGGGGCGTCCCCGCGGGGCGTGCGTTTCGCGGCGGAGAACGCCGAGGCCGTGTTCGTCGGCGCGCCCACGCTCCCGCAGCTCGCCGCCACCGTCCGGAAGATCCGCGACGCGCTCGAGGCCGCCGGGCGGGACCGGTACGCCGCGAAGATCTACACGCTCCTGACGGTCATCACCGACGCGACCGACGAGGCCGCGCAGGCGAAGCACCGCGACTACCTGTCCTACGCGTCCGAGGAAGGCGCGCTCGTGCTCAACTCCGGGTGGATGGGCGTCGACCTGTCGCAGTACGACCTCGACGAGCCCCTCGGGAACATCGAGTCGAACGCGATCCAGTCGGCGGCCGCGAACCTGTCCGCCGCGACGGGCGAGGACGGCGCGAACTGGACCGTCCGGGACATCGCCCGCCAGACCGCGATCGGCGGACTCGGCCCGGTCGAGGTCGGCAGCGGAGCAACCATCGCGGACCGGCTCGTCGAGATCCAGCGGGAGACCGACGTCGACGGGTTCAACCTGGCGTACGCCGTGACCCCGGGGACCTGGGAGGACGTCATCGAGTTCGTCATCCCCGAGCTCCGCGCCCGCGGTGCCTACCCCGAGGCCTACGTCGCGGGGTCGCTGCGCCACAAGCTGCACGGCCGCGGCGACCGGCTGCCCGAGGAACACCGGGGCGCCGGCTACCGGATCGGCGCCCGGTCGGCCGTCTGACCGGCGGTCCCGCGCGGCGGTCGTACAGTGGTCGGGTGATCGGGTCGTCCTTCGTCGTGCGCACCGCGGACGACGACGGAACCGCGGTGGCCGCCACCGAACTCTGGGTCGCGGCCGTCGCCGCCCGCGACGGCCTGCCGCCCTCTGACGCCGTGCGGGAGCGCGCCCGGGACAAGTTCGGCGCGGAGCGCGTCGCCCTCGTGGTCGCCGAGACTGCACCGGGGAGCGGCCCGGTCGGCTTCGCCCTCGTGACCGCGCCCGGCACCGGCGGGGGAGCGGACACCGGTGCGGCGTACCTCAGCTTGCTCGCTGTGCACCCCGCGGCGCAGGGGCACGGGCTCGGCCGACGCCTGCTCGCGGCTGCCGTGTCCGCAGCCGCCCACGCCGGGCACCACCGTACGGAGCTGCACGCCCTCGACGACAACACCGCGGCCCTCGCGCTGTACCGGAGTGCCGGGTTCGCGCCGCTCGGGGAGGCCTTCCCGCACGCTCTGAGCGGCCGTCCGACCCGGGTCTGGAGCGCGGTATCCGCCCAGGTCAGGTGAGGCTCACCTCACCAGGAAAGCCCCGGTCAGGGCAGCCTTCCCTTGCTGGCGGACCGGCCGCGACCGTGGTTCGATGGCCGACATGTCGACCGCATCGGACCTCGCCCTGCCCGTCTCCGAGCACGACGACGCCACCAGCGCCGCCCGGCTCAACTGGCTCCGAGCGGGCCTGCTCGGCGCGAACGACGGCATCGTGTCCGTCGCCGCCGTGCTCGTCGGCGTCGCGGGTGCGGGAGCCGGCACCGGTCCCGTCGTCGCCGCGGGCACCGCGGCCCTGGTCGGCGGGGCGATCTCGATGGCCCTCGGCGAGTACATCTCGGTGAGCGGTGCCCGCGACGCGCAGCGCACCGGGCAGGCGGCGCAGCAGGCCCAGCTCGAGGCCGACGCCGAGGACGCGCCGACCCTCGCTGCGCACTACCGCTCGCTCGGCGTGGACGACGACGTCGCCGAGGCCGTCGCCCGGCAGCTCGTCCGCCCCGAGGTCCGTCGTCGTCGGGCTGCGGCCGCGCTCCGGGACGCCGAGGACGAGGTCGTCAGCCCCTGGCGCGCGGCGTGGGTCTCCGCGGCGACCTTCACGACGGGTGCGCTGCTGCCCTTCCTGGCGATGCTGCTGGCGCCGGAGTCCTCCCGCATCGTCGTCACCGTCGTCGCTGTGCTCGTGGCCCTCGCGGCGACCGGCACGACCGGTGCGGTCCTGGGCGGTGCCCGCCGCGGGCGTGCGACGGTCCGGGTCGTGGTGGGTGGCGCGCTCGCCCTCGCCGCGACCTACGCGGCCGGTGCGCTCCTCGGCACGCACGCGTTCTAGCAGCAGGACCGGCCGCACCGGCTGCACCGGCCTCATCAGCCGCTGCCAGCGCTCGGAACAGGCGTTCCAGGACGGTCGTCGCGTCACACGACCGTTACACGAGGGAAACGGGCGGCGCGAAGAGGCTCCCTAGCGTCGGGGAACACGGGGACCCACCCCCGTTCCCACTCCCACGGAGGACGCCTTGGTCACAGAGATCGCGACCCCGGTCGCCGCGCCCCACGCCCCCACTCCGCCGTCGACCGCCCGCGCGGGCGCCGGTGTCGTCAAGCCCGGGTACGACCCGGCGCTCACCAACGAGGACCTCGCCCCGCTCCGCGAGCAGCGCTGGACGAGCTACAACATCTTCGCGTTCTGGATGTCCGACGTGCACTCGGTCGGCGGCTACGTCACCGCCGGGTCGCTCTTCGCCCTGGGCATCGCGAGCTGGCAGGTCCTCGTCGCCCTGGTCGTCGGCATCCTGATCGTGCAGGTGTTCGCGAACCTCGTCGCGAAGCCGTCGCAGCGGACCGGGGTCCCGTACCCGGTGATCAACCGCGCGGTGTTCGGCGTCGTCGGCGCGAACGTCCCGGCGATCATCCGCGGGCTCATCGCGATGGCCTGGTACGGCGTGCAGACGTTCCTCGCCGCGCAGTCCCTCAACATCGTGTTCCTGAAGTTCGTCCCCGGGTCGACTGCGCTCCTGGACCACTCGTTCCTCGGCCTGTCCGCGCTCGGCTGGATCTCGTACGCGATCCTCTGGGTCGCCCAGGCGGCGCTGTTCTCGATGGGCATGGAGGCGATCCGGCGCTTCATCGACTGGGCCGGCCCCGCGGTGTACGTCGTGATGATCGCCCTCGCCGTGTACCTCGTCGCGAAGGCCGGCATCGGCAACATCTCGCTGACGCTGCACACCGGCGCACCGATGTCCTTCGGCGCGTCGATCCCGGTGATGCTCTCGGCGATCGCGATCGTCGTCAGCTACTTCTCGGGCCCGATGCTCAACTTCGGTGACTTCTCGCGCTACGGCCGCAGCTTCCGGGCCGTCAAGCGCGGGAACCTCTGGGGCCTGCCGGTCAACTTCCTGTTCTTCTCGATCCTCACCGTGCTGTGCGCGAGCGCCACGGTCCCGGTGTTCGGCAAGCTCATCACCGACCCGATCGAGACCGTGCAGGCGATCGACGCGCCGTTCGCGGTGCTGCTCGGCGGACTGACCTTCGTCACCGCGACGGTCGGCATCAACATCGTCGCGAACTTCATCAGCCCCGCGTTCGACTTCTCGAACGTCGCCCCGCGGAAGATCAGCTGGCGCGCAGGCGGCATGATCGCCGCCGTCGGCTCGGTCCTGCTGACCCCGTGGAACTGGTACGGCAACGACCAGGCGATCCTATACACGCTCGGCATCCTCGGTGCGCTCATCGGCCCGCTGTTCGGCATCCTCATCGCCGGGTACTACCTCGTCGCGAAGCAGCGCGTCGCGGTCGACGACATGTACTCGAAGGAGCCGACCGCGCGCTACTGGTACCGCAACGGCTGGAACCCGAACGCGATCTGGACCCTCGTCGTCGCCGGTGCCGTGTCGGTCGCCAGCGCGGTGCTGCCGCCCGCCACCGGCGTCCTGCCGTGGCTGTCGAACTACAGCTGGTTCATCGGCTGCGGCCTCGGGCTCGTGCTCTTCCGCGCCCTCGAGCACCGGTCGCCGCGCATGCCCGCGCTGTCCGCCGACGACCCCACGGTCGACCACGGCGCCGCCCCCGGCCGCGACTGACCGCACCGGCCCGAGCCCGACGAGCACGGCCAGCACGACGAGCCCGACGAGCACGGCCAGCACGACGAGCCCGACGAGCACGGCCAGCACGACCCGCCCCAGCACCACCGGAAGGACCCCGATGCGCATCCGCGTCGTCAACCCGAACACCACCGTCGCCATGACCGAGACGATCGGCCGCGCAGCCGCGGCGGTCGCCGGCCCCGGGACCCTCGTCGAGGCCGTCACGCCCACCATGGGCCCGGCGTCGATCGAGAGTCACTACGAGGAGGCCCTGGCGGTCCCCGGGCTCCTCGAGCAGGTCGCGCTCGGCGAGCAGGAGGGCGTCGACGCGTACGTCGTGGCGTGCTTCGGCGACCCGGGACTCGACGCCGCGCGGGAGATCGCCACGGGTCCGGTGATCGGCATCGCCGAGGCCGGGTTCCACGCCGCGGCGATGCTCGGTCGGAGGTTCGGCGTCGTGACGACCCTGGCGCGGACGACCGGTCGGGCGCACGAGCTCGCCGAGCGGTACGGCTTCGCGTCGCTCGTCACCGAGGTGCGGGCGTGCGAGGTCGCCGTCCTGGCGCTCGACGACCCCGCGTCCGGCGCACGGGAGCTGATCGTCGAGGAGTGCCGGGCGGTCGTCGCGGGCGGCGCGGACGCGGTCGTGCTCGGCTGCGCCGGGATGGCCGAGCTCTGCGCCGAGGTCTCGCGGGCCGTCGGCGTGCCCGTGGTCGACGGCGTCGCCGCGGCCACGGTCCTCGCCGAGTCGCTCGTCCGGCTCGGCCTCGGCACCGGGAAGTGCGGCGAGTACGCGCCGCCGCCGCCCAAGCCGGTGACGGGGCTCCTCGCGGGGTTCCGACGCGACCAGCCGGCGGACGCGACGATCGGGGTGGCGGCGTGACGCGCCTCCCGGCCGACCTGGTGCTGCGCGCCCACCGGACGTGGGTCGACGGGGCGTGGTGTCCCGCAGCGGTCGTCGTCCGCGACGGCCACGTCACCGACGTGCTGCCGGTCGACGCGGACGTGCCCGCCGCCGTGGACCGGACGGTCCCGGCGGGCCAGGTGCTCCTGCCCGGCCTCGTCGACACGCACGTGCACGTCAACGAGCCCGGGCGGACCGAGTGGGAGGGCTTCGCGTCCGCCACCCGCGCCGCGGCGCTCGGCGGTGTGACGACCATCGTCGACATGCCGCTCAACTCGATCCCGGCGACCGTGGACGCCGAGGCGCTCGCGGTCAAGCGGGCGAGCGCGGACGGCCGCGTCGCGGTCGACGTCGGGTTCTGGGGCGGTGCGGTCCCGGCGAACGCGGGGGCGCTCGCGGACCTGCACGACGAGGGGGTGTTCGGGTTCAAGTGCTTCACAGCACCCTCGGGCGTCGACGAGTTCCCGCACCTCGACCCCGGGCAGCTGCAGGCCGCGATCGCCGAGGTCGCCGCGATCGACGCGCTCCTGATCGTGCACGCCGAGGACCCCGCGCACCTCGTCGCGCACGACGCGCTCGGCGGTCGGTACGAGGACTTCCTGGCGACCCGACCGCCGGTCGCCGAGCGCTCCGCGATCGGACAGGTCGTCGACGGGGCGCGGGCGACCGGTGCCCGCGTCCACGTGCTGCACCTGTCCGACGCCGGGGCGCTGCCGATGATCCGGGCCGCGAAGGACGACGGCGTGCGGATCACCGTCGAGACGTGCCCGCACTATCTGGCGTTCGAGGCGGGGTCGATCCCGGACGGCGCCACCGAGTACAAGTGCTGCCCGCCGATCCGCGACGACGCGAACCGCGACGCGCTGTGGGCGGGGCTCCTCGACGGAACCATCGACTGCGTCGTGTCGGACCACTCGCCGTCCACCGCGGACCTGAAGACCGACGACTGGGGGCTCGCCTGGGGCGGGATCGCCGGGCTGCAGGTGGGGTTCCGGGCGGTCTGGACCGAGGCGGTCCGGCGGGGCATCGCGCTCGAGACGGTGCTGCCGTGGTTCACGACCGGACCGGCCGACCTGGTCGGACTCGACGACCGCGGGCGGATCGCGCCGGGTGCGGTCGCGCACCTCGCCGTGTTCGACCCGGACGCGCTGTCGGTGGTCGACGTGGCCGGGCTCGCGCACCGCAACCGGGTCTCCGCGTTCGCCGGCCTGGAGGCACGGGGTCGGGTCACCGAGACCTGGTTGCGCGGCAAGCTGGTCGCCACCGCCGACGGCGGGGTGACGGCCGTCCAGGGCCGGCTGCTCGAGCGACCGGCACGCGTTGCTCCGCAACACGCTCGAAACGAACGTTCCGGTAGCCTGCTCACCGGAACGACCGACGCACGAACGGACCTGTCATGACGCACCCGGTGAACCCGCCCGCCCGACTCCTCATGGGGCCCGGACCCATCGACGCCGACCCCCGGGTGCTCCGCGCGCTGTCGACCCCGCTCGTCGGGCAGTACGACCCGTGGATGACGCGGACGATGTCCGAGACGCAGGAGCTGTACCGGCAGGTGTTCGGCACCGGGAACGACGGGACCGTGCTCGTCGACGGGACCTCGCGCGCCGGCATCGAGGCGGCGCTCGTGTCCCTGCTGGCACCCGGTGACCGCGTGCTCGTCCCGGTGTTCGGCCGCTTCGGGCACCTGCTCGTCGAGATCGCGACCCGCGCCGGCGCCGAGGTGCACACCGTCGAGACCGCGTGGGGCCAGGTGTTCCCGGTCTCGGTCGTCGAGGAGGCCGTGCGGCGTGTGCGGCCGAAGCTCGTCGCCGTCGTGCAGGGCGACACCTCGACCACGATGAACCAGCCGCTCGACGAGCTCGGCGCGGTGTGCGACCGGTACGGGGCGCTGCTCTACACCGACGCGACCGCGACGATCGGCGGCAACCCGCTCGAGGTCGACGCGTGGGGGATCGACGCCGCGACCGCCGGCCTGCAGAAGTGCCTCGGCGGCCCGTCCGGCAGCGCGCCCCTCACGGTCTCGCCGCGCGCGGTCGAGGTGCTCCACGGTCGCCGGAGCGTCGAGGCCGGCATCCGCGAGGCCGACGACGTCGTGGCGGAGCAGCCGATCCGGTCGAACTACCTCGACCTCGCGATGATCCTCGACTACTGGGGTCCCCGCCGGCTGAACCACCACACCGAGGCCGCGTCGATGCTCTACGCGGCACACGAGTGCGCCCGGATCCTGCTCGACGAGGGCCGCGACGCCGTGGTCGCCCGGCACGCCACCGCCGGCCGCGCGATGACCGAGGGCGTGCAGGCACTCGGGCTGCGGGTGTTCGGCGACCTCGCGCACAAGATGCACAACGTCGTCGCCGTGGAGATCCCGGACGACGTCGTCGGGGACGCCGTGCGTGCGGCGATGCTCGAGGACCACGGCATCGAGATCGGGACCTCGTTCGGCCCGCTGCACGGTCGCGTCTGGCGCCTCGGGACGATGGGCTACAACGCCCGCAAGGACGCCGTCGTCACGACGCTCGCCGCGCTCGAGCACGCGCTGCGCCGGGCCGGGCACGCGGTGCCGCAGGGCGGCGGGGTCGACGCGGCGCTCGACGTGTACGCGGGAGCGTCGTCGACCGTCGGGACGCCGTCGCTCGTCGAGGTGTCGGCGTGACCGCGGCGGCCCAGACCGTGCCGACCGCGAGCGGGCGGGCGCTCGCCGACGCCGCGACCGTCGTGCGCTGGTGCGACGAGCTCGCCGCCGTGTCGCAGGACGACGGTCGGATCACCCGCGTGTACCTGTCGCCGGAGCACGCCCGCGCGAACGCCGTCGTCGACGGGTGGATGCGCGACGCCGGGCTCGAGACGTGGCAGGACGCCGCCGGGAACCTGCACGGGCGGGTCGCCGGTGCCACCCCGGACGCCCCGGTGCTGCTGCTCGGATCGCACCTCGACACCGTGGTGGACGCCGGCCGGTACGACGGGGTCGTCGGGGTGCTCATGGCGATCCGGACCGTGGCGCGCGTGACGGCCGCCGGTCCGCTGCCCGTCGCACTCGAGGTCGTCGCGTTCTCCGACGAGGAGGGCACCCGGTTCGGCAAGGCCCTGCTCGGGTCCTCGGCGGTCGCGGGGGTCTGGGACGAGGGCTGGTGGGACCTCGAGGACGGCGACGGCGTGACGCTCCGCGACGCGTTCACCGCCTTCGGGCTCGACCCCGAGCGGGTCGGCGAGGCCGCTGTGCGCCCCGAGCGGCTCGTCGGGTACCTCGAGGCGCACATCGAGCAGGGGCCGTGGCTCGAGCGGGCCGGCCAGGCGCTCGGCGTCGTCACGAGCATCGCCAGCGCCCGGCGGTTCGCCGTCGAGGCCGTGGGCGAAGCCCGGCACGCCGGCGGCACCCCCTACGAGCGGCGGCACGACGCCCTGCTCACCGCCGCCGAGGCCGCCCTCGCGGTCGAGCGGATCTGCCGGGCCGAGCAGCACGTCGGGACGGTCGGCACCATGACCGTCGAACCCGGGGCCGTCAACGTCGTCCCCGGGCTCGCGCGCTTCAGCGTCGACCTGCGCGGTGAGTTCGACGAGGGCCGGGACCGGGTCTGGGAGACGATCGTCGCGGCCTTCGACGAGATCGCCGCCCGGCGCGGGGTCACCGTCACGCCGACCGAGGTGCACCGGGCGCCGGCGGTGTTCTGCGCGCCCCGGCTGACGGCCGCCGTGCGGGCGGGGATCGTCGCCACGGGGGAGACCGACCCCGCGGAGCTGTTCTCCCGCGCCGGCCACGACGCGATGTCGCTCGGGCTCGTGACCGACGTCGCGATGCTGTTCCTCCGCAACCCGGACGGCATCAGCCACCACCCGGACGAGTTCGTGTCCGAGGACGACGTCGCCCTCGGACTCGACGCCCTCGCCGTCGCGGTCGAACGCGTCGCCGACGACCTGGCGGCGCGGTCGTGAGCGCCACCGTGACCGACGTCCGCGCTCGCGTCGACGCCGTCTGGGACCGCCTGTCGCCCGCCGAGCGCCGCGTCGCCGCGATGGTCCGGCACGACCCGGAGCTGCTGCTCGTCGGGACCTCGGCCGAGCTCGCCGCCGAGTCCGGCACCTCGAAGGCCACCGTGTCCCGCCTGGTGCGGTCGCTCGGGTTCCAGGACGCGGCGCAGGTGCGGCAGGAGCTCATGTCGGCCCGGGGCAACGGTCTGCCGTGGGCCGCCGAGGACGCTGCGCACGTCGACCAGCGCGCGGTCGAGGCGCGGAACCTCGACGCCGCCTTCGCCTCCCTCGCCCGGGCCGACCGGGTGCGGCTCGCCCGCCGGATCGTCCGCGCGCACCGCGTGCTCGTGTTCGGGGAGCGGGCGGCGCACCCCGTCGCCATGCAGCTCCGGTCGCAGCTCGCGCAGGTCCGACCGGACGTCCGGCTCGGTCCGGCGCCCGGGCAGCGGCTCGGGGAGGAGGTCGCCGACCTCGACCGCCGCGACCTCGTGGTGCTCGTCACGGTCCGCCGGCACGCCGCGGGGGCCGAGGGGCTCGTCCGGCACTGCGTCGCGACCGGGGCGGACGTCGTCGTGCTCGGCGACCCGACCGCGGCCGTGATCGCCGCGCCGGCGTCGACCGCGGTGCTGTGCCCGGTGGACTCCCCGTCGGCGTTCGACTCCATGGCGGCGATGTTCGCGGTCGTCGCGGCGATCGCGAACGACGTGTACGAGGCGGCCGGGCCAGCCGGGCGTGCCCGGGTCGACGCCGTGGCCGCGGCCTACGACACGCTGGGGGAGCTCGCCGGGTCCTGACCGCCGCGCTCGAGCTCGGACCGGAGCGACGCGTTCCGGTCCGCGATCAGCCGGCGCAGGTACCGGCCGAGCACGAGCCGTTCCGCCAGCCGCCCGAGCGGACCGAAGGGCGCCGTCAGGGTGACCTCGTCGACCATCCGCGTTCCGCCGGCCGACGCCGTGAACCGGTGCTCGTGCCGGAAGCGGGCGAACGGCCCACGCACCTGTTCGTCGACGAACCGACCAGGAGCCTCCAGGGCGGTGACCCGACTCGTCATCCGCCAGACGATCCCGAAGTGCCGTGCCCGCCACGTGACGGTCTCGCCGAGCCCGATCGTGCCGGACGTCGTGCCGGCGACCGCCCGCTCGCCGGACGCGGCCATCGACCGTTCGTGCGCACCGACGTCGAGCGACAGCGCGAAGGCGCGCTCCGGCGACGTCGCGAGGTCGGTGACCAGGCGGAACGTGACCGTCACCGGTCCGGCCATCCGGTGGCGGCTGCGCGGTCGTCCCAGCGCAGCACCGCGGCGGTGAGCTCGTCGTGCCGCTGCCCGCGGTGCAGCGAGCCGGACCGGCGGCGGCCCTCGTACGTCAGGCCGAGCCGCTGCGCGACCGCGGCCGAGGCGGCGTTCCCGGCGAGCGCGCGCCACTGCACCCGGACGAGCCCGAGGCCCGTCGGCGCGTCGGCGAACGCCCAGCGGAGCACGCGGTCGGCGGCCTCGGTGACGAAGCCGTGCCCGCGTCCGTCCGGGTGCACCGCGTACCCGATCTCGGCCGCACCGTCGGCGAGGCCGAACAGCCCGACCGTGCCGAGCAGGCGCAGGTCCTCGGCGCGACGGATGCCGAACTCGTACCGGACGTCGTCCCGCCACCCGGCGGCGACGACCTCTTCGAGGAAGTGCCGGGCCTCGGCGTGGCCGTACGGCACGGGCACCGGGGTGGAGGCGATGACGTCCGGGTCGTTCGCGTACGCGACCACGTCCTCGGCGTCCGCGGTCGTCGGCACGGAGAGCACCAGGCGGTCGGTGCGGAGCGTCACGGGCTGCACACCGCGAGCCTACTGACCGGGCGGTAGCGTCGACGGCATGACCCTCGACGCCCTCGCCTTCCCCGTCATCGACGGCCACAACGACCTGCCGTGGGAGCGCCGCGAGTCGCACGACTCCGGCGTCGAGGGCATCGACACCGAGCAGGGGACGCTGCACACCGACCTGCCGAAGCTCCGCGCCGGCGGCGTCGTCGGGCAGTTCTGGTCGGTGTTCGTGCCGTCCGACGACCCGGACCCCGTCCGGACCACGCTCCAGCAGATCGACACCGCGCACCGGATCATCGCCGCGTACCCGCAGGACCTGACCTTCGTGCGCACCGCGGCCGAGCTCCGTGGGGCTGTGGACGCCGGGCGGATCGGGTCGTTCCTCGGGGCCGAGGGCGGCCACTCGATCGGCGACGACCTGGCCGTGCTCCGGACCTTCGCGCGGCTCGGCGTGCGGTACATGACGCTGACGCACAACGACGACACCACGTGGGCCGACTCCGCCACCGGGGCCCGGGCGCACGGCGGCCTGACCGACCGCGGCCGCGAGGTCGTCGCCGAGATGGAGCGCACCGGCATGCTCGTCGACCTGTCGCACGTCGCGCCCTCGACCATGCGGGACACCCTCGACGTCGCGACGCAGCCGGTGGTGTTCAGCCACTCGTCGACCGTCGGGGTCGACGACCACCCGCGGAACGTCCCGGACGACGTGCTCGGCCGGCTCGCGGACAACGGCGGCGTGGTCATGATCACGTTCGTGCCGAAGTTCGTCTCGCGTGCGTGGGCGGACTGGGAGGAGGCGGGCTCCGAGGGCGAGCCGCCCCTGGTCACCGTCGCGGACGTCGCGGACCACGTCGACCACGCCCGCCGGGTCGCCGGGGTCCGGCACCTCGGGCTCGGCGGCGACTACGACGGCACCCCGGTGCTGCCGCCGGACCTGCGGGACGTGTCGCGGTACCCCGTGCTCGCCGAGGAGCTGCGGCGCCGGGGCTGGGGCGACGAGGACCTGCGCGCGCTGGCCGGCGGCAACGTGCTGCGGGTGCTCGAGGCGACGGACGAGCGGTTCGCGCAGAGTGCGTTGCGCTGACGGGGCGGGGCGGGGCGGGCGTCGGACCGTCGTGTGGCCGGGTCAGACACCCGGCCCGGAGGCGCGGCGCGCGCCCGGCGCGTCAGCGCGCGTCAGCGCACGTCACAGGACAGGGGAACGCCGGGTGCCGTCGCTAGGATCGCAGCGCACCACGCGCCTCCAGTGCAGGGGGTGCGCACCTGACCCGCAGAGGACGGACCGGATGAGCGGCACCATCTACGACAACATCTCGCAGGCGTTCGGGAACACCCCGCTCGTGCGACTGAACCGGCTGCCGCAGCCGGGCGGTGCCGAGGTCCTCGCGAAGCTCGAGTTCTACAACCCCGGGTCGAGCGTGAAGGACCGGCTGGGCGTCGCGATCATCGACGCGGCCGAGGAGTCCGGCGAGCTGCAGGCCGGCGGCACCATCGTTGAGGGGTCGTCCGGCAACACCGGCATCGCGCTCGCCCTGGTCGGAGCCGCCCGCGGGTACCGGGTCGTCATCACGATGCCCGAGACGATGAGCGTCGAGCGCCGGGCGCTGATCCGTGCGTTCGGTGCCGAGATCGTCCTCACCCCGGGGCCGGAGGGCATGAAGGGCGCTGTCTCGCGTGCCGAGCAGATCGTCGCCGAGACGCCGGGAGCGATCCTCGCCCACCAGTTCGAGACCCCGGCGAACGCCGCGATCCACCGGAAGACCACCGCGGAGGAGATCCTCCGCGACACCGAGGGCCACGTCGACGTGTTCGTCGCGGGCGTCGGGACCGGCGGCACCATCACGGGCGTCGGCCGGGTCCTCAAGGAGCGCGTCCCCGGCGTGCAGATCGTCGCCGTCGAGCCGAAGGACTCCCCGCTCCTGACGGAGGGCAAGGCCGGGCCGCACAAGATCCAGGGCATCGGCGCGAACTTCGTCCCCGAGGTCCTCGACCGTTCCGTCATCGACGAGGTGTTCGACGTCGAGCTCGACGACGCACTGCGCGTGGCCCGGGCGCTCGGGACGGAGGAGGGCATCCTCGCGGGCATCTCCTCCGGCGCGATCATCCACGCGGCCGTGCAGATCGCCGCGCGCCCGGAGAACGCCGGCAAGCGGGTCGTCGCGATCGTCTGCGACACCGGTGAGCGCTACCTGTCGACGCCGCTGTTCGAGGGGCTCACTGCGTGACGCGTGCCACCCGACGCGGTGTGCTGCGGACGGTCCGCGAGGACCTGGCCGCAGCACGCCGCGGCGACCCCGCCGCCCGGGGTGACCTGGAGAACGCGGTGGTCTACTCCGGCCTGCACGCCGTCTGGACGTACCGGCTGACCCACCGGCTGTGGACCGCCGAGGACCTGCCCGGGTCGCGGTTCGCGGCGCGCGTGCTCGCCCAGCTGGCGCGGTCGGCGACCGGGATCGAGATCCACCCGGGTGCCCGCATCGGTCGACGGTTCTTCATCGACCACGGGATGGGCGTCGTGATCGGCGAGACGGCCGTGATCGGCGACGACGTCGTGGTGTTCCACGGCGTGACGCTCGGCGGCCGCGGGGGCGAGCACGGGCCGGGCGTCCGCCGGCACCCGGCGGTCGGGGACCGCGTCGTGCTCGGCGCCGGGTCGTCGCTGATCGGCGCGATCACGATCGGGCCGGACTCGGTGGTCGGCGCGAACACCGTCGTCACCAAGGACGTGCCGGCCGGGTCGGTCGTCACGGGCGTCGCCGGGACCGCGCGTCCCCGGTCCGGACACGAGGGCGTGCCCCCGCTCTGACGCGCGGGCACCTCGGCGTCAGCTCTTCTCGCAGGCGATCCCGTCGCCGTCCGCGTCGAGCCCGCGGTTCGCCTTGTACAGCGCGTCGTCCTTCTTCACGGTGCCCTTGAGCGCCCGGTTCTCGACCTTGCCGGACTTGGTCGTGACGCGGTTCGACGTGACGGACTGCTTCGCGATGCCGCCGGAGTACACCTTCTGCACGGCGGTGCAGTTCTTGTACACGGTCGGTGCCGCCTGGGCGGCCGCGGTGCCGCCGAGGACGACGGCTGCGGCGAGGACGGTGGACGCGGCGGCGATGCCGGCGGTGCGGAGGAGGTGCACGGGTGCTCCCGGGGGTCGTCGGCGCACGACGGGTTCCGTGGCCGATGTGATCGTACGACGGGATCGGTGAGGAGTCCTCGCCCCCGAACGGGTCGCACCGTGGCTCGGGTGGGTACGGTGCGGCATGCTGGGGGGATGGACGGGGCGGCACTGCACGAGGTCACGGTCCGCACCGCGCTGGCGCTGCCCGCGGTCGAGGAGACCCAGCCCTTCGGCGACGAGTCCGTCGTCTACAAGGTCGTCGGGAAGATGTTCGTGCTCCTCACCGAGCTCCGCGGCGTCCCGATCGTCAACCTGAAGTGCGCACCCCCGCACGGCGCCGCGCTCGTCCGCGACCACGCCGAGGTGTCGCCCGGCTGGCACATGAGCAAGCGGCACTGGATCACCCTCGCGCCGGGCGACGGCCTCGACGAGTCGATGGTCGAGGACCTCGTCGCGAACTCCTACGAACTCGTCGTCGCCGGGCTGCCGCGTGCGGCCCGCCCGCTCGACCCGGCACGCCGCGCCCGCCCCGAGGATGCCTGACCCTCCGGCTCAACGCACCCGACCCGGTGCCAGCACCTTCGACACCTCCCGCACGACCTTCGGCGCCAGGCGCTCGCCGGAGTCGAGTACCGCGCGGGCCTGCTCCTGGGTCAGCCCGGCCGAGATCTGCCCGATCGTCACGCCGTGCGCCGGTCGGTGCACGACGACCACCGGGTCCCCGGCCGCCACCGGCCCGGAGCGCACCACGCGGAGGTACGCGCCCGGACGGTTCTCGGCCGCGAACCGCTTCACCCACCCGTCGATGCGCATCCGACGGGCGAAGGTCCCGCAGGGCACCCGGGGGATCGTGACCTCGAGTTCGAGGGTGTCGCCGATCCGCCAGCGCTCACCCGTCACCGCCCCGGTGACGTCGACGCCGGTCGTCCGGAGGTTCTCGCCGAAGAGCCCGGGCGGGACGTCGCGCCCGAGCAACTCGGCGAAGTACGCGGCGTCCTCGTCGGCGTATGCGTACACGGCCTGGTCCTCGCCGCCGTGGTGCTTCCGGTCGGCCTGCACGTCGGCGTGCAGCCCGAGGGGCCGGACCCGGACGGGGCCGTCCACGGGACGCTTGTCGATGGCGGTGACGCCGATCGTCCCGGAGTCGCGGAGCAGCTGGTCGACGCGGCAGACGGCGGTGACGGAGGACATGTCCCCAGCCTGCCGTACGGATCACGCCCGCGGTGTGACGATCCGCTGCTCCGATCCGTCACACCGGTGGAACACACAGGAGGACGACATGACCGGTACCGACACCCACCGCGGCACGCTGCGCAGCGGCGACACGCACCTGCTCGCCCAGGCTCGCGTCCGTGCGCTGGCCACCCGGCCGACCGGACCCTTCCGCGTGACGACCGCGGCGCCCGTCCCGGCACGCCCGGCGTCCCCGGCCCGCCCAGACTTCCCCCACCTGTGACCGGTAGAAGGAACCCGTGCCCCACCAGCCCCTCACGGACCTCGACGACGCCGTCCTCGCCGGCCGGTCCTCCGACGGTGACGTCCGGGCGTTCGAGGTCCTCATCCGGCGGTACACGCCGCTGCTCCGGGCCTACGCCAGACGCACCCTCGGTTCCACCGACGAGCTCGACGACGTCGTGCAGGAGACCTTCATCACGGCCTGGAGCAGGCTCGACGCGCTCGAGGACGGCGCCAAGGTCAAGTCCTGGCTCATGCGCATCCTCAGCCGGAAGTGCATCGACCGCATCCGGGCCCGTCGGGAGCACCTCGACGTCACCGAGCTCGAGGTCGCCGCACCCCGGGACGACGCCCCGGAACGGGTCGCCGAGGCGCGCTCCCGCGAAGAGGCCGCGGAGCGTGCGCTCGCCGAGCTCCCGGAGGCGCAGCGGCGGTGCTGGGTGATGAAGGAAGTGCTCGAGTACCGGTACGAGGACATCGCGGAGGAGCTCGACCTGCCCGTGTCCACCGTCCGGGGCCTGCTGTCCCGGGCCCGGAAGAACATGATCCGTCTCATGGAGGCATGGCGATGACCCCGCACCCGGACGACCTCCGGCTCGACGCCCTCGAGCCGGACGACCTCGACGGCCACACGATCGACGAGCTCGCCGACTACCTCGACGACGGCATGCAGCCGGCGGACCCGACGATCGACGACTCCCCGGCCTGCCAGAACGCCCTCGCCGCGATCATCCGGCTGCGCCAGTCCTCGATGGGGTCGCTCGACGCAGCGGCCGCCGAGGAGCCGCCGGCGGACGAGTCCTGGATCGGCGGGGTCCTCGCGAACATCTCGCTCGAGGCTCGTGCCGGCCGCGACGTCCCCCTGATCCCCGAGGCCCCGACCGAACGCCCCGTGATGACCGAGGGCGCGATCCGCTCGCTGATCCGCAGCGCCGGCGACGTCGTCCCCGGCGTCGTGATCGCCCGGTGCTCGCTCGACGGCGACGTCACCACGCTCGGCGCCCCGGTCCGGGTGCTGGTCGAACTCGCCGTCCGCACCGGCGCGCCCATCCACGCCGCCGCCGAGCAGGTCCGCGAGGCCGTCGCCACGGTCCTCGCCGAGCAGACCGACCTGGTCGTCGACGCCGTCGACGTGCACGTCCGCGACCTGCTGCCAGCCCTGCCGGCCGACGCCGACCACGAGGAGGACCGCGCATGACCTGGGACGACGAGACCGTCGCGGCCGTCGAGGCCGCTGTCCTCGCGGTGCCCGGCGTCGCCGAGCTCTACCGCGCGAAGCCCACGCTCGGGAGTGCGATCGCCTCGGCCCGCAGCCTCGCCTCACGCACCGCCGTCGCCCGCGTCGTGCTCGACGACGACGTCCTGCGCGTGGTCATCGGGACCGACGGCTCCCGTCCCGCGCCCGCCACCGCCCGGGCCGCGCACGTCGCCGCCCTCGAGACCGCGACCGCCCACGGGGTCGCGCTGTCGCGCGTGGACGTCCGAATCGCACGCATCGGCTGACCGCCCGACGAACCGGCCGGCAGACGGACGGGAGGCACGCGGCGGGCCCGCCCCGTGCCTCCCGTCCGACGGTGGTCTCCGCCGGGGTGATCAGTAGAAGTTGTTCGCCTGCGAGTGTGCCCACGCGGCGCAGGGCGTGCCGTACGCGGAGCTGATGTACTGCAGACCCCACTTCACCTGGGTGGTGGCGTTGGTGCGCCAGTCGGCGGCGATCGTCGCCATCTTCGAGCCGGGGAGCGCCTGCGGGATGCCGGTCGCGCCGCCGTTCGCGTTGACGGCCTGGTAGTTCCAGCCCGACTCCTTGGTCCACAGGCTGTCGAGGCACTGGAACTGCGCGGAGCCCCAGCCGTACTGGGACGACGCGAGCTGCGCTGCCGTGGCCTTGGCGCCGGCCGGGGTGTTCGCGGCGGCTTGGGCGCGGGCGGCCTCGGCGGCAGCTGCGGCCTGCTCGGCGGCGGCCTTCGCGGCTGCCGCGGCACGGGCCTGCTCGTCGGCGTCGGCCTTGTCCTGCGCGGCGCTGGCGTCGGCGACCTCGGTCGTGGCGTCCACCGTCGAGGCGATGTGCGACGTGATGGCGCCGCTCGACATGGACCGGTAGTCGGAGAGGGCCTGCACCTGCTGCTCGAGGGCCGCGGTGTCGGTCTTGTCGTTCGCGTCGGCCAGGACCGTCTGCGCCGTGACGATGGTCGCGGCCGCCTGGGCCTTGTCGAGCGACGCGCCGCGGAGGGCCGGTGCGGCACTGGCGCTCGCGCTCGGGGTGGCGATGCCGAACGCGTCGCCGATCGCGGGCTGCGTGCCGACGGTCGCGACGCCGCCGACGAGCGCGAGGGCCGCTGCGCCGCCGACGACGAGCGCGGTGCGGCTGCGGAGTGCTCGGCGGACCCGACGGCTGCGGGTGTCGAGTGCCTGGCGACGGGTGGTCGCGGTGGTCGTGGGGAGGGAGGGGGTGGTGCGTCCTGTCATCGGTTCCGGTGGTCGGCCGGCTGTTGGTGCGGTCCGCGACGGGTGGCGGTGGGCGCACGGGGTGTGGGGGAGTGCGCCCGCGACCATCGGGTGGTCGGTGTCGGGGACCGCGAGCCGGGGGAGGACCGGACGGTGGTGTGGGGCCCGTCCGTCCGCCGCTGGGCGACCGGGGCGGCCGCCTGCTCGGGCGAAGCCGTCACGATGACGTGTCTCCCTGGACGGGCCGTCCAGGGACACTGGCAGAACCGTCCGTCCACCCGTGTGTAACGGTTCGGTAACGGCCCGCTCGGAGCGGGCTCAGCGGCCGGAGGTGTGCACTTCCTGGGAGCGGTCGCCCTGCGCCACGCGCTCGAGGGCGTCGAGTGCGCCGGCGATGGCCTGGACGTCCGCGGTGGGCAGGTCGGCGATGAGCTCGGCGACGATCCCCGTGCGGTCGGAGCGGGCACGTTCGACGGCCTCGACGCCCGCCGGGGTGATGCTCACCATGAAGGCGCGACCGTCGCTCGGGTCGGCCTCGCGCTCGATCAGGCCGCGCTGTTCGAGCTCGGTCAGGATGCGGGTCATCGTCGGCTTCGTGACGACCTCGATCCGCGACAGGTCGCCGGGACGCAGGGGTCCCTCGCGTTGCACGGTGGCCAGGGCGGAGACGATCCCGTAGCCGAGCGAGGCGGCGTCCGAGCGGGCTCGGCGGTTGATCCGACCGACGGCGGCGGCCAGGCGCGCGGCGATCTCGGTGCGGTCCGGCGTGCGGTCGGTCATGCTGCGCTCTCGGTCGACGGGTCGGGCGGGGCTGCTCGGTCGGAGCGATGCTACCGGGGTCCGCAGGCGTGTGACCGCGAGCCACCCGTGCGCGTCCGTCGCGGCGCTCCGGACGCAGGACGCCCGCCCCGCGACGGCGGGACGGGCGTTTCCTGTGCGGACGTGCAGGTGGACTCAGGACTTCTCGCCCGGCAGCAGGTGGATGGCCTCGGTCGCGAGCTCGGCGGCGATGTTGTCGCCGGACTCGGTGGCGGCCCGGAGGCGACGGAAGTCCTCGGTCATCCGGTCCCAGTCGATCAGCTCGTCGAGGTTCGGCAGGCGGAGCCGGAAGGCCAGGCCGTCCATCGTGTCGCGGCAGACCCGCTGCAGGTCGGGGTTGCCGCACGCGTCGACGTACAGGCCGAACACGTCGAGGGCGTCCCGGTTGACCGACGCGACGTCATGGGACTCGAGTTCGGCGATCGTGCGGTCGAGCTGCGCGACGATCCTGCGCCGGGCCGCCGCCGTGAGCCGCGGGACCGCGAGCCGGACGACACCGCCGAACAGCACGCCGAGGGTCTGCATCGCCTCGACCACCTCGTCCGGCTTCGGGGTCGTGACGCGGGTGTACCGGTTCGGGGCCATCTCGATCAGGCCGGCGCGGGTGAGCTGGCTCAGGGCTTCGCGGATGGGGGTGCGGGAGACGCCGAGCCACGCGATGAGTTCGTCGTCGTTGAGCCGCTCACCGGGCTCGAGCGTGCCGTCCATGATCGCGGCGTGGATCTTGAGGCGGACGGTGTCGCGGAGGAGCTGGTGCTCCGTGGGGGCGGTGCGGGGGACCGGCATGCGGTGTCCTCGGTTCTCGGGAAGGACGGATCGGGCTCGTGCCGCACGGGCACGTCGTCCACGGTACCTGATGTACCACCGGACGACGGCCGGACGCGGCGGCTCCGGTCAGTCGTCCTCGAGCAACCGCACCGTGAGCGGGTCCTCGATTCCGTGGAACCAGCGGTCGAGGACGGCACGGAAGGGGGTCGGGTCGTCGGCCGCGCGGGCGAACAGGGTCGCCGACGAACGGGCCTTCATCGCGTCGATCCCGCCGAACAGGGCGTCGGCGCTCCGGGCGGGTGCTGCTGCGGCCACCGCGGCGGCCTCGACGATCCGCGGGCCGAGCACCGGGTGCGCGAGGTACGCGCGGGCCTCGGCGAGTCCCGCGATCCCGTACCGCTGCGCGGTCGTACTCCGGCCGAGGCCGACGAGCTGCGGGAACACGAACCACATCCAGTGCGAGCGCTTCGCACCGGCCCGGAGCTCGGCGAGCGCCTGCTCGTGCACCCCCTCCTGCGCCCGCACGAAACGGTCGAGGTCGAACCGGTCGTCGCTCACCGGACCACGTCCCCCCACGCGTAGCGGACCGTCGTGCCGTCCACGACGAGGAGCGAGTCCGGCGCACGGTCGAACAGCCCGGGGAGGCCGACCGCGGCCGGCAGGTCCCCGTCGAGCCGCTCGAGCCGGGCGGACCGGATCGCCAACGGCGGGTGCTGCCGCTGCCAGAAGAGCGTCTGCGCGAGGTGCCGGGCGTGGATGCCGGCGCGGGTGGTGAGCTCGGCGGCCAGCGGGTCCTGCACCGCCTCACCGGCCACGACGCGGACGGTGGCGTCGAGGCGGGGGCGGGGCGTGCCTCCCGGCCGTCCGCCACCCGCGGTCCGCAGCTGCCGCACCCACCGGAGCGGGTGCCGGGCGCGCGAGGGGTGCCGGACCGAGTGGTGCGCGATCGTGTCGCCCCGCCGTCGGGCCCTGGCGTGCGCGAACGTGTACGGCACGCCGAGCAGGGCGTGGGCGGCGACGATCGCCGGGACGTTCGCGGTGTCGACCGTGCGGTAGGCGACCCCGCGGCGGCCGTGGTCGTCGACGGTCAGGACCTCGATCGTGACCTCGGTCATCGAGCCGAGCCGACCGGAGGGCGGGAACGGCGGCACGCTCGTCTCGCGGAAGACGTACGCGGTCAGCCCCACCCAGGCGCTGCCGTCGACGACGTCCGGGCGGGTGCCCCGCGGGACGAGCCCGGCGAGCTGGTCGGGGTCGCGGCGCCAGTGGGCGAAGACGATGTCCTCCCAGGCGTGCACCGTCACCGGCCGGTGCAGCAGGGGCACCGCCGCGCGAGCACGCGGGGTGTCCGTCACCGGCGCGTGGCGTGCCGACCGACGCGGGCCGCCCACGCGACGAGGGGTGCCTGCAGGGGGAGCCGCAGGACCGAGACGAGCCGCACGGCGCGGGACGCCCGCGGGCTGTCGAGCACGTCGCGTGCCATGGTGACGTTCGCGGGGAAGACCGCGAGGAACAGGGCTGCTGCTGCCCAGCCGGCCGAGCGGCGGGTGGCCGGGACGGCGAGTCCGACGGCCACGGCGAGTTCGGCGAGGCCGGAGCCCAGGGTCGTCAGGCGGGGCGGCAGGCCGTCCGGGACGATCCGGTCGTAGGTGCGCGGGCGGAGGAAGTGGGTCACGCCGGCGCCGGCCAGCAGGACGGCCAGGGCGCGGGCGGTCCGGTCGGCGCGCCGGGTGCGTTCACGTCGTCGCATGAGTCCATCGTGCTCGCCCGGGCCTGCGTGTGCACGGGACGTGCGGTCGGCCGCGGAGTGCGGCCGGCGTCGCTTGCGGAGTGCGGCCGGCGTCGCTTGGGAGTGGGGCCTGCGTCGGTCAGGTGAGGGCGGTCGCCACGAGGTCGAGCACCGCCGCGGCCACCTCGGCTTTCGTCCCCGAGGTCTCCCGCACCACGTGGCCGCCCGGCACGAGCACCTCGATGGCGTTCTCCTCGCGCTCGAAGCCCGACGACCACCCGACGTGGTTCACGACGAGCAGGTCCGCGGGCTTCCTGGCGATCTTCGCGCGGCCCAGGGCGAGCCGGGCCTCGCGGTCGGGCTCGGTCTCGGCCGCGAACCCGACGATGATCTGGCCGGTCCGCCGCGCGGCCACCAGATCGGCCAACACGTCCGGGTTCCGCACCAGCTCGAGCGTCATCCGGTCGCCCTGGTCGTCCTTCTTGAGCTTCGCCTCGCGGACCTCGGCCGGCCGGTAGTCCGCCACCGCGGCCGTCATCACGACGACGTCCGCCTCGGCCGCCGCCGCGTGCACGGCGTCGGCGAGCTCCTGCGCGGAGCCGACCGGCACCACCGTCGCGTCCAGTCCGGCGGTGAGTCCGCCGTCCACGTTCGCGGCGACGAGGGTCACGACGGCGCCGCGGCGGGCCGCGTCCGCCGCGATCGCGACGCCCTGGCGGCCGCTGGACCGGTTCCCGACGAAGCGGACGGGGTCGAAGGGCTCGCGCGTGCCGCCGGCGCTCACGACCACGCGGACGCCGGCGAGGTCGCCCTGCTCGCCGCGGGCACCGGGACCGGGACCGGCCTGGAGGCTCGCCCCACGCCCGGCGGGCCGTCCCGCGTCGGTCGTGTGGCCGGGCTCGGTGCTGGTTCCGGTCCTGCTCCCGGTCCCGTTGCCGGTTCCGGTTCCGGTGCTGGTTCCGCTCCCGGTTCCGGTTCCGGTGACGACCGCGAGGGCCGCGCGGACGATCTCCTCGGGCTCCGCCATCCGGCCGATGCCGGCGTCGTCGCCCGTGAGGGCCCCGACGACCGGTCCGACCAGGTGCACGCCGCGACCCTCGAGGGTCCGGACGTTCGCCACGGTCGCCGGGTGCTCCCACATCTGCGGGTGCATCGCGGGGGCGAGGACCACGGGGGCCTCGGTCGCGAGCAAGGTCGTGCCGAGCAGGTCCCCGGCGAGCCCGGCGGCCATCCGGGCGATCGAGTCCGCCGTGGCCGGTGCGACCACGACGAGGTCCGCGCGCCGGCCGAGGGCCACGTGGCGCACCTCGGACACGTCGTCCCACACGCTCGTGGTCACGGGGTTGCGGCTCAGGGCCTCGAGCGTGGGCAGGCCGACGAAGCGGAGCGCGCCCTCGGTCGGGACGACGTGCACGTCGTGCCCGCGCTTGACGAGGTCCCGCACGACCCCAACGGCCTTGTAGGCGGCGATCCCGCCCGTGATCCCGACGACGACGGTCAGACGGCGAGCTGCTGCAGCATCCACGCCGGTCACGCTACCCGGACGGTCGTGCGAGGATCGACCCCATGTGCACCGTCGTCGTCCGCGTCGACCCCGCGGGCGAGTGGCCCGTCACCGTGCTCGCCCTGCGGGACGAGTCCCCCGACCGGCCGTGGGACCCGCCGGCCGCGTGGTGGCCGGAGCGCGACCCATCGGTGCGCGGCGTGCGCGACCGGTCGGCCGGAGGCGCGTGGCTCGCGGCGTCCGACACCGCCGGGCTCGCGGTCGTGCTCAACCGCGCGGAGCCCGTGCCGAGCACCGACGGCACGTGGACGACCCGGGGCGTCGTCCCGCTCGACGCCGTCGACGGGGTGCTGCCCGGCGCCGACGGGCAGCTGCCGACCACCCGGGCGTTCAACCTCGTCCGTGCCACGGCCGACGGGGTGACGGTGTCGACCTGGGACGGCGAGGCGGTCCGGACGACCGACCTCGGCCCCGGCGTGCACATGGTCACCCACGGAGCACCGGACGACCCCACCGCGCCCCGGATCGGCCGGTGGCTCGACGCCTTCCGCGCCGCACCCGCACCCACCGCGCCGCCGGTGCTCGGCCCGTTCGACGAACTCCGCACCGCCGACGCCGGGACGGACGCCGGCGACGGGTGGAGCGGGTGGTTCGGGCTCCTCGCCGAGTCGGCCGCGCTGCCGTCCGACGACCCGGACGCGATCCTCCGCGACGCCGTCGAGCCGGACGGGCACGTCGCGACGCTGTCCATCGTGGCCGCTGCCGTCGGGCGGGATCGGACCGTGCTGCAGCACGCGCGGCTCGAACGGCCGGGGCGGCTCGACGGCTCGGTGGAGCTCCACCGCGCCTGACCCGGGGCGGCCTGCCCCGCGCGTTCCTGCCCATCGCGCGTGCCATGGGAAGCCGATCCGCGCGTGGGGTGGCGGAAGGGGCGGTTTCCCATGCGCGGAACGGCCTTCGACGCGCGGAACGGCATCCCACACGCAGATCGGTCACCCGGCGGGGGCGCGAACCCTGTGGGGACCGGCAGCGACCGGGGCGGTCCCACTGTCCGGGGACGGCGTACGGTCACGGCTCGTGACCCGATCCGTACGCCCCGCTCCCGCACGACGCCGCACGGTGCTCGTCGCGCTGACCGCGGTGGTCGCCGCGGGCCTCCTCGCCGGGTGCACGGAGAGCACCTCGGCGGCAGCCCCGGCCACCCCGCACCCGAGTGCGACCACCCGGGCGTGGGACCACGCGCCGGGGGAGCGCATCGTCGTGATCGGCGACTCGATCACCGCCGGGCACGGCCTGACGCCGGAGCAGGCGTGGCCCTCGCTCCTCGCCCGGACCGAGCGGTGGCAGCTGACGAACTTCTCGTGCGACGGCGCCGGGGTCGTGGCCGAGGGCGACGCCGATGAGTGCGCGAGTGCCTACCCGACCCTCGTCCGACGTGCCGTGGACGAGCGGCCGCAGGTCGTGTTCATCCAGGCGAGCTCGAACGACCTCGGCGAGGACGACGCCGTCGTGAAGAGCCAGACCGACCAGCTCGTGGCCGAGGTGCACCGGCTGCTGCCCGAGGCCCGGGTCGTCGGGCTCAGCGCGATCTGGAACGAGCAGGCCCCGCCGGCGCAGCTCGCCAAGATCTCGCACGCGATGCACCGGGCCGCCCGGAAGGACGGCGGGACCTACGTCGACATCGGCGATCCCCTCCGCGGGCACGCCGACTGGATGCAGTCCGACGACGTGCACCCGACGGTGCGCGGGCAGCGGGCGATCGAGGCCTCGGTCATCGAGTCGTTCGCCCGCGACCGCCTGCGGTTCTGACGCCGGCGGGACGCAAGCGGCACCGCGCCTCCAGGCCGGCGACCCGACCACCCGCCGGACCGACGACCGGCCGCTCGACCAGCCGCCGGACCGGCGGCCCGGGGTCAGGCGGGCGCCTGCGTCCCGGTGAGGTCCTCGGCGACCGCCCACAGGGACCGCGCCAGGTCCGCGCTCCGCGCGCTCCGGGGCACGGTGACCGTCGTGGTCGGACCGGTCAGGCCCGCCGGTCCGTTCGGCCCGTAGTAGGCCCCGCCCACCGCTGCCGGTCCGACCGCGGCGTACAGCAGCGGCTCCGCGCCCTGCTCGACGGCCTGCGTGAACGGCAGCGCACGGTCGCTCGACCGAACCGGCCGGGAGCGCCCGAGCGACCGTCCCGCGGACTGCAGGTTCGTGCGCGTGTAGCCCGGGTGGGCGGCGGTGCTCACGAGTGACCAGTCGCGCTCGACCGTCAGGCGGTGCAGGTGCAGCGCGAGGAGCAGGTCGGCGAGCTTCGACTGGGCGTAGGCGCGCCACGGGTTGTAGCCGCGGTGCCACTGCAGGTCGTCGAAGCGGATGCGTCCGGGGATCGCGGCGAGGCTCGACATCGTCGCGACACGGGGGACACCGCCACCGGCGTCGCCCGCACCGCCTGCGCCTGCGCCTGCGCCTGCACCTGCGCCGCCGCCCGCGCGCAGCAAGGTCGGCAGGAGCAGGTTCGTGAGCGCGAACGGGCCGAGGAAGTTCGTGCCGAACTGCAGCTCGAACCCGTCCGCCGTCTCGAAGCGCTCGGGCGGCGCCATCACCCCGGCGTTGTTGACGAGCACGTCGAGGGGCCGCTCGTCCGCGGCGATCCCGTCCGCGAAACGGCGGACGCTGGACAGGTCCGCCAGGTCGAGCTCACGCACCTCGAGGTCGGCCGCGGGGTGCTCGCGGCGGATGTCGGCTGCTGCGTCCTCGCCCTTCGCGGGGGTCCGCACCGCCAGGACGACACTGGCGCCGGCGGCGGCCAGGCGCTTCGCGGTCTCCTTGCCGGTGCCGCTGTTCGCACCGGTCACGACGATGCGGCGGCCGGTCTGGTCGGGGATGTTCGGCATGCGCGGGACGGTACCCGTGGGGTCTGGCCGACGACCGAGCGCTGTGCTATATTCATGCAAACGCATCGATCAGGAGGCGCGCCATGAGCAACGCATTCGGAACCGACCGTCCCTCGGACGTCCCGCCGCCCGCACCCGAGCGCATCGGCCCGGTGCAGCTCGGCCTCGACACGTTCGGCGACGTCACCGAGCGGCTCGACGGGACCGTCCGGAGCCAGGCGCAGAGCCTCCGCGAGGTCGTGGACGAGGCCGTCCTCGCCGACCAGGTCGGCATCGACTTCATCGGCGTCGGGGAGCACCACCGCGAGGACTACGCGGTCAGCGCCCCCGAGGTCGTCCTCGCCGCGATCGCCGCGCGCACCGAGCGCATCCGCATGGGCAGCGCCGTGACCGTGCTGTCGAGCGACGACCCGGTGCGCGTCTACGAGCGCTTCGCCACCGTCGACGCGATCTCGGACGGTCGCGCCGAGGTCATCCTGGGCCGCGGCTCGTTCACCGAGTCGTTCCCGCTGTTCGGCTACGAGCTGAGCGACTACGAGGTCCTCTTCGAGGAGAAGCTCCAGCTCTGGAACGCCCTGCGCGGCGGCGACAAGGTCACCTGGAGCGGCACGAAGCGTGCGCCCCTGACCGACCAGGACGTCTTCCCGAAGCTCGAGCACGGTCCGATCCCGACGTGGATCGGCGTCGGTGGCTCCCCGCAGTCCGTCATCCGTGCGGCCTCGTACGGGCTGCCGCTGTTCCTCGCGATCATCGGCGGGCAGCCCGCGCAGTTCGCACCGTTCTCCCGCCTGTACCGCCAGGCGCTCACGCAGCTCGAGCTCCCGCAGCAGCCGATCGCGATGCACTCGCCCGGGTTCGTCGCCGCGACCGACGAGGAGGCCGCCGAGCGCTACTGGCCGTACCACAAGGCCGTCACCGACCGCCTCGGTCGGGAGCGCGGCTGGCCGCCCCTCGACCTCGCGCAGTACCAGGCAGGGCTGTCCGCCGGCGGGTCGCTGTACGTCGGGTCGCCCGAGACGGTCGCGCGCAAGATCGCGCGGAACATGCGGATCCTCGGCGTCTCGCGTTTCGACATGCGGTACGCGACGGGTCGCCTGCCGCACGAGGACATGATGCGGTCCATCGAGCTCTACGGCACGCGGGTCGCCCCGCGGGTGCGCGAGCTCCTGGCGGAGCCCGTCCCGGTCCCGTAGGCACGCGGTCGCCGGCTGCGGACCGCGGACCCCGGCTGCGCCGGCCTGGAGGCACGGGGCACGTCCGTCACGTCGGCTCACGGTCGGCGCGGGTACGGTCGGCGCCATGCTGCGACCGAACGGGGCCACCGAACGACGCTTCCGCGGCCGGATCCTCGGCGCCGGGACGACCTCCGGCGTGCGGATCGTGGTCGGCATGTGGGACCGCTCGCCGTTCGGGTCGTTCACGGACGTGTTCCTCGAGCTCGCCGACGGGTCGAGCGTGCTGCTCGCGCCGGACGAGATCGTCGCCGCGTACGTGTCCGGCACCTACCGGTTCGACACCGTCTCGGTCGTCGACGTCCGTGCCCGGCGGACGGCGCGCGGCCTCGAGCTCGACGCCGGACCGCTGCAGGCGACCATCGACGTCGGCGGGATCTCACCGCTCGGCCGGGTCCTGCGCATCGTGCCGAAGCCGATCGCCCGCGACCCCCGGTGGCTCGCCCTGATCGACCCCGTCGCACGGCTCGTCTCGCCGGGGTCCGGCACGGCCGGCTCGGCGGGCAACGGCCGCCGCGAGTACTACGGCGTGACCGGGGCCCACGACGTCACCGCGGTGTCGGGGACCTGGGCAGGGGAGCCGCTCGGGACGCTCGCCCCGCTCGACCCGCCCGTGGCGTTCGGCTTCGCGTCGATGCCGCGCGTGCCGCAGGTCGTCGACGTCGAGACCACGATCCGCGAACCCGCCGTCTGAGCGTCGGCGCTGCCGCCGGCCGCGGTGGTGCGCGCCCGGGGACGCGACCGTGCGGCGGGTGCTGCCACGTGCCTCCAGGCCGGGTCGGACGCGTCCAGCGTCGAGGGGCAGACTGGTCCGAACGGAACGCGCCCGGGACTGCCCGGCCGGACGTCGAGCACAACGGGGCGCACGACGAACAGGAGCATCATGACCGACACGCAGGCAGACCAGCGCGCCGCCATCTCGGACATCGTCCACGGAGCACGCACCGCCCTGCTCACGACCGTCAGCGACGACGGTCAGCTGCACGCACGGCCCCTCGCCGTGCAGGACAAGGCGTTCAACGGGACGCTGCGGTTCCTCGTGCAGGACGGCAGCGAGAAGGTGACCGACATCGCCCGCAACCCGCACGTGAACGTGGCGATCGAGTCGCAGGGCGGGTACCTCTCGATCGCCGGACGCGCCACGGTGACCCGCGACGAGAGCGTCATCGACGAGCTGTGGTCGCCCTTCGCCGAGGCCTGGTTCCCGGAGGGACGGCAGGACCCCACGATCCGGCTGCTCACGGTCGAGGGGGACTCGGTCGAGTACTGGACGCAGGACACCGGACCCGTGGGGAGCCTCGTGCAGACGCTGAAGGCCGCGCTCGGCAAGCAGAGCCAGCCGGACACGGGCGACCACGGGACGGTCGAACTCTAGGCGGGCGGGCTCGCGGGCTGGCGGGCTCGCGGAACGCAAACTGGGCGGTTCCTCGCAGCGGTATGTCGCTGCGAGGAACCGCCCACGTTGCGTTTCGCGGTCGGGGTGGGCCGGCCCGGCCCCGCCCGACCCGGCCCGGGTCAGGGCGGGCCGAGCAGCCACAGCACGGCGACGAGCACCGGCTGCCCGAGGAGCGCGCAGCTCACGAACGTCCACCGCATCCAGGGCCGCGCGACGAGCTCCGGCGAGCCGAACAACGGCGCGAGCGGCATGAGCAACCGGGGCGTCGAGGCCATCGGCAACGACACCGCGAAGATGTACAGCGCGTACGCCGCCGAGTACAGCACCGTCGTCTGCCCGAGCTTCCGGGTCGAGCGACGCAGGAGCCACACGGGGTACGCCACGAGCAGGAACACGACGATGAACACCCCGCCGACGCCGATCCAGCGCAGGGCGATGAGGAACCACGGCGTCATCGGCACGAAGTCGACCCGACCGATGAAGTTCACCCACCAGGACATCTCGGTCTCGAGGTACGCGTCCGGCCGACCGGTCACGTGCGACGCGATCACGGGCCACGCGACCCCGGCTGCGGCCATCACGGCCCCTGCAGCGACGACCCGGACCCGCTCCGCGACGGGGAACGCGTCGAGCGACCGCAACCCGGTGCCGGCTGCGGCCCGACGTGCGCGGATCCACCGGACCAGGGCGACGACCCCGAGCACGAGCGGGATCGCCAACGCCCCCGGCCGGGTGAACGCCGCGACGACGCCGAGCAGCGCGAGCAGCCCGTACCGCCGACGCTCGAGCGCGAGCAGCGCCCCGAAGGTCAGTGCGAGGAACGTGCTCTCGGCGTAGCCGACCTGCAGCAGGAACGACAGCGGCCCGCACGTGAAGAAGAAGACGGCCCACATCCCGGCGGCGTGCCCGGCGTGGTCGGCGACGAGCCGGTGCAGCAGGAACGCGGCGACGAGCCCGGCGAGCAGGGCGACGAGCGGCGCCCCGACCTCGAACGGCAGCCCCGTCGAGGCGGTCAGCGCCCGGATCGCGAACGGGAACGCGGGCAGGAACGCCCACGAGTTCTGCGCCACGTGCCCACCGGCGTCGAGCGGCAGCGTCGTCGGGTACCCGTGCACCGAGATCTGCTCGTAGTACTGCCCGTCCCACGCGGTCAGGAACGCCAGGAACCCGTGCCCGTTGCCCCACACCGCGTTGTCCGGCATCGCCCGCCCCATCAACGGGTAGGCGAGCGCGAGCCAGAACGTGGAGACGACCCGGCCACCGGTCCACACGAGCAGGACCGCGGCCCAGGCGGGCATCGCGGTGGCGAGGTCGACGAGACGACGTCGACCGTTCGCGAGGGTGCCGGCGACGACGCCGTCGTACCGGCTCACCGGCCCGCTCCGCGATGTCCGGGCATCAGGGTGGGCACGTCCCGAGGGTAGCCGTCCGTTCCTGGACCCCTGCGTGCCACGCGCACGTCACGCGGGTGATCGGTCGCCGGGCACGGCCGGGAGGCACGCCCCGCGTTGTGCGCACCGGAACGGCTCCGCCCCGTGGCCGGTCCCGGCGACGTCGGCACCCCTACCCTGGTGGCGACCCGCTGGACCGAACCGAGGAGGCCCCGTGCCGAAGACCGCCATCGTGACCGACAACGCCCCGAAGCCCGCCGGCCCGTACAGCCAGGGCATCGTCGCGAACGGCTTCCTGTACACCGCGGGCTTCGGCCCGCAGGACCCCGCCACCGGGGCGATGGCCGACGACGTCGCCGGGCAGACCGCGCAGGTGCTGGCGAACGTGGCCGCGGTCCTCGCCGAGCACGGCGCGACCCTGGACGACGTCGTGAAGTCCACCGTGCACCTCGAGCACTCGGACCGGGACTTCCCGGCGTTCAACGAGGAGTACGCGAAGCACTTCTCCGAGCCGTACCCGGTCCGGACCACCGTGCAGTCGCACCTCGCCGGGATCCTCGTCGAGATCGACGTCGTCGCCGTGCTGTCCGACCGCCAGGACTGAGCAGGTCCTCACGCCCGACCCCCGGCGACGGTCCGTTCCCCGCGCTCAGCGCGCGCGACGTAGCCCGACGCCGGGGGTCGCGTGCGTCGTGCGACCGGCGGCGAGCACCGGGACCCCGGCGACGAGGACGTCGTCGATGCCCTCGGCCCGCAGCGTCGGCGCCGCGTAGGTCGCCCTGGACGTGACCCGCTCGGGGTCGGCCACGACGAGGTCCGCGACCGCGCCGGTCCGGACCACGCCGCGGTCGCCGAGCCCGTGCAGCCCGACCGCCGTCGTCGCGAGGTGCCGCTGCGCCTCGTCCCAGGTGAGCAGCCCGGGTCGGGCGAAGTCGCCGAGGTACCGCGCGAACGTGCCGGCCGCGCGGGGGTGCGGGTGGGTGCCGACGTGGATGCCGTCCGACCCGGCCGTGTGCCCCGGGTGGCGGAAGAGCGGCGCGAGCTGCTCGGGCGTGCGCGGCTCCGGGACCCGCATCACCACGCTCACCTGCAGGGCGGACGCGAGCAGCACGTCGAGCGCCAGGTCGACCGGTTCCGTCCCGGTGTCCGCGGCGGCCTGCGCGAGCGTCCGGCCCTGCAGTCCGTGGTGCGCGGCGGACGGCACGTGCGACAGCGTCACCTGGTCCGCCCACCCCGGGCCGAGGTCGGCGCGGCCCGTCACCCGCTCGAGTGCGCCGGCCCGCACGCGCTCGCGGCCGGCGGGGTCGGCGAGGGCGTGGGCGAGGTCGTCGGTGCCGGGACGGGCGAGGGCCGACGGCAGGAGCAGCATCGACAGGATGGTGCAGCCGCGCGAGTACGGGTAGGCGTCGAAGGACAGCGGTACGCCCGCGGCCGCCAGGTCGTCGAGCGCCCCGAGGACCGTCGGCACCGGCCCGTGCAGGTGCGACACGTGCGCCCGGACGCCGGAGGCCCGGACGATCGCGGCGACCTCGTCGAGCCCGACCCGGACGTTCGCCTCGTACCCACCGCGCATGTGGGTCACGTAGAGCCCGTCCACCGCCGCGACCTCGGCGCACAGCGCGGCGAGCTCGTCGGCGTCGGCGGAGACCCCCGGCACGTAGTCGAGCCCGCTCGCGAGCCCGACCGCCCCCTCCGCGAGCCCGACCCGCACGAGCGCCCGCATCCGTGCGGTCTCGTCGGGGGTCGCCGGGCGGTCCTCGTCGCCGATCACCTGGTGCCGGACCGTCCCGGCCGGCACGAGCGTCGCCACGTTCACGGGGGTGGTGCCGTCGTACGTCGACAGGAGCGCCGCCGTCCCGCCGCCGCGGTACCGCGGGTGCGGGCCGTCGATCGCCGCGAAGTACCGGTCCGCCCACGTCCCGTCGCCCGGTGCCGGACCGACGCCGTCCTGGCCCGTGACGATCGTCGTGACGCCCTGGCGCAGCAGGGTCTCCTGGACGTCCTCGTCGAAGACGCGTGAACCGGCGTGGGAGTGCGCGTCGACGAAGCCGGGCAGGATGAAGCGCTCGCCGCAGTCCACCGTGACGGCGTCCGACGGTGGGCGCACCGCCGGCCCGACGGACGCGATCCGGCCGTCCCGGACGAGCACGTCCGCGCGGACCGGGCCGTCCGGACCGACCACGGCGCCACCGCGGAGGAGCACCGGGGACGCGCCCCCGGGTGCCGCGGTCACCGTGTCGTCTCCGCGACGAGCCGGGTCGCGCGCTCCCGCAGCGACGCCAGGTCGCCGGTGACGAGCGCATCGCCGACGAGCGGGGACCCGAGCCCGACGGCGACCGCACCCGCCGCCAGGTAGTCGCGGACGTCGTCGATGCCGATGCCGCCCGTCGGGACGACGTCGACGAAGTCGAGCGGGGCGAGCGCCTGGCGCAGGAACGCCGGGCCGCCGAGCTGCGCCGCGGGGAAGACCTTCACCGCACGGGCGCCGAGCTGCCACGCGCGGACGATCTCGCTCGGCGTCGCGGCGCCCGGGTACCAGCCGAGTCCGAGTGCGTGGGCCCGCTCGCCGATCGCGGGGTCGGTGTGCGGGCTGACCGCGAAGGTCGCGCCGAGGGCGGCCGCCTCGTCGACCTGTCCGGGCTCCATCACGGTGCCGACGCCGACCGCGACGCCGCTGCCGTGGCGCTCGACGGTCCGGGCGATGCCCTCGCGCCAGCCCGGGGTGTTCGTCGTCAGCTCGACCGCGCGGACCCCGGCCTCGACGAGGGTCGTGACGACGGCCTCGACGTGCTCGCCCGTCCCGCCACGGAGGATCGCGACGGCGGGGCCCGCGGCGTGCCGGTGGCGGGGGTGCGGGGCGGTGTCGGTCATGCGGGCTCCTGGTGGTCGCGGCTCGTGGTCTGCGGTGCGGTGCGGTGCGGTGCGGTGCGGTCGTGTGGTGGGGTCGTGCGGTGTCAGCGGTCGACGCGGTCGTGGACGTCGGCGGTGTCCGGCGTGCCCGGGCGGTGCAGTGCGGCGGGGTCGGGTCGGTGCCAGTCGCCCGCGACCGTGCACGCGAGCGCCCCGGCGTCGGCGGCACGGTCCAGCGCGGTCTCCGCCGGCGCCCCGGTCAGCGTCGCGGCGAGCCAGGCGGCGACGAACGCGTCCCCGGCGCCGACCGGGTCGACGACCCGCACGGGTGTGGCCGGGCGCCGCAGGGTCCGTCCGTCGACGACCGCGACGGCCCCGCGCGACCCGGCCTTCACGACCGCGGGGCCCCGCGACACGGCGGCGAGCGCGTGGGCGAGGTCCTCGTCGGTGCCCTCGTCGTCGCCGAGGCCCAGGAGCAGGCGGGCCTCGTCGTCACCGGCGAACAGGACCTCGGCGCGCTCGGCGACCGGACGGTAGACCCCCCGGGCGGTCGACGCGTCGACGAGCTTCGCCCGGTGGTTGACGTCGAACGACACCGGCACCCCGGCGGCGTCGGCGCGGTCGAGGACGGCATGGACGGTCGCCCGCGCGGTGTCGGACAGGGCGAGCGTGATGCCGGTCAGGTGCACCGCGGCCGCGCGTTCGACGAGTCCGGCGGGGACGTCCTCCGGCACGAGGGCCGACGCCGCGGAGTGCCGTCGGTGGTAGGTCACCCGCGTGCGGCCGTCGTGCAGGCGCTCCTTGACCATGAGGCCCGTCGAGCGGTCGGGGTCGACCACGGGGACGACGTCGACCCCGGCTGAGCGGACGTCGCGGAGCACGCGGTCGCCGGCCGGGTCCGCGCCGACCCGACCGACCCACGTCGCGGGGACGCCGGCACGGACGAGTCCGATCGCGACGTTGCTCTCGGCGCCGCCGGTGTCGACCCGGAGGTGTTCGAGCTCGGCGACCTCGCCGGGCTCGGTCCCGCTGAGCAGGAGCATCGTCTCGCCGACGGTCACCACGGCGCCGGTCGGCTCGGTCACCGGACGCCGCCGGAGCTCGCGGTGCGGGCGAGGGCCAGCCCGGCGGAGGACGACCCGAGCGCCACCGACACCTCGAGTGCGGTCCGGACGACGCCCTCGCCGAGCTCCCGGACGGCCGCGGCGGGGAAGCGGGAGGCCAGCCCGGAGATGCTCATCGCCCCGACGACCTGGTTCGCGTGGTCGAGCACGGGCGCGGCGACGCAGCGGATGCCCGGTTCGTTCTCGC
This sequence comes from Curtobacterium citreum, assembly GCF_006715175.1. NCBI lineage: Bacteria > Bacillati > Actinomycetota > Actinomycetes > Micrococcales > Microbacteriaceae > Curtobacterium > Curtobacterium citreum. Next base: position 2,803,381 of record NZ_VFMQ01000001.1, on the reverse strand, counting down.
GGTCGTCGATGCCGTAGCCGCGCGCGCGGGTCCGCTCGACCTCCTGCCGCCAGCGGTCGTCGTCCGTGATCGTCTGGTCGGTCATCGCGACGGCGGGTACGGCCAGGACCTGGGTCAGGAGCTCGGGCTCGCCGAACGCCACGATCGCCTTGCCCGAGGCCGTGTTCCGCATCGGCAGGCGGTTCCCGATCCGCGACCCCATCCGGACGGTGCCTCGGGTCTCGACCTTGTCGACGTAGACGATGTCGGTGCCGTCCGGGACGACCAGGTGGCAGGTGAGCCCGGTGGCCTCGGCCGTCCGGCGGAGGAACGGTGCCGCGGCGGCGCGGAGGTCGATGCCCTCCAGGTAGCTCTGGCCGAGGAGCAGCGCCCCGAGCCCGAGCGTGAAGCCGGCCTCGGGCGTCCGGCGGAGCAGGTCGGTCTCGAGCATCGGGGCCGTCAGTCGCAGCACGGTCGACTTCGCCGTGCCGAGCTCGGCCGCGAGCTCGGTCAGGGACACCGACGCGGCGCCGCCCCGGGTCCGGTCCGCGACGTGCTCGAGCAGCCGCAGCCCGCGGCGGAGCGACAGCGCGGCGTTCCGGGCCGGCACCTCCGCGGTCATCAGAACCACGTCCCGATCGTCTGCACGACGGTGTCGTCGTCGTCGAGGACCCGCACCTGACGCCACTTGTCGAACACCGTGCACGGGTGCGAGACCCCGAGCACGACGACGTCGCCCGGCGTGAGCCGGGGTGCGTCGTCCGTCAGCGCGAGGTAGCAGTGCTGGTCGTCCAGGCACACCACGGTGACCGCCCCGGGTGGCGGGACGACCTGCGGGTCGTGCGCCGTGCCTCCAGGCCGGATCCCCCGCACGACGGGCAGGCCCTCGTCGAAGGAGACGTCGCGCTTGCCGATCGCGACGAAGGCGCGACCCGGTTCCGGGCACGAGGTGACGCGGCCCCAGACCTCGATCGCCGGGCGGAGGGAGCCCTCTTCGGGGCGACGGCCGAAGGGCGTGCGCTCGGCGTAGAAGCCGTCGTCGTGGGTCAGGTACGCGCCGGAGCGGAGCAGCACGTCGACGTCGGCGGGCCGGTCCGCGAGCGCGTCGACCACGCCGTCGAACCAGGCGCTGCCGCCCATGCTGAGGAGCATCCGGTCAGCGGGGACGAGCGGACGGAGGTCGGCTGCGACGGCGGCGACGCCGGCGACCCAGCGTCGGGCGGTGTCGACGTCGGGCAGGCCGCCCTCGTACCCGGTGACGCCCCGGAGGACCAGGCCCGCGTCGACGGCCGCCTGTGCGACGGTGCGGGCCTCGGCGGGGGAGCGCACGCCGGTGCGGCCACCGGGGAAGCCGACCTCGACCAGGACGTGGACCGTGCCGCCGGTGCGTGCCTGCGCGGCGGAGGCGGCGGTGACGCCGGCGAGCGAGTCGACGTTGCAGAGGACGTCGGCGGGTGCCGGTGCGATCGTTGCCGGGGCGTCGGTGCTCGCGTCCGTTCCGGTGCTCGCGTCGGTGGCCTCGTCGCGGGTGGCGAGCCAGTCGAGGCCCGCCGGGTCGAGCACCTCGTTCGCGACGAGGACCCGCCGCACGCCGTGCGCCCACGCCACCATCGCCTGCTGCACGGAGGCGACCGTGACGCCCCACGCGCCGGCGCGGAGCTGCCGCTCGACCAGGGCGGGGGCCATGTGGGTCTTCATGTGCGGGGCGAGCAGCAGGCCGTGGCGGTCGACGTAGGCCTGCATGACCGTGGTGTTGTGCGCCAGGGCGGAGCCGCGGAGGGTCATGACGGGCAGGTGCGCGTGGTCGAGCACGTGGGGGCGGGCCGGTGCCGCCGGGTCGGGTGCGCCCTTGTCGGTCACGGTGGCGGGGCGGTCGGCGGCGTCCTCGCGCTCCGGTGCGGCCGGGCGGTCGGGGGTGGTGGCCATCGGTCCTCCTGCTGGTCGCGGTGGTCCCACCGTCCACGGGGGAGGTGCGGCCGGGCAACGTCGCCGTCCTCTCCATTGTGCGGTGCAGAACCATCCCGGGTGTGGCGGAAACCGAGCGGGCATAGCATTCGAGGCGACATGACGACGATGACGACGACCCGACGGCGGGGGAGCACGGCGGTGGCGGTGCTCGTCGCCGGCACCTACTTCATGGAGCTCCTGGACGGGACGATCCTCGCGACCGCTGCGCCGGCGATGGGACGGGACCTCGGGGTCGACTCCGCGGCCGTCGGCGTCGCGATCACGGCGTACCTCGTCACCCTCGCGGTGTTCATCCCGGTCAGCGGGTGGCTCACGGACCGGATCGGTTCCCGCACGGTCTTCGCGGGCGCGATCGTGCTCTTCACGGTCGCCTCCGGGCTGTGCGCGATGGCGACGGGACTCGTCGACCTGACGATCTGGCGCATCGTGCAGGGCCTCGGTGGGGCGCTCATGGTGCCGGTCGGCCGCCTGGTGGTCCTGCGGAGCGCCGGGCGGGACCAGCTCGTCCGCGCCATCGCGATCCTGACCTGGCCGGCACTCGCGGCACCGATCGTCGCGCCCTTCGTCGGCGGGGTGCTCGTCGACACCTTGAGCTGGCACTGGATCTTCCTCGTCAACATCCCCCTCGGCGTCGTCGCGTTCGTCGCGGCGCTCGTCCTCGTCCCGCAGGAGCGCGCGCCGGAACGGGTACCGTTCGACTGGTTCGGGTCGCTGCTGGCGTGCCTCGGCCTCGGTGCCCTCGTCGTGATGGCCTCGCTGCTCGCGCTCGACGACATCCCCGTGGTCGCCGTCGTCGTGTCCGGGATCGTCGGCGCGGTGTGCTCTTGGCAGGCCGTCCGGCACTTCCGCAGCGCGCCGCACCCGATCATGGGGCTGGAGTCCTTCCGGCTCGAGACCTTCCGGGTCTCGCACGCAGGCGGCAGCCTGTTCCGCCTGGCCGTCTCGGCGGTGCCGTTCGTCCTGCCGCTGCTGTTCCAGGACGCGTGGGGGTGGAGCGCCGTCCTCGCGGGGTCGGCCGTGCTCTGGGTCTTCGTCGGCAACCTCGGGATCAAGCCCATGACGACGCCGTTCCTGCGGTGGTTCGGGTACCGGCCGGTCATCGTCGTGTCGAGTGCCGTCGCCGCGCTGACGGTCGTCGCGATGGTGTTCATGACCGAGGACACCCCGTTCTGGCTCCTCGCGCTCCTGCTCGTGGTGAGCGGCGCCGCGCGCTCCGTGGGGTTCACCGCCTACAACACGATCGCGTTCGCGGACGTCGAGCAGGCGGACATGACGCCGGCGAACACCCTGTCGTCGACGCTGCAGCAGGTCGCCGCCGGGTTCGGCGTCGCGGTCGCCGCCGTCGCGATCCGGGCGGCGGCCGGTCTCGGCGGGTCCGGGCCGTACCACGTGGCGTTCTGGGTGGTCGCGGCGCTGCTCGCGGTGGCCTGCCTGGAGGGCGTGCTCATGAGCCGGACCGCCGGCGAGACCGTCCGGCCCGTGCGGCGCGCGCGTGCCTGAGCGCGGCGCGACGCGGGGCCGGGCCGCGCCGTCATCCGTTTCCGACACGGTCACACGCGCGAAACCCGGGGTGCGCTACGGTCACAGCAACTGTCCGCGACAGCCGAGTACGGTGACCGCGGCAGGGTGACCGAGACACCCAGGACGGAAGGCAGCATGGCCGGGCCACAGCAGCAGGGATCGATCGCAGCCGACGCGGCTGTGGAGCCGACGGCCCTGCGCGTCGTGAGCTACAACCTGCGCGAGCACACCGCCAACGGCGAGCTCGCCGCCCTCGCAGAGGCGTCCGACGCCGACGTCATCTGCGTCCAGGAGTGCGACAGCAACGACCTCGCGCCTCAGGTCGGTGGGCTCTCGCTCGCGGCCTCCACCAAGGCGAACCGACTCGGTCTGGCGATCTACAAGCGGGACGACCGGTTCGAGGTCGAGGACTTCAGCATCCACTCACTGCAGAAGTCCCTGCACGACCGGGTCCTCGCGCCCGCGCACGAGCGCCTCATCGCGATGCGCCTCCGCGACACCGAGGCAGACACCGAGGTCATCGTCGCCTCGTTCCACGCCTCGCCGCTCACCGCCACGAACTCCCTGCGCCGCAAGCAGATCGAGGCCGCGCACCAGTTCGTCCGCGACCTGTCGGACGAGGCTCCGGCGATCATGGTCGGCGACTTCAACTACCCGTGGTTCCAGACGAACCTGCGCCGGAAGATCGAGGAACACGGCTTCGCGCTGTCGCTGTCCGACCAGCCCACCTACCTGCGCTACCGCAAGTTCACGGGCCACTTCGACTTCGCCACGAGCGTCGGCCTGCACATCGCGGGCGTGGAGACCCTGCCCGCGGGCATCTCCGACCACCGGCCGATCCTGGTCCGGGCGCACTACGAACACCTCGGCGCGACCGGCGCGGTCCCCGTGCCCGAGGCTCCCGCCGCCTGACGGGCAGACCACTCGCACGCGGCGGCGTCGCGCGGCGGAGCGCCGGGGGTGCCTGCATGCGGGCGCCGCGCGTGCAGGACACGCCGCCTGCGGGGCGCAGCGCGTGCACAGAACGTCGCGTGGACCCGCCGAGCGCGACAGATGTGGCCCGCTCGGCGCGCGGCCGCTCGGCTCGGGCATCGACGCGCGAGCGTGCACGACACCCCGCGTGCGGGGCGCCGAGCGTGCACGGAACGTCGGGTGGTCGCGCCGAGCGCGACAGATGTGGCCCGCTCGGCGCGCGGCCCGGCGGTCTGCCGCACCGACGACGGACGGAAGGCACGGTGCCAGCCGGCACCGTGCCTCCCGTCCGTGGGGTGGTCGCGTCGCGTCAGCGACGCAGCGTGGCGCGCGCCAACCGGTTGCCGACCAGCTGCCCGAGCTGGACGATGACCACGATCGCCGCGACGGACACGTACACGATCCACCAGTCGTACCGCTGCGACCCGTACACGATCGCGTACTCGCCGAGACCGCCGCCGCCGATGAGCGCCCCCTGCGCGGTCATGTCGACGATGCCCACGAAGATGAACGTGTACCCGAGGATGAGCGGCCCGATGCCCTCCGGGATGAGCACGGTCAGCAGGATCGACACCGGGTGTGCGCCCGAGGCCCGTGCGGCCTCGACGACACCCGGGTCGACAGCGAGCAGGTTCTGCTCGACGATCCGGGCGACCGCGAACGACGCCGCGAGGGAGATCGCGAAGGTCACCGCGGGGACCCCGATCGTGGTCTGCACGGCGACGCGGGACAGGGGCGCGATCGCCGCGAGGAAGATCACGAACGGGATCGGTCGGACGATGTTCACGACCACGTTGACGATCGTGTGGACCGTCCGGTTGCCGAGCAGGTTGCCCGGACGGGTGGCGTACAGGACGAGTCCGAGTGCCAGGCCGATGACCCCGGCGACGACGAGCGAGACCAGCGTCATCACGAGGGTGTCGCGGATCGCGGCGAAGAACACGTCGGACGTGTCGATCACGCTCTGGAAGCCGTTGCCGTTCACGCTGCCACCTCCTCGTCGACGGTGATGCCCCCGGCGCGGAGTGCACCGACCGCCCGGTCGACTGTCGCCGGGTCCGGCGCCGTCAGTTCGTAGGTCAGGGATCCGATCCGGCGCTCCCGGATCTCACCGACGCCGCCGAACACGAGCTCGGCGCCGACGCCGGCATCGCGCCAGGCGGCGTCGATCCGGTTCTGCAGACCGACCTCGTCGGTGATCCGCACCGTGACGAGCCGTCCGCGGTGGTGCTCGCGGAGCCGGGCGAGCTGCTCGCCGGAGGGCCGGTCGTGCAGCGCGGTCCGGACGAACCGCTGGGCGGCGCCGGTCTGCGGGTCCGCGAACACGTCGTAGACGTCGCCGACCTCGACCACGCGGCCCTGCTCCATGACGGCGACCCGGTCCGCGATCTGGCGGACGGCGTCCATCTCGTGGGTGATCACGATGATCGTCACACCGAGCTCCCGGTTGACGCGGCGCAGGAGTGCGAGCACCTCGGCCGTGGTCTCGGGGTCGAGGGCACTCGTGGCCTCGTCCGCGAGCAGCAGCTCGGGGTTCGAGGCCAGCGCCCGGGCGATGCCGACACGCTGCTTCTGCCCGCCGGAGAGCTGCTCCGGGTAGGCGTGGGCACGCTCGAGCAGCCCGACGAAGTCGAGCAGCTCGGCCACGCGGCGGTCCCGCTCGGCCTTCGCGACACCGGCGACCTTGAGCGGGTACGCGACGTTGCCGGCGATCGTGCGGGACCGGAACAGGTTGAACTGCTGGAAGATCATGCCGATCTTCCGACGCGCCAGACGGCGGTCCCGCTCGGGGATCGCCGTCAGCTCCTGCCCGCCGACCGTGACGCTGCCCGACGAGGGCAGCTCCAGGGCGTTGACGAGCCGGACCAGGGTGGACTTGCCGGCACCGGAGTACCCGATGACGCCGAGGACCTCTCCCCGGTGCACGTCCAGGGAGACATCCTCGACGGCCACCACGGTCTCGCCGGTGTCGGCGCGACGGTAGTGCTTCGAGACGCCGCGGAGTTCGACGAGGACCGGCACTACTGCTTGGCCGCCTTCGCGTCCTGCTCGACCTTCGCGAGCTCGTCCTGCAGCTTCGTGGCGCTCTCGTCGCGGGCGACCGCCTCGGGCAGGTCCTGCTTGAAGGCCTTCTGCACGGCCGAGTCCTGGAAGAGCTTCGCCAGGTCCAGGTAGGTCTTGTTGTCCTTGTCGGCGTCGCGCACGGCGAAGACGTTGACGTACGGGGCGGCGCTCGCGCTCGCGGGGTCGTCCTGGAAGATGATGTCGCTCGTCGGCAGCTTGGCCGCGGTGGCGAAGTTGTTGTTCACGACGGCCGCGGCGACCGAGCCCTGCTGCAGGGCGTTCGCGGTCTGCGAGGCGTCGAGCGGCTGGACGTCGACCTTCGACGACGTGATGTCGGTCGTCGTCGAGAACGCGGAGCCGCCGTCCTTCAGCTCGAGGAGCTTCGCGGACTGCAGGATGAGGAGCGCCCGCGCCTGGTTGATCGAGTCGTTCGGGATCGCGACCTTGGCGTCCTTCGGCAGCTCGCTCGTCTTCGTGTAGTCCGTCGCGTAGAGCGGCAGCGGGTAGACGGCGGTCGAACCGATGGGCTGCAGGTCGTCGTCCGACGTGACGTTGTAGTCCGCCAGGTACTGGATGTGCTGGAACTGGTTGATGTCCAGCTGGCCGTCCTTCAGCGCGGGGTTCGGCAGCGAGTAGTCGGAGAAGTTGGTGAGCTTCACGGTCACGCCGAGCTCGTCCTTCGCCAGCTTCGTGTACGTGCTCCAGTAGCCGAGCGACTTGTCGGCGACACCGATCGTCACGGTCTTCTGCGCGCCGCCGGCGGCGGTGCTGTCCGAACCGCCGGAGCGGACGGCACCGACGATGACGGCGACGACGATCGCGACGACGACCACCGCGGCGGCGATGATCCAGCCGATCGGGCGCTTGCTCCTCGGCTTCTCGGGCAGGACGGGTGCTGCGGACATGGGTGCTCCTCGTGGGCCGTGCTGTGGGGGTCGCGGTGGTCCGCGGTGTGCGTTCGAGTGTGACGGGCGGTCGGGGCGCCGGGCCAATCCCGTTCCGTCGTGTTACATCCCGTGGTTCTCCACAGGACGCCGTCCACGAGCCCGTCGGACGTGCCCGGTTGGTTGACTCGTCCTGTGCGCAGCATCGAACTCGTCCTCACCCCCGACGCCGACCTGGCGGTCCGGGCGGCGTGGGACGCCCTGACCCTCGCCGACCTGCCGAGCCTCGGACGGTCCGGCACGAACGACCCGCACGTCACGGTGGTCGCCGGCGACGGTGTCACCGTCCCGGACACGATCGCGACGCCGCCCGTGCAGCTGCGGCTCGGCGGGGTGCTGCTCTTCCCCGCGGGGCCCGGGCGGTCGGTGCTCGCCCGGGCGGTCGTGGTCGGTCCGGCCCTCGCGGCGTTCCACGCGGCCGTGCACCGAGCCGCGCGGGGCACGGTCGACACCTCGGCACCCGGGGCGTGGTCGCCGCACGTCACCTTCGCGCGTCGGGTCCGGGACGTCGACCTCGGGCCGGCGGTCGCCGCGCTGCGCTCGGCACCACTGCCGGACAGGCTGGGCGTGGCGGGCGTGCGTCACTGGGACGGCGAGACGAAGACCGTCACCCGGCTCGCGTGATCGGGATCGACGGTCGGACGGGAGGCACGGGTCAGGTCCGCAGGACCCGCTCGCCGAGCGCCGACGCGAACTTCCGCTGCGGGTCCGCCGCGGCTACCAGTCGACGGAAGTCGGGCAGCCGCGGCCAGAGGCGCTCGACCGTCTCCGCGTCCAGGGAGCTCATCTTGCCCCAGTGCGGTCGGCCGTCGAACGGGGCGAGGAGCCCCTCGAGGTCGGGGAGCAGGGCCGCGACCGCCTCCGGGTGCTTCTGCCAGGTGAAGGCGATGCAGAGCAGGTCCTCGCCCTGGGTCGGGCTGAGCCAGAACGGGTCGGCGGCCATCGTCCGGAGTTCGCACACGTGCAGGTGTGGCTGGATGCGGGCGGCCATCGTGCGGACGGCGTCCAGCGCGGGCGCCGCGAGCCGCAGCGGCACGAAGTGTTCGCTCTGCACCTCGGAGCCGTGGGACGGGACGGTGTCGATCGGGAAGTGCGGCAGCCGGTCCCACCACGGGCCGACGGATCCGTCCCGGGCGGTGTGGTGGCCGTCCGCGGGGCGACCGGGCAGCCGTGGGGCGCCGACGAGGTCGTCCGGGACCGGGACGTCGCCCGCACCGTCGGGGACGCGCGACTTCAGCAGGACCTCGCCGACCTCGTCACCGAAGACCGTGTAGGCGCACACCGAGTACGCACTCGCGTGGACCGCGGCGACGTTCGCGACGTAGACGTCCCATGGAAGCGGACCGTAGGAGTCCTGGCGCATCCGGTAGGTCCGTTCGACGTCGACCTCGACCCGGGTGACGACGCCGAGGAGACCGAGGTGCAGCACGGCGCCGTCGAAGTCGGGGTCACCACGGCGCAGGGTCCGCCGCGACCCGTCCGGACCGAGCAGCTCGAACGCGCGGACGGCGGTGCTCAGCGAGCCGAGGGCGGTGCCGGAGCCGTGCGTCCCGGTGGCGATGGCACCGCCGAGGGAGATGTGGGGGAGTGACCCGGTGTTGTGCAGGGCGACCCCGGCCCGGTCGAGCTCGGGCGCGACGACGCCGTACCGGGTGCCGGCGCCCATGGTCGCGGTGCCGGCGGCGGTGTCCACGACCAGGTCGGTGGGGACGTCCGACAGGTCGAGCAGCACGCCGGGGGCGTCGGCGACGTCGTTGAAGGAGTGCCGGGTGCCGAGACCGTGGACGCGGGACTCCCGGGCGACGATCTCGGCGGCCTCGTCGATCGAGCGCGGCCGCTCCACCCGCCGGGCCGAGTAGGTGACCGTGCCGGACCAGTTCAGCTCGCGCGCCGTCGACCGCATGCCCTCACGATGCCACGCGGGTGCCCGGCGCGGTAGCGGTGTCCGCGGACCACGACGTCGACGAACCACGTTCCCGACGTCGAACCAGGGATCAGGGCTGGTTCGACGTCGGGAACGTGGTTCGACCCGGGGCGCGGTGCGCGCCGACGGGCCTCAGTGCACGACGGGCGTGGGTGCGCCCTCCGGGGTGTCCGGCCGGCGCACGAGCGCCGAGGTCGCGATCCCGGCGAGCGAGATCACCGCCCCGACGAGGAACGCCGTGGCGACACCGGACGCCGTCGCGGAGCGCACGCCCTCGGCGTCCGCCCCGGCACCGGCCGACGCGGCGCCGATCGTCAGGAGCGTCACGAACAGGGCCGTCCCGGCTGCGCCGGCCAGCTGCTGCGTGGTGCCGAGCACCGCGCTGCCGTGCGAGTACAGGCGCTGCGGCAGCCCGCCGAGCGCCGCGGTGAACAGCGGCGTGAACGTCAGAGCGAGGCCGAGGCTCAGCACGACGTGCGCACCGAGGACGAACCACACGCTCGTGTCCGCGCCGACCGTCGCGAGCGCCCAGAGCACGGCGCTGATGATGATCGAGCCGGGGATCAGCAGCACGCGCGGACCGCGACGGTCGTAGATGCGCCCGACGACGGGGGACAGGAGGCCCATGAGCAGCCCGCCGGGGAGCAGGAGCAGCCCGACCTGCAGGACCTCGAGCCCGAGCACGCGCTCGAGGTAGATCGGCAGCAGGATGAGCGTCCCGAACATCGCCATGAAGCTCAGCCCCATCGCGACGATCGGGATCGTGAAGCCGCGCGTCCGGAAGGTCCGCAGGTCGAGCAGGGCGCTGTCGGTGCGCTGCAGACGGGTCTGCCGCAGGACGAACACCACGAGGGCGACGACCCCGACGACCAGGGCCGCGACGGGGACGAGCGGACCGGTCGACCCCGCCTCGCCGAGGCTGGACAGGCCGAACACGATGCCGCCGAACGCGAAGGCCGACACCACGACGGAGAGCACGTCGAGCGGCGCCTTCCGCGGCGTCGAGACGTTCCGGACCTTCAGGGCGCCGAGGACGAGCGCGACGAGCGCGATCGGCAGGACGAAGCCGAACAGCCAGCGCCACGAGAACGCGTTGAGGATGAGCCCGGAGATCGTCGGTCCGACGGCGGGTGCCACCGAGATGACGATCGAGATGTTGCCCATGATCCGGCCGCGGTGCGCGGGCTCGACGAGGTTCAGGACCGTCGTCATGAGGAGCGGCATCATGATCGCCGTGCCGCTGGCCTGCACGATGCGGCCGACGAGCAGCATCGGGAAGCCCGTCGCGGCGAGGGCGATCAGCGTCCCGGCGGCGAACAGGCTCATCGCCCAGGTGAAGACCGGGCGGGTGTGGAACCGCTGGAGCAGGAAGCCCGTGACCGGGATCACCACGGCCATGGTGAGCAGGAAGCCCGTGGTGAGCCACTGGCCGGTCGCTGCGCTGATGCCGAGGTCGTCCATGAGCCGGGGGAGCGCGACGCCCATGATCGTCTCGTTGAGGATCACCACGAACGCCGATACGAGCAGCAGCCCGATCACGAGTCGGGTCTCGCCGGGGGACGGCTGCACGACGCTCCCGGTGCGGGGTGCGGAATCGACGGCCTGGGTCATGCTGGGCTCCTGACGGGGTCACGGCGTGGGCGGGGCGCCGAGGGCGCAGACGGGGGAACATCCTGAGCGGACGTCCACATTCCCGATCAGTGCAGGACCGATCCCGATCAGTGCAGGATCGCGAACCCGTCCCCGTCGCCGTGCGGCACCACCGTCCGCAACGACACGTCCGTCACCGTGGCCGACGGCGGCCCGGTCCGGATGAACGCCATGAGCGCGTCCACCGCGGCCGACGGCCCCTCCGCCTCGACCTCCACCGTCCCGTCGAACAGGTTCCTGGCGTACCCGACGAGCTCGAGCCCGTCGGCCTTCCGTGCGGTCCAGTACCGGAACCCGACCCCCTGGACCGTGCCCGACACCACGGCGTGCATCCTCGTCACCGTCGTCATGGACCCGAACGTAGGCCGCGATGCGTCCTCCGGCATTTCCGCCGTGTTCCGATCGCGTGAACGGTGATAGTGTCACTACAACCCGAACACTTCGAGTCACCATGACACTATCTCCTGAACCCGCACCCACCGCCATCCGCGTCGCGGTCTCCACCGTGATCGTGGCGCTGCGCCCGCACCCGGACACCGGGGCACCGGCGCTCTGGATGCCGCTCGTGCGCCGTGTCGCCGAGCCGCACGAGGGCTCGTGGGCGCTGCCGGGCGGCTGGGTCGGTCCGGACGAGGGGCTCGAGGACTCCGCCGCCGCCCGCCTCCGCGAGACGACGAACGTGCAGCCGCGGTACCTCGAGCAGCTCTACGCCTTCGGTGACGTCGACCGCTCCCCGAGTCGGGTCGTGTCGATCGTGTACTGGGCCCTCGTGCACCCGGACGAGGCGAGCTCGGTGCCGGACGACTGGAACGTGCGGTGGTTCCTCGCCGACGAGCACCCGCCGCTCGCGTTCGACCACGACCGCATCGTCGAGTACGCCCTCTGGCGCCTGCGCACCAAGGTGTCGTACTCGCGGATCGCCCAGGCGTTCCTCGGCGACCGCTTCACCCTGACCGAGCTCCGCGGTGTGTACGAGGCCGTGCTCGGGCGGGCGCTCGACCCCGCGAACTTCCGACGCCAGGTGGCGCAGGGCGACGCGGTGCTTCCCACCGACGAGACGACGAGCGGCGGGCGGCACCGTCCGGCCAGGCTCTACCGTTCGAACCCCGACCTCGCGTACGCCGACAACGGCCCCCTCACGCCGACGACCGCCGCGACGACCGTCACCGCCGCGACCCACTAGCCACCCCGAACCGAAGGAAGCACCGTGTCCATCGCGACCACCATCGAGCTCATCTCCAACGGCCGGGCCGACGGCAGCACGTGCACGCCCGACCTCGCGGCGCCCACGTGGGACTTCGACGCGCGCCCCGGCTACGGCCCGGGCTCCTCGATGTCCGACGTCATCCCGACGGGTGCTCCGCGGCAGGGGCAGATCCCGGAGGAGTACAAGACCGCCAGCGACGATGAGCTGCACGCCCGCATCGAGCGCGCGAAGGCGACCCTGGGGGACCGCGTCGTGGTGCTCGGGCACTTCTACCAGCGCGACGAGGTCGTCCGGCACGCCGACTTCCTCGGCGACTCGTTCCAGCTCGCGAACGCCGCCCTGACCAAGCCCGACGCCGAGGCGATCGTCTTCTGCGGTGTGCACTTCATGGCGGAGACGGCGGACATCCTGGCGCGGGACGACCAGCGCGTGATCCTGCCGAACCTCGCCGCCGGGTGCTCGATGGCCGACATGGCCGACATCGACAGCGTCGAGCAGGCCTGGGCCGAGCTCGAGCAGGTCTACGGCACGGAACCGGACGCCGACGGCCGCGTCCCGGTCGTCCCCGTGACGTACATGAACTCCGCCGCCGACCTCAAGGCGTTCTGCGGCCGGCACGGCGGCATCGTCTGCACGAGCTCGAACGCGGCGACGGTGCTCGAGTGGGCGTTCGAGCGCGGGCAGCGCGTGCTCTTCTTCCCGGACCAGCACCTCGGGCGCAACACCGCGAAGGCCATGGGCGTCAGCACCGACCGCATGCCGATGTGGAACCCGCGCAAGCCCCTCGGCGGCAACACCGCCCAGGAGCTGCAGGACGCGCAGGTGGTCCTCTGGCACGGGTTCTGCTCGGTGCACCGTCGCTTCACGGTCGACCAGATCGAGCAGGCACGGCGGGACCACCCGGGCGTGCAGGTCATCGTCCACCCGGAGTGCCCGATGGCCGTCGTGGACGCCGCCGACGCCGCCGGCAGCACCGACCTGATCCGCCGGACCGTCGCCGTGGCGACCGAACCGACGACGTTCGCGATCGGCACCGAGATCAACATGGTGAACCGGCTCGCCGCCGAGTTCCCGCAGCACACGATCTTCTGCCTGGACCCCGTCGTGTGCCCCTGCTCGACGATGTACCGCATCCACCCGGGCTACCTCGCGTGGGTCCTCGAGGCGCTCGTCCGCGGTGAGGTCCTGAACGAGATCGTCGTCCCCGCCGACGTCCAGGCCGACGCCCGGGTCGCCCTCGAGCGCATGCTCGCCGCGAAGCCGCGCGGCTGACGGACGGCACCGCACCGTGCACGTCGTCATCGTCGGATCCGGGATCGCCGGACTCACCGCCGCCGTCCGCGCGAGCGCCCGCCACGACGTCACCCTCGTGACGAAGGGTGCGCTGCGCGACGGCGCCACCGCGTACGCCCAGGGCGGCATCGCCGTCGCGCTCGGCGCCGACGACCGTGTCGCCCTGCACGAGCAGGACACCCGGGCCGCGGCCGCCGGCAGCGCCGACGAGCACGCCGTCGCGGTGCTCTGCGCCGACGGCCCCGCCCGGGTCCGCGACCTGCTCGCGCTCGGGGTGCCGTTCGACCGGACCACCGACCCCGCCAGCCTCGACCGGTACGGCGACGACCTCGCCCGCGGGCGCGAGGCCGCCCATGGTCGCTGGCGCGTCCTGCACGCGGACGGCGACGCGACGGGAGCCGCCGTCGAGCGGACCCTGGTCGACGCGCTGCACCGGTGCCACGTCACGATCCTCGAGCGCACCTGCCTGACCGGCCTCGTGCTGCGGGCCGGCGCCGTGGTCGGGGTCGACGTCCTCGACCTGCTCGGCGAGCCCCGCCGGATCGACGCCGACGCCGTCGTGCTCGCCGCCGGCGGGGCCGGGCACCTGTACCGGGAGACCACGAACCCGCTCGTCGCGACGGGCGACGGGGTCGCCGCGGCGTGGCGTGCCGGCGCGGTGGTCGCGGACCTGGAGTTCGTCCAGTTCCACCCGACCCGCCTCGCCGTGCCGGACGGTGGTCTGGTCTCCGAGGCCGTCCGCGGCGAGGGTGCCGTCCTGCGGGACGCGGCCGGTCGCCGCTTCATGACCGCCGTGCACCCGGACGCCGAGCTCGCCCCGCGGGACGTCGTCGCCCGCGGCATCGCGGCCGCGGTCCGCGAGCAGGGTGGTGCGCCCGTCCTCCTCGACGCGACGGGCCTCGACCCCGACCACCTCGTCCGCCGTTTCCCCGGCCTGACCCGCGCGACACGGGCCGCCGGGTTCGACTGGACCCGCGAGGGCGTCCCGGTCGCGCCCGCCGCGCACTACGCGATGGGCGGTGTGGTCACGGACGCCGAGGGGCGCACGAGCCTGCCCGGCCTCCTCGCCGTCGGCGAGACCGCCTGCACAGGGGTGCACGGTGCGAACCGGCTCGCGTCGAACTCCCTGCTCGAGGGACTCGTCTTCGGGGTCCGCGCCGCCGACGCGGTCGCCGTGCCGCGCCCCGCGCACCTCCGGCTCCGCGGCGACGCCGACCTGCCCGTCGTGACCGTCCCGCCCGTGGTGACCGATGGGCACGACGGGACCGACGTGGCGGGCGCACACCGCGCCTCCCGTCCGGTGCACGGTGACCGGCCTGGAGGCGCGACCCACCCCCGCGACGTCACCGACGTCCGCCGGGTGGTCCAGACCGAGATGACCGAGCGGGTCGGGCTGCTGCGCGACGCCGCCGGGCTCGCCGCGGCGCGGCGGACGCTCGACGCCCTGCCGGACCCGGCCCCGACCGGGGTGCGGGCCGCCGAGGACCGCGCGCTGCTCGACCTGGCGCGCATCACGGCCCGCGCCGCCGAGGCGCGGCGCGAGTCCCGCGGCGCGCACGCCCGGACCGACCACCCCGACACCGACCCGACCGCGCCGGCCAGCACCGCGTGGGTCCGGACCCCCGTCACCGTCACCACGCCCGTCCAGCAGGGAGTCCCCGCATGACCACCACCGTCCCCGTCGATCCCGGCACCATCCCGCCGCACGCGCTGCGACGCGTGATCGAGACGGCGCTCGAGGAGGACGCGCCCTGGGGCGACGTGACCAGCGAGGCGCTCATCCCCGCCGACGCGACCGCCACGGCGATCCTGGCGGCGCGCGAGTCCGGCGTGTTCGCCGGCGGGACCGTCTTCGCCGCCGTCATGGTCGCGGTCGACCCGTCCGTCGAGACCGTCCTGCACGTGCGGGACGGTGCTCGGTTCGCGGCCGGTGACGTGCTCGCGACCGTGCACGGGTCGGCACGCTCGGTGCTCCGTGCCGAGCGCGTCGCCCTCAACCTGGCGCAGCGGATGTCCGGCATCGCCACCGTCACCGCCCGGTACGTCGCCGCGGTCGAGGGCACGCGCGCCCGCATCGCCGACACCCGGAAGACCACCCCGGGCCTCCGGGCGCTCGAGCGCTACGCCGTGCGCTGCGGCGGCGGGCACAACCACCGGACCTCGCTGTCCGACGCGGTGCTCGCGAAGGACAACCACCTCGCCGTCCTCGCGGCACGCGGGGTGCCGATCGGCGACGCGATCACCGCGGCCCGCGAGCGGCTCGGGCACACCGTGCACGTCGAGGTCGAGGTGGACCGGCTCGACCAGGTGGAGCCCGTCGTCGCCGCCGGCGTGGACACGATCATGCTCGACAACTTCACCCCGGAGCAGCTCGTCGCCGGCGTCGCGGCCGTGGCCGGGCGCGCGGTGGTCGAGGCCTCCGGCGGGGTGTCGCTCGAGACCGTCGCGGCGATCGCGGCGACCGGGGTCGACGTCGTGTCGGTCGGGGCGCTGACGCACTCGGCGAGGGCGCTCGACCTGGGCCTCGACATCGCGGTGTCCGACGGCGCCGTCGGTGTTCCGTCGCCGTCCGTGTCGCCCGCCGCCCCGGGTCGCGGCTGACGTGTTCTACCTGGACCGCGCCGCGACGACCCCGGTCCGCCGCGAGGTGCTCGAGGCGATGTGGCCCTACCTGACCGGGGTGTTCGGCAACCCGTCCTCCACGCACGGCGTCGGGGACGCGGCGGCGCGCGGGCTCGCCGACGCCCGGGCGACGGTGGCGCGGGTGCTCGGCTGCCGTCCGGGCGAGGTCGTCTTCACCACGGGCGGCACCGAGGGCGCGAACACCGCGGTCAAGGGCATCGCCCTCGCCGCACCCCGCGGTCGGCACGTCGTCACGAGCGCGATCGAGCACGAGGCGGTGCTCGAGAGCTGCCGGTACCTCGAGCGGTACCACGGCTTCACGGTCACGCTCGTGCCGGTGGACGCGGACGGGGTCGTCACGGTCGAGGCGCTCACCGCGGCCCTCCGGCCGGACACCACGCTCGTCTCGATCGCGCACGCCGACAACGAGATCGGGACGGTGCAGGACGTGCCGGCGCTCGCCGCGGCCGCACACGCCGTCGGAGCGCGGTTCCACACCGACGCCGTGCAGAGCGCGCCGTGGCTGGCGGTCGGGCTCGACGTGCTCGGCGTGGACGCGCTCTCGCTCTCTGGTCACAAGCTCGGCGCACCGAAGGGCACCGGCGTCCTCGTGCTCCGCGCCGGGGTCCCGCTCGAGCCGCTCCTGCACGGCGGTGGGCAGGAACGCGGACGACGGTCCGGCACCGAGGACGTCGCCGGAGCGGTGGCGGTGGCGACCGCGCTCGCCCTCGCGGCGGGGGAGCGGGCGGACGCGGCGGCGATGGCGGCGGTGACCCGGGACGCCGTGCTCGACGGGGTGACCGCGGCGGTCCCCGGCGCGGTCGTCACGGGATCGCGGCGCTCGCGCCTGCCGGGGCACGCGTCGTTCTGCTTCCCGGGGGAGCCCGTCAACGGGGAGACCGTGCTGCTCGAGCTCGAGCAGCACGACGTGGTGTCCTCGTCGGGCAGCGCCTGCGCGGCCGGCAGCACCGAGGCCTCGCACGTCCTCACCGCGACCGGGCTGTCCGAGGACGTCGCGAGGACCGCGCTCCGCCTGACCTTCGACGCGTCCCTGACCGAGGACGATGCGGCCGCGGTGGTCCGGGCGGTGGCCGATGCGGTGTCGACCGTGCGGCGACTCGGAGTGAACTAGACGTTCTACTCCATGAATGGGGTGATGTCCCCCCTTCTGCGGACCGGCGTGGTCCGCCACGATGGGGGCATGGCCAACGCGATCACGACCCGCCTCCGGCAGGAGGACCGCTTCCGAGTGGTCCAGCTCCTCCCGGCTCCGGCCACCGTCGTCGCGCTCGCCATCGCCGCGCAGCACGACCTCGGGACCGCACCGCTCGGCGTGATCGCGTCCGTCGGTGCGCTCGCGACCCTCGGCAGCGCGCTGCTCCCGATGGTCCGCCCCGCGGCGGTCCGACGGTCGATGCCCGTCCCGCGGGAGGCCGACCGGTACGCCGCGGCCACGCTCACGGCGCTGACGCCGGCCGTCACCACCCCTGACCAGGGGGATGCCGAACAGCACTGAACCACCCGAACCCCGGACGCAGGACCCCTGACCGCGTCCGGAGCAGGGCACGACGTCCCCCTGTCGTCGGACCCTGCAGCGCCGCCCCCGCCGTGGACGCGGCGCCGGACCCTGACCGGCGCCGCACCCCCTGTCAGTCCGCGGACGGGGGCGGCGTCGTCCCCGGCCAGACGTACTCCAGGTCGTCCGGCACGTCGGGGAACAGCGGGCGGTAGTGCTCCGGAGCCTTCTGCACGAGCTTCGACCGGTGCGACTCGTGCACCGCGGGGTCGTGGTTCCAGGCGGGCACCGGGAAGTCGCCGCGCTCGTACGCCGCCAGGTCCTCCGGCACACGGGCGAGGTCGACGAGCGTCTTGCCCAGGCACGTGTCGGCGTGCCCACGCTCGAGCCACACCCGGCACGTCGCGTCCTGGTACGCCATCAGTGCCGGCCGGTACCCGCGCCACATCGCGACGACGGGGTGGTGCTGCCAGCCGTAGTCCGGCAGCGTCAGGGCGCGCATGACCTGCAGCGTCTCGACCCGCTGCTTCCCGAGTCGCTTGTCGTCGAGCACCTCGGCGGAGGCCCGGAAGTCGGCGTAGGGCAGGAACGTCTGCATCCCCGCGACGGTACGCGCGGGTGCTGGAGCGCGACACAAGTCGTCACACCCGGGCGGGCGCGGAGCGGGCGTGTGAGCATCGACCGCATGAGCGGAGAACTCGTCGTCGGCGTCAGTGGCAGCCCCTCCGACCCGTCCCGGACGTCCACCCTGGTGGCCGCCACGGTCGCACGGCTCGGGGAGGAGATCGAGGACGCCCGGACCGAGACGGTGGAGATCGGGCCCCTGCTCGCCGACCTCGGCGCAGCGTCCTCACGCGAGGCGATGTCGGACCGGACACGTCGGGCGCTCGAGACGGTCGAGGCCGCGGACGTGCTCGTGGTCGGCAGCCCGGCGTTCCGCGCGGCGTACTCCGGGGCCTTCAAGCTCTTCTTCGACTGGGTCGGGCAGTACGACCTCGTCGACACCCCGGTGCTGCTCACGGCCACCGGCGGCAGTGACCGGCACGCGCTCCTCGTCGAGCACCAGATGCGGCCGTTGTTCGGCTTCTTCCAGTCCACGACCCTGCCGCTCGGCGTGTTCGGCAACGAGCGCGACTTCACCAAGCGCGAGGGCGGCTACGACATCAGCAGCGTCGACCTCGAGCTCCGCATCGACCAGGCCGTCCGGCGGGCGCTGCCGATCATCCGCGGCGGCTTCGCCACGGCGGGCCTGGCCGACGTCCGCCGCCCCGCCGACTTCTAGACACGCAGCGCGCGGCGCGACCGCGCCGACCTGCCCGGCTCGGCTTCGGCGAGGTGCCGCAACTCGCCGCTGACGCGGCGTCGAGGTGTCACAGAATCCCGGAACGTCCGTCGAGATGCCGAGATCTCGGCACCTCGGGGAAGCAGGCTGTGCGCGTCACGCGGCGCGCGGGCGGACGGGAGGCGCGTGGCGGGCCCGCCACGAGCCTCCTGTCCGGTGCGGCTCAGCCGAGCAGGGTCGCGACGTGCGCGACCGCGAGGCGGTAGCCGTCGGCGCCCGCGCCGGCGATCACGGCCGTCGCCGCGGTGGCCACGTGGTCGACGTGCCGGAAGGGTTCGCGCTTCCACGTGTTCGACAGGTGCACCTCGACGACGGGGACGTCGAGCGCCTCGACCGCGTCGTGCAGTGCGACGGAGGTGTGCGCGTAGGCGGCGGGGTTGATCACGACGCCGGCGAAGTCGTCGAGTGCCTCGTGCAGCCACTCGACCAGCTCGCCCTCACGGTTGGTCTGACGGAAGTCCGCCTCGAGCTCGTGCACGGCCGCCTCGGTGTGCACGATCGCCTCGATCTCTGCGAGTGTCACGGTGCCGTACTGCGTCGCGTCCCGTCGCCCGAGGATGTCCAGGTTCGGCCCGTTCAGGACGAGGATCCGCCGCGGGCGTGTCGTGGTGTCGGTGGCCGGCTCGCTCATGGGGGAGAGCATACCGAGCGGGACGCACGGCGACACGGCCACGCATGCGCTGGCTGTGTGAACGGTCACATCGCGGTGTAACGTCTCCGTCCGTGTCGGCGCAGTTGCCGACTGCAACACATGGATGTGGAGATCGCATGGTCCTCGCTGCGGCGACCAACGGGATCCGGCTCGAACTGGGCTGGGTCGACTACTTGATGATCATCGTGTACTTCGCGGTGGTGATCGGCATCGGGTTCACCGCCAGGCGGCAGGTGCGCACGAGCATGGACTTCTTCCTGTCGGGACGGTCCATGCCCGCGTGGATCACCGGTCTGGCCTTCGTGTCCGCGAACCTCGGCGCGACCGAGATCCTGGGCATGGCCGCGAACGGTGCCCAGATCGGCATGGCGACGCTGCACTACTACCTCATCGGTGCGGTGCCGGCGATGGTGTTCCTCGGCCTCGTGATGATGCCCTTCTACTACGGCTCGAAGGTCCGGAGCGTCCCGGAGTTCATGCTCCGCCGCTTCGGCAAGGCCCCGCACCTCGTCAACGCCATCGCCTTCGCGGTGTCGAACGTCCTGATCGCCGGCATCAACCTCTACGCGATGGCCATCGTCATCGAGGCGATGCTCGGCTGGCCGGAGTGGCTCGCCATCCTGGTGTCCGCCGCGTTCGTGCTCGCCTACATCACCCTCGGCGGCCTGAGCAGCGCCATCTACAACGAGGTCATGCAGTTCTTCGTGATCATCGCCGGCCTCGTGCCGCTGACGATCGTCGGTCTGCACCGCGTCGGCGGGTGGAGCGGCCTGACCGAGGCCATCGAGCAGACCCAGGGCGTGCGGCACCTGCAGACCTGGGCCGGGACCGGCATCGGCGACGTCACCAACCCGATCGGCGCGAACTGGCTCGCGATCGTGCTCGGCCTGGGCTTCGTCCTGTCCTTCGGCTACTGGACGACGAACTTCACCGAGGTGCAGCGCGCGTTCTCGGCGAAGAACATGTCGGCCGCCCGACGGACGCCGCTCATCGCCGCGATCCCGAAGCTCTTCATCCCGTTCATCGTCGTCATCCCGGGCCTCATCGCCGCGGCGGTCGTCGGCAACCAGTTCGCCTCGGGGGAGCTGACCTACAACGACGCGATCCCGAAGCTCATCCAGATGTACCTGCCGACGGGCGTGCTCGGCATCGCGGTGACGGGCCTCCTCGCCTCGTTCATGGCGGGCATGGCGGCCAACGTGTCGTCCTTCAACACCGTCTTCACGTACGACATCTGGCAGCGCTACATCAAGCCGAACATGCCCGACCTGCACTACCTGCAGACCGGCCGCTGGGTCACGGTCGTCGGCGTGGTCGTCGGCATCGGCACGGCGTTCCTCGCAGCGCAGGCCGGCAACATCATGACGTACATGCAGACGCTGTTCTCGTTCTTCAACGCACCGCTGTTCGGCGTCTTCATCCTCGGCCTGCTGTGGAAGCGGATGACCACGCAGGGCGCACTGTGGGGCTACGTCCTCGGCATCGTCACGCCGACCATCACCTGGATCGCGTACCTGGTGAACCCGGAGCTGTTCTCCACCGCGACCGCGGAGACGATGTACGGCGCGATCATCTCGTTCGTCACGGTGCTCGTCGTCGGTGTGCTCGTCTCGCTCGCGACGAAGCCGAAGGACGTCTCGGAGCTCGGCGGCCTGGTCTACGGCGTCGGCAAGATCGACATGACCGCCGGGGCCGTCGCGACCGACACCGCCTGGTACCGCTCGCCCGCCCTGCTCGGCACCGTCGCCCTGGTGCTCTGCGTCGCCCTCTACCTGCCGTTCCTCTAGGCCCGGACCCGAAGGAGTACCACCATGCGTGACGACACCACCACGCTGACCGAGGAGCAGGTCGCCCTCGTCCGCTCCACCCGTCGACTCGACCTGCGCCGCATCCTCGGCGGACTGTTCGTGCTCTACGGCGTGATCACCACGATCGTCGGGATCGTGCACTGGGACACCGACCCGCAGAAGACCGGCGGCATCCACATCAACCTGTGGGTGGGCCTGTCGCTGCTCGTCGGCGGCCTGCTCTTCTTCCTCTGGGACCGCCTCAACCCGGTCCCCGCGGAGGACATCATCGGCCAGGCCGAGTCCGAGGCGGACCAGCGCGCCGCCGGCGAGGGCCGCGACGCGGTCTGACCCGGGGGAGCGCCACGGCGCACCAGGCAGGAACGGGCGTGCCCGGTCGGATCACCCGACCGGGCACGCCCGTCCTCGCTCGGTCCAGCGGGTCGGACTGCGTCGCGTCGCGGAGATGGTTGCGGCGACGGCCTGGAGGCACGGTGCGGTTCCGGCGCGCGGGCCACGTCGTGCTTCGCGCGATTGACGCACGCTGCGCTCCGCGCCTAACATTGACATGTCGGTCGGGTGCTCTCGGCCGGAAGCGATCCCCGGATGTCCTGCAGCCAGCGCGGGCCCGGGGATCCGCGCTGTTCAGGATCCGCGCTGTTCAGGGACCCGCCATCGAGATCGGTCTTCACGGGACGACGACGGTCGCGCTCGGCCTCCCGTGATCGAGTCCCGCGCTGTGCGCGCCACAGGCGAGGTCCGCCAGCGCCAGGAGCGTCTCGTCGGAGGCGTGCGCATGCTCGTACCGGACGGCCCGTCCGATGCCGCGGTCGCGCAGTGCCCGCAACATCGACCGGTCGTCGCGATCGCGTGCCGGTCCTCGTGTCTCGAACACGACTTCGCCGACGTGCCGCTGTTCGAGCTCCCACACCAGGCGTTCCAGGCAGTGTCGTCGCCTGCGTTCCACCCGGGCAACCGGGCCGTCGTACCGGATGACCAGGACCTCGACTGCGTGACGCAGGAGATCGAGCCACGAGACCCGCTGTGCCGGGAGGGCCTCGTACCAGTGCAGCTTGCGCATCCGACGTGGCGTCGCGGCGAGGATCGCTGTTCGTGCCGCCTGACGATCGCTGATCGCGACGATGACGGCGGCCATCAGGTACGTCGTGTGGTCGAGACCGCCGCCCGGCTCGGATTCGTCGACGAAGGCGGTGCGCATCTCGGTAGCATATTGCGTTCCACGTTGGTACCGGTCGTGAAGGATGGTTGCGCGTGGTCCGGTACTGCGAGAGGTTCGACCTCGACGAAGGAGTCCCCATGCCCACGATGGTGTTCATCAACCTGCCCGTGACCGACCTCGCCCGGGCGACCGGGTTCTACGAGGCGCTCGGCTACTCGATCAACCCGGACTTCACGGACGAGACCGCCGCGTGCGTCGTGGTGAGCGACACCGTGTACGTGATGCTGCTCACGCACGCGAAGTTCCAGGAGTTCACCGACAAGACGATCGCGGACCCGGGGACGATCGAGGTGATCAACTCCCTGAGCGCCGCGTCGAAGGACGAGGTGCACCGCATCGTCGACGCGGCCGTGATGAGCGGCGGGAACGAGGACCGGCCGGAGATGGACCTCGGCTTCATGTACCAGCGGAGCTTCACGGACCCGGACGGGCACCGCTGGGAGTACGTCTGGATGGACGAGCAGGCGATGACGGACGGCCCGCCGGCCGAGTAGTCCCGACGTCGTCGGTGCCGGCCGCCAAGATGGCAGGGTGACCGACGAACCCGTGGCCCCGCCCGCCGACGAACGCACGACCGCGACGACCGACCTCGTCACGGGGGAGGACGGTCTCGCCCGCCCGGTGTGGGCCGCCACCGACGCGATGCTCCGCGACTACTACGACACCGAGTGGGGGATGCCCGTGCACGACGAGCGTGGGGTGTTCGAGCGCCTCTCGCTCGAGGCGTTCCAGTCCGGGCTCTCCTGGCGCACGATCCTGGCGAAGCGTCCGGCGTTCCGCGCAGCCTTCGCGGACTTCGACCCGGACACGGTCGCGCGCTTCGACGAGGACGACGTCGCACGACTGATGGCCGACGCCGGCATCGTGCGGAACCAGGCGAAGATCCGGGCGACCATCACCAACGCGAACGCCACGGTCGCCCTCCGCGCGGACGGCGGTCTGGCGGACCTCGTGTGGTCCTTCCGCCCCGACGCCACCCCGGCGCCCCGGACCGCCGCCGAGGTGCCGACCACGAGCCCCGAGTCCGTCGCCCTGTCGAAGGCCCTGCGGAAGCGCGGGTTCGCGTTCGTCGGACCGACCACGATGCACGCCCTGATGGAGGCGCTCGGCATCGTCGACACGCACCTGCTCGGCAGCCACCGCCGCGGGACCTCCGGCGTCTGGGCCTGAGCGGGACCGGCACCGAGCGGAACGACCCGACCCGACCCGCCGGGGCTAGGGTCGCGGCATGGACGCCGACACGACACCGGACGCCGAGCGCGGGCACGACCCGGCCGAGGTACGGATCGCGTTCCTGCTGTTCCCCCCGGTGACGCAGCTCGACCTGACCGGCCCGGCGCAGGTCCTCACCCGCGTGCCGGGTGCCCGGGCCGAGTACGTCGCCGCGACGCTCGACCCGGTCGCCACCGACTGCGGGTTCGCCGTCGTCCCGACCCGGACCCTCGAGACCGCCGCCGACGCCGACGTGCTCGTCGTCCCGGGCGGGGACGGCGCCTTCGACGCGATGCTCGACCCCGCGGTGGTGGCGTTCGTCCGACGGCAGGCCGAGCGTGCCACCTGGGTGGTCTCGGTGTGCACGGGAGCGTTCGTGCTCGGGGCCGCCGGGCTCCTCGCGGGGAAGCGGGCGACGACGCACTGGGCGTCGGCGCCCCTGCTCGAGGCGTTCGGCGCCGAACCGGTGCCGGAGCGGGTCGTGACCGACGGCTCCGTCGTGACCGCGGCCGGGGTGAGCGCCGGGATCGACATGGCGCTGTGGCTTGCGGCGGAGCTCGCCGGGCAGCCCGTCGCCGAGCGGATCCAGCTGCAGCTCGAGTACGACCCGCAGCCGCCGTTCGAGGCCGGGTCGGCCCTCCGCGCGGACGCCCTGGTGGTCACCGCGGCCCGCGCCGACACCGAGGCACGTCGGGGTGCCCGCGTCGCGCAGGCTGCCGCAGCGGTGCTGCCCTGACGGTTCAGTCCAGCGGGAGCTGCATCTGCGTCGCGGTGACGCGGTACCCGAGCTGCGCGTACAGGTCCTGCGCCCCGGTGTTGTAGCCGAAGACGTTCAGGCCGATCGACGTCGCGCCGTGCTCACGGGCGACCCGCTGCCCGGCCTCGAGCGCCCGTCGGGCGTGCCCGCGCCGCCGGTGCTCCTCGTCGACCTCGACGTCGAACACCCACCACTCCGCGCTGCCGACCGAGAACGGTCCGATCCAGAGGTACCCGGCCACGTCTCCGGCGTCGTCGACCACGTCCCACACGAAGTGCTCCGGCAGGGGAGCGCCGCCCGGGAACCACTGGTCGAGCGACTTCTGCTTGTTCGCCTCGGCCTGCTCGCGGGTCTCGCCGGAGCGCATGCGGGACGCGACGTACTCGGCCATCGTGCGGTCCAGCCACCCCGGGATCCGGTCCGCCGGCATCGGGACGAGCTGCGTCCCGGTCACCGGTTCCCCTTGGAGCCGCGCTTCGGCTTGCCGTTCCCGAGCCGCTGTGTGCCCGGTCGGCCGGTCCCGCGGGGCTTCCGCGCGCCCTTGCCCCCGGCCTTGCCGCCGGACGCCTGCTTCGCGGTGGCCTTGCCGCCGCCGCTCCCGGTGCCCGAGCCGCGCCCTCCGCCGCGCCCACCCGTGCCGGCCCGACCCGTGCCGGAGCCACCCCGCGACCCACGCGAGCCGTCGTCGTCGGCGTCCGGAGTGCCTCCTGGCCGGTCCTGCGCAGCACGCGAACTGTTGGCGGTCCGCCCACGCACCACGCCGATGAACTCCTCCGTCGTCTCGGACGCGTCCGCGTCCCGCCAGACGAGCGCGATCCGGGTCCCCGCGGCGTCCGCCAGTGGGCGAGCGACCAGGTCCTTCCGGCTCGCGGCGCGGAAGAGCGACTGCGGGAGCACCGCGACGCCGACGTTCGCCTCGACCAGGTCGAGCACCGCGGCGACGTCGGCGGGGACCGGACCGGCGTCGACGACGTGCACGTCGGCCAGGTCGGTGTCGGAGACGACGTCGGAGGCGGCGAGGGGCGCGTCCTTCGGCATCGCGACGACGGCCGTCTCGGTCCAGAGCGGGATGGCGTTCAGGTGTACGCCGACGGGCATCCGCGCGAAGGCCATGTCGGCCTCGCCGGCGAGGGCCTCGTCGACCCCGTCGTGGCCGATCGGGAGCAGGCCGAGGGTGGCGTCCGGGAAGCGTTCCCGCCAGACCCGGACCCACTTCGCGGGGGAGACCCCCGGGACGAAGGCGATGGTGAGGGCCGCGGTCATGCAACCGAGCATAGGGGCCGTACCCTAGACCCATGGCGCAGGAACAGACGATGAAGGCCGAGACGGCTGCGAAGAAGCTCGGCATCCTGCTGGCGGCCGCCCCGGAGTCCTTCCGCGAGGGTCTCGTCACGCGGACCGCCTTCGACGAGCTCCGCACGCAGCCGCCGGCGTGGCTCGAGGACCTCCGTCGCGACGGCCCGCACCCGCGCCCCGTCGTCGCCCAGAAGCTCGGCGTCTCGATCTCCGGCCTGAACCGTGCCGGCATCGACGAGCCGCTCACGACCGCCCAGGTCAAGGAGTTGCTGCAGGAGATGCCCGAGTGGCTCGTCCGTGAGCGCGCGACCCAGGCCGAGGTGCACGCCGAGAACGCCCGCGTGAAGCAGCAGCGCGCCGAGAAGGCCGCGGCCCGCGCCGCCCAGGACTGACCACCCGGCCCCACCCCGACCACCGCACGCCATGACCGCCGCGCACGAGACCGTCGCCGACGCGATGCTCGTCGTGCCGCAGTTCGCGTCGGTGTGCTGCATCGTCGGCGATCGCTACCGTCCCCGGCCCGGCGTGATCGTGCCCGCGACGGTCATGCTCGTCGCGATGGTGTTGCCGGTGGCGCAGGTCGGTTCCGTCTGGACGCTCCTGGCCGCGACGGCGCTGCTCCTCCTCGCCCCGCTGCCGGTGATGCGTCGTCGCCGCCCCGACGGGCGACGGGCGGAGCCCATGGACGTGCACCGGGCGCTGTCGTCGGTCGTGATGGCCGGCATGCTCCTGATGGGGCACGCGACCGGCTTGGTCGACGACCATGCTGGACACGGCGTGGCCCTGTCCGCCGTGCTCGGCGCCGGGGTGATCGGCTACTGCGCGTTCAGCGGCTGGCTGCTCCGGTACGAGTGGGGCCGGGCGGACCGTCGCGCGGTCCGCAGCGGCGAGGTCTTCGCGATGACGGTCGCCGTCATCGGCATGACGCTCGCCATGTGACCCACGGCCTGGAGGCACGACCCGCCTCCGCCCGTCGGCCCGCCCCGTTCCGATCGCCGGGTCCGGCGGTCGGCCCGGTGCTCCGGTGCGCGGGCGGACCGGCTCGCGGTAGCGTCGGGGCGTGTCCGACCGACCAGCACGCCGCCCCGATCCCGCGCCGCGCCTCGACGAGGTCGACGAGCGCATCCTCTGGACCCTTGCCGCCGACGCCCGGATCCCGAACAACCGGCTCGCGGCCGCCGTGGGGGTGGCACCGTCGACGTGCCTCGCCCGGGTGCGGGCGCTCGAGGACGCCGGGCTGATCCGGGGCTACCGGGCGGACGTGGACGTCGCGGGGCTCGGGTTCGCGATCGAGGCGATGGTATCCGTCCGCGTGCACGCCGCCGCCCGGCACGAGCTGCGCGAGTTCGCGAAGCGCCTGCTCCGGGTGCCGGTCGTGCAGGACGTGTCGTTCCTCGCCGGCGACAAGGACTTCCTCGTGCACATCGCGTGCACGTCCACCGAGCAGCTGCGGGACTTCGTCGCGGACGAGCTGAGCGGGGACCCCTCGGTCGCGACGACGCAGACGAACATCGTGTTCGAGCGACTCGTGGCCGACCGGGCGCAGCAGGGCCGGTCGTTCGACGAGCTGCGGCGCTGGCGGGCCTGAGCGGGGCGCCTCGTCCGGTCAGCGCTGCCGGGTCAGCCCTGTCGGGTCAGCGCTGCCGGGTCATCGGGACGTGCGGGATGGCGTCCTCGAGGAAGTCCTCGCCGGAGCGCACGAAGCCGAACCGGGCGTACCACTGCTCGAGGTGCGCCTGGGCGTTGATCGCGATCGAGCCGGAGCGTGACTCGGCGATGGCGGCCTCCATGAGCCGGGCTCCGAGGCCCTGTCCGCGGGCGTGCCGAGCGGTGGCGACGCGACCGATCCGCTCCGTGCCGTCGGCCTCGCGGAGCAGGCGCAGGGTGGCGTCGACCGAGCCCTGCCCGGCCCAGAACTGCAGCGTGCCCGGCTCGAGGTCGCGGCCGTCGATGTCCGGGTAGGCGCACTCCTGCTCGACGACGAAGACGTCCTGCCGCAGGCGCAGCAGCTCGTGCAGCGTGACGACGTCCAGGTTGCGCGTGGGGGCGTGGAAGATCGAGGTCACGACCGGCCTTTCTCGAAGAATCCTCCAGAAAGGGTTCCGATCCGGAGCGGGACGGCGTACCGTACCGGCCAACCACTCTACGTGCGCAGCCGAGATCAGGAGGTGAGCGCATGGACCAGCCGTTGCGCGACCCCTGGCGCGCGCTGCTCCGGATCGTCCTCGCGGGCGTCGGGGTCGCCGCTGCCCTCGTGCTGCTCTCGCTCGTGCTCGGTGCCCGGCCGGCCGCTGCCGCCGAGGGAGCGCCGCAGCAGCGGGGCATCGTCGGTGGACTCGTGCAGGACCTCGGCGGGACCGTCCAGGGCGTCACCGGCGAGGTCGGCTCCGTGGTCGACCAGTCCGTCGCGCCCGTCCGGAAGGCCGTGCCGGCTCCGGCGCCCGCTCCGGCCGCACCTGCCCCGGCTCCGGCGCCCGCTCCGGCCGCACCTGCCCCGGCTCCGGTCCCTGCCGCACCCGTTCCCGCTGCTCCCGCTCCCGTTCCTGCCGCGCCTGCCCCCGCCGCGGCGGCACCCGCGCCGGCTGCTTCCTCGCCTGCGGCGCCGGCTCCTGCGGCACCCGCTGCTCCTGCACCCGCTCCTGCCGCACCTGCTGCTGCCGCACCTGCTGCTCCCGCTCCTGCCGCACCCGCTGCTGCCGGAGTCGGGATGACAACGGGGGCTCCGGACGTGTCCGAGACGAGCACCGCCTCCCGGCCGCTCTCCGGCACGCTCGTATCCGTCCTCGAGCCGGTCACCGGCACCGTGCAGTCGGTGACCGACGCCCGGCCGGTGACCGCGGTCGTCGAGGCCGTCGACACCGTCGTCGGCGCGCTCCCGCTGACGGGCACGCTCCTCAGCGACGACACCGTGGGGACGGTCGTCGCTCCGGTCACGGGTGTGGTCGACGACACCCTCGGCGTCGTCGGCGGAACGGTCGGCACGCTCCCCGAGACCGTCGGCGACGTCGTCGGACCGGTCGAGGCCGTCCTGCCCCTGCCCGCGCCGGTGCTGCCCGTGCCGTCCCTCCCGGTCCCGGCCCTGCCGACGCCCGGCGTCCCCGTGCCCGGCCAGACCGTGCCGACGTCCACGGCACTCCCCGGCGGCAGCACCGTCGCGGTGCCGGCACCGGCGTCCGCAGGGGATCCGGCCGGTCCGGTCGCCTTCGCGGCGGCCGCGCCGTCCGCGAGCGCCGGACCCGCGAGCGACGACCAGCTGGTCGCGAGCACGACGTCGATCGTCCCCGTTCGCGGGGTCGCCGCCGAGCACGCCACGACGGGCGCCGCGGGATCGGTCACGGTCGACGGCACCGCACTCCGCGTGCCCGCCGACGGCGACCGGGTCGTCCCGCTGCCGGGCGGTGGCGGATCGACGGGCTCCGGCTCCGGCGGTGGCTCCGGTTCCGCCGGGGCTGCACCGGTCGGCGTCGACGGCACCGTCGGCACCCAGGTCTCCCTCGCCGCGGGGTCACGCGGCACGCTCGACGACGACGTGGTCCCCGCGTCGGTCGTCGGCGACCACGACGTCGCTCCTGACTGAGGTCGGTGCGCCTGTCCAGCCCGGCAGGCACGCACCTCCCGACCGCACCAGCGGTCGGTGACGATCTCGATCAGGAAGTGACACGACCATGAACAAGCACGTCTCCAGGGGGCTGTGGTTCGCCCTCTGCCTCGGAGGCCTGACGCTCGGAGGGGCAGCGGCCGCGAACGCCGCGACGACCTCCGGCGCGGACGGCATCCTGTCCGGCACCCAGGTCGCGCCGTCCGTGAGCGCCCCGGTGTCCGTCGCCGGGAACGCTCTCGGGGTGCTCGGCGACGCCGTCTCCGCTCCCGCTCCGGCAGCGCCCGCTCCGGCCCCGGCGGCGCCCGCTCCCGCGGCTCCGGCCCCCGCTCCTGCGGCTTCGACCCCCGCTCCTGCGCCCGTCACGTCGGGCGCGGACGGCGTGGCCTCGGGGACCCAGGTGGCCCCGGTGGTCACCGCCCCGGTCGCCGTCTCCGGCACCGCGGTCGCAGTCGGCGGCGACGCCACCACGAGCACTCCGGCCCCGGCCGCTCCGGCTCCGGCTCCCGCTCCGGCCGCTCCGGCACCCGTGACGTCCGGCGAGGACGGCATCGGCTCCGGCACCCAGGTCGTCGGTGACGTCACCGCTCCGGTCACGGTCGGCGGCAACGCGGTCGGTGTCCTCGGGGACGCCACCGCGACGGCGCCGACCCCGGCTCCCGCAGCACCGGCGGCGCCCGCAGCACCCGCGGCGCCCGCTGCCGAGCCGACGACGTCGGGTCAGGACGGCGTCGCCTCGGGCACGCAGGTCGCCCCGGTCGTCTCGGTCCCGGTGACCGTGACCGGCAACGGGATCGGGCTCCTCGGTGACGGCACGTCGACCGCCACGGGCCCGGCGGCGCCGGCTGCTCCGGCGGCGCCGTCGGCGGGTGGTACGACCTCGGGTGAGGACGGCATCGGTTCGGGCACGCAGGTGTCGCCGGTGGTGAGCCTGCCGGTGACGATCGGTGGCAACGGGATCGGTGTCGTCGGTGACGGCACGTCGACCTCGACCGGTGGGACCGGCTCGGGCACGGGTTCCACGACCCCGTCGGCGGGTGGTACGACCTCGGGTGAGGACGGCATCGGTTCGGGCACGCAGGTGTCGCCGGTGGTGAGCCTGCCGGTGACGATCGGTGGCAACGGGATCGGTGTCGTCGGTGACGGCACGTCGACCTCGACCGGTGGGACCGGCTCGGGCACGGGTTCCACGGTCCCGACGGCCGGTGGCACGACCTCCGGCGCCGGCGGCCTGCTGTCCGGGACGCAGATCGTCCCCGTGATCAGCATCCCGGTCACCATCGGCGGGAACGGCATCGGCGTCGTCGGTGACGGCACGAGCACCACCCCCGGCACCGGGACCGACCCGGGCACCCCCGGCACCCCGGGCACCCCCGGCACCCCCGGCACCCCGGGAACGCCCGGCACCCCGGGAACGCCCGGCACCCCGGGAACGCCCGGGACGCCCGGCACTCCGGGAACCCCTGGTGAGCCCGGCACGCCCGGCACCCCGGGCACGCCCGGCACCGGGACCGACGGCACGACGCCCGTCGTGACCACGGTGCCGGTCGCGACCACGACCACCACGGTCGCCGCCGCGACCGAGGTGACCACCGCCTCCCGTCCGACCGTCGCGACCACGTCGACGACGCAGGCCGGACAGCCGCAGCTCGCGTACACCGGAGCCGCGTCGCAGACGCTGCCCGCGGCGGTCGCGCTGCTGCTGCTGATGGCGGGAGCCGGGGCGTTGGTCCTGCGCAAGCGGCTCGGCTGACACCACCACGGGTCGGAGGGGCACCGTCCGCGGTGCCCCTCCGACCCGTGCGCCGTCGAAGCGCAGGCTTGGACGACACCGAACGTTCCCTGGGAGCACTCGGTACCGAACCTGTGCGCAGTGGAAGCGCTTGCGCGGCCCCGCGGCAGCGGGGGAGCGCCACGATGAGAGCGTGCTCCACGAACTCCTGCGCATCCCGATCACCGGCCGGGCGGTCCTCGTCCCGGTCTACGTCATCACGGCCGTCCTGGCGGCCTGGGTCCTCGTCGGACCGGCGCGGGAACGGCACCGCGGACGGCGGCTCGCGTTCCGCGTCGGTGCCGGTGTGCTCGGTGCCGTGGTCGGCCTCGTCGCGGTGTGGTGGACGGGTGACGTGCAGGACCTGTTCGGCGTCGCCTTCACGCCGATCACCCGGATGTGGGTGGCGTTCGCGTTCGCCGGGGTCGCCCTGCTCCTGGTCGTCCTCGTCCAGGGCGGGTGGCGTCGCCGTGGACTGGCGGTGGCCGCCGCGGCCGCGGTCGTCCTGTCTGCGGGCCTGGGCGTGAACGTCGACTTCGGCTTCTACAAGAACGTGCAGCAGGCCATCGCGACGAGCCCCTACAAGACCGTCAAGCTGGCGGAGCGCAGCAGCTCGGCGACCCCCGCGACCGACCTCTCCGGGTGGCAGGCCCCGGCGGGCATGCCGAAGACCGGCGAGACCATCAGCGTGGCGATCCCCGGCACGGTGTCCCACTTCCGCGCCCGCAAGGCCGTGGTGTGGCTGCCGCCGGCGGCCCGGGTCGCGAACCCGCCGAAGCTCCCCGTCATCATCGCCTTCTCGGGGCAGCCCGGACAGCCCGCCGACCTGTTCCAGACCGGCAACATGGGGCAGTACCTCGACCACTACGCCGCGGCACACCAGGGCCTCGGGCCGATCGTCGTGTCGCCGGACCAGCTCGGGGCGCCGAACCGCAACCCGATGTGCCTGGACTCGCGTCGACTCGGCCGGAGCGAGACGTACATCATGACCGACACCGTGGACTGGATCCAGTCGCACCTGCCGGTCGAGAGCGGCCCGTCGCACTGGGCCGTCGCCGGCTTCTCCGAGGGGGCGACCTGCGCGATGCAGCTCTCCGCCGCGCACCCGGACGTGTTCGGTACCGCCCTGGCGATCTCGAGCGAGATCGGTCCGAAGAACGGCAGCGTGCAGCAGACCATCGCGCTCGGGTTCGGCGGGGACGCCGCCGCCTACCGCGCCGCGATGCCCGTCGCCCTGATGGCGGCACACGCGCCGTACCGCGACCACCTCACGGTCTTCGGCTACGGTCAGGACGACGCCCCGTACACGGCGTCGACCGAGACGCTCCGGACCGCCGCGGAGCGGGCCGGGATGCAGACGCAGACCTTCGTCTCGCCCGGGTCCGCCCACGACTGGAACACCGTGCGGTACGTGCTCGCGCACGGGCTGCCCCCGGTGCTGGCGCACCTCGGTCTCCCGGCAGCGGAAGGCACCCTGTGAACGACCAGACGGCGACGGCGCCGCCGGACTCCGGCACCGCGCCGGGCACTTCCCCCCAGGGCGCCCCCGGACCACGGGAGCCGCGCATGCCCGGCAAGGTCCAGGCGGCCACCGTCGCAGCCGCCCGGACCGTCGGCCGGTCGGTCCGCCGGTACCCCGTCACCACCGTCGTCGTGCTGCTCGTGCTCGTGACCTCGGTGGTCGGTGTGGTCCTCCGGGTCTCCCACGGCATCACGCCGTCACACTTCGGGCCGCTCCGGGTCTTCGCCGCGTCGACCGGCCTGCTCGCACTCGTCGCCACGATCGTCGGCGTCGTCGTGCTGCTCGGCGCGTCCGAGCGCCTGATGGGGCCGTGGCGCACGGTCACCGCCTTCGTCGTCACGACGGTCGTCGGCACCGGCCTCGGCGCGCTCACCGCGTTCCTCGACCCGGACGGCCGTCCGATCGGTTCGCTCCTGCTCGGCCGGGCGACGAGCTTCGACCCGTGGACCGCGATGGTCGGGACGATCGTCACCGCGAGCGCCTTCGCCGGGCCGCTCTGGCGTCGCCGCATCCGGGTCAACGCCTTCGCGGTCGTCGCCGCGCTCCTGCTCTACGCCGGGCACGTCTCGGACCTGTACGCCGCGTTCGCCGCCCTCGTCGGCTGGGGCCTCGGGACGATGCTCCGGAGCGGTCCGGCCCGCATCGGCTGGGTGCGCAGCTCGCACCGCGAGACCCGTGTGCTCCTCGGGACCGTCGTGCTCGTGTCCGCGGTCGGCCCGGTCATCGCGCTCGTGTCGCGCGCCCGCGTCGGACTCCTCGCGCCGCTCGCCGCGGTCGTCGGGGCCGGCCCGGTGACCCCGGTCCGCGGCTGCCACGCCGACGGCGCGGTGGACACGTGCCTGCGCGGGCTCCTCGACTACCGGGCGACCGACCCCTGGACCCTCCTGCTCGCCGTCGCACCGCTGCTCGTCCTGGTCGTGGGCGGTCTCGGGCTGTTCCGGGGGAGCCGCTTCGCGGTCTGGCTCGTCGTCGCCGTCGACCTGGTCACCGCGATCGCCGCAGCGGTCACCTACAGTGCCGTCCCCGGTCGGGTCCAGCAGCTGCACGCATCGGAGAACCTGGTCGTGGTGGACCTGTCGATCGCCGCGTCCATCGTCGTGCCGCTCGCGACCGCGCTCGTGCTCGTCGTCCTGCGCCGGTCGTTCACGGTGCTGCCGTCCCGCCGTCGCATCGCCACCTTCGCGGTCGTCGTGCTCGCGGCCGCCGCGGTCATCGTCGTGGTCGTGCTCGTCACCGCGGCCTCGTCGCCCCAGCGGGTCCCCGACCCCTTCCGCCTGGTGATCGCCGTGCTCGGCCCGCTGTCCCCGGTGACGTTCTGGGACCGGCTGCCCGCGATGGACCCCGCGCTCCGGTTCGTGCTCGGCGTCTCCGGCCCCCTGCTGTGGACCGTCATCGCGCTCGCCGCGATCCGGCCGACCGGCGCCGCGCCGCACGCGCTCGACACCGACGAGGTCGGTATGGACCGCGCCCGCGCCCGCGCACTCCTGGAGGCCGCGGGCGGCGACACCTTCGGGTGGATGACGACGTGGCAGGGCAACGCCTACTGGTTCGCCGCCGACGGCCGCGCCGGGGTCGCGTTCCGGCGCAACGGCCGGGTCGCGGTGACGGTCGGCGGGCCGTTCGGGTGGCCGGACGCCCGCGACCGGGCGATGACCGAGTTCGCCCGGTACTGCGACGACAACGGATGGACGGCGGTGTTCTACGGCATCGAGGCCACCGCGGCCGAGCACCTCACGGGGCAGGGCTGGGCGACGCTCCCCGTCGCCGAGGACGCCGACTTCGACCCCCGCACGTGGACGACCACCGGCAAGAAGAAGCAGGACGTCCGCACCTCGGTGAACAAGGCGAAGCGCGAGGGCATCACCGCGCTGTGGTCGTCGTGGCAGGACCTGCCCGTGGCCACCACCCGGCAGATCGAGGCGATCTCCGAGGAGTGGGTCTCCGAGCGGGAGCTGCCGGAGATGGGCTTCACGCTCGGCGGGATCGACGAGATGCGCGACCCGGCCGTCCGCACCCTCGTCGCGCTCGACGCCGCGGGCACGGTCCTCGCGGTGACGAGCTGGCTGCCCACGTTCCGCGAGGGACGCGTCGTCGGCTGGACCCTCGACGTGATGCGCCGCACCGCCGCGGCCCCGAACGGCGTGATGGAGTTCCTGGTCGCCAGCGCCGCGGACCGGATGCGCGAGGACGGCGTCGAGCGGCTCAGCCTGTCCGCGGCGCCGCTCGCGTCGTCGGGGGACGCACCGCCGTCGAGCGACGGCGTGCAGAACCTGCTCGACCTGGTCGGCGGGGTGCTCGAGCCGGTCTACGGGTTCCGGTCGCTCCTGCGGTTCAAGGCGAAGTTCGGTCCGGACCTGCACCCGCTCGTGCTCGCATACCCGGACCCGGTCGCGCTGCCGTCGATCGGCATCGCGGTCGTGCGGGCGTACCTGCCCGACCTGTCGCTCCGGCAGGCGGTCGCCCTGGTGCGCGGTCGCGGCTGACGGGCGGTCCGCGACGACGGACGGGAGGATCGTGGCGGGCCCCGCCACGATCCTCCCGTCCGTCCCGCCCCCACACGACGGGACGGTCCCGCCCTGCCGAGGCGCCGCCGAGCTGTCGAGGCGCCGCCGAGCTGTCGAGACGCCGCCGTGTGCGCGAGACGCCGCCTTGTGCGCGAGACGCCGCCGGATCCGGGGGCGTCTCGGTGACTCCGAGCCGTCTCGCGCCCGCGTTCTCCGGCCCACCCAGTCCCGCCACGTCACACCGCGCAACCGGCCGGACGTCGTGCCGGTGGGGTGGGGTATGGTTCGGGGTACGCAAGCGCTCCGGGGTCGGTGCAATTCCGAACCGGTGGTGACAGTCCACGAGCTGACGTCGGGTACGCCCGACCGAGGCTGACCCGGTGGGACTCCGGGACCGACGGTGAGAGTCCGGATGGGAGGAAGCGCTGGCGGGCAGGGCGATCCGTCGTCCCCTCCCGCCGATGCCGACGTCCGTCGAGCACACCCGGAGTCCCGTTGAGAGGACACCAGTGTTCACCGGCATCATCGAGGAACTCGGCACCGTCACCGCCGTCGAGCAGCACGGCGACTCCGTCGCGCTCACCGTCCGCGGACCGGTCGTGGTCGCGGACGCCCGGCACGGCGACTCCATCGCCACGAGCGGCGTCTGCCTGACCGTGGTCGAGCGGACCGACGACACCTTCACGGCCTTCGTCATGGCGCAGACCCTCGACATGAGCGCGCACGGCTCGCTCGCCGTGGGGGACCGCCTGAACCTCGAGCGCGCGGCCTCGGTCGGCGACCGGCTCGGCGGCCACATCGTGCAGGGGCACGTCGACGGCACCGCGACCGTCCTGTCGACGAACGACGGCGACGGGTGGCGGCGCGTGCGGTTCTCGCTCGCACCGGACCTCAGCCCGCTCGTCGTCGACAAGGGCTCGGTCGCGATCGACGGCGTCTCGCTCACCGTCAGCGCCGTCTCCGACGAGACCACCGACCCGGCGTCCGCCTGGTTCGAGGTCAGCCTGATCCCCGAGACGCTCACCGCGACGACCCTCGGGGAACGCGTCCCCGGCGACCGCGTGAACATCGAGACCGACGTCCTCGCCCGCCACGTCCGGCGCATGCTCCGGCTCGACGCGGCGGTCGCCGCGGAACCCGCCCTGGAGGCACGGTGAGTGCCCTCGACGCCGCGCACGTCGTGCCCCTGCCCGTGGCCGACTCCGGCGCGCCCGTGGCGGGCTCCGGCCCGACCGCGGCTGGTTCGGGCCCGTCCGCGACCCGGGGTCTCTCCTCGGTCGAGGACGCCGTCGCGGCCATCGCGGCGGGTCGGCCCGTGATCGTGGCGGACGACGAGCACCGCGAGAACGAGGGCGACGTCGTCCTCGCCGCGGAGCTCGCGACGCCGGAGTGGATCGCCTGGACCGTGGCGCACTCGTCCGGGTTCATCTGCGCCCCGGTCAGCGCGGACATCGCGGACGCGCTCGACCTGCCGCCGATGGTCGCGCACAACGAGGACGTCCGGGGCACCGCCTACACGGTCACCGTCGACGCCGCGGTCGGGGTCACGACCGGCATCAGCGCGCACGACCGCGCCAGGACGCTCCGGGTGCTCGCGGACCCGACGTCCGTGCGCGACGACCTGCACCGTCCGGGGCACGTCGTCCCGCTGCGCGCGCGACCAGGTGGGGTCCGGGAGCGCGCCGGGCACACCGAGGCCTCGATCGAGCTCGTCACCGCGGCAGGGCTCCGGCCCGCCGCGGCGATCTGCGAGATCGTCGGCGACGACGGCGAGATGATGCGGTTGCCGCAGCTCGTCGAACTCGGGGCACGCGAGGGCGTGCCCGTCATCACCATCGCCGCACTCGTCGACTGGCTCGACGCGGCCGACCGGGCAGCGACGGACGTCGCGTCCACCGAAGGGACCACACGATGAGCGGAGCAGGAGCCGCGGAGCGCGACCACGTCGACGGGACGGGCGTCCGGGTGGCGATCGTCGCCGGGCAGTGGCACGAGACGATCGCGGGCGGGTTGCTCGCCGGCGCACAGCGCGAGGTGCAGCGGCTCGGCGCGACGGCGCAGGTCGTTCCCGTGCCGGGGAGCTTCGAACTGCCGGTCGTCGCGAAGGCGGCGCTCGAGTCCGGCTTCGACGCGGTCGTCGCCCTCGGGGTGATCATCCGCGGCGGGACCCCGCACTTCGAGTTCGTCTCGGACGCGGCGACGAGCGGCCTGACCCGGGTGGCGATCGACACCGGCAAGCCTGTCGGCTTCGGCGTGCTGACGCTCGAGGACGAACAGCAGGGCCTCGACCGCGCCGGCCTGCCCGGGTCGAAGGAGGACAAGGGAGCCGAGGCCGCGCACGCCGCGATCGCCACGGCCGTGTCCCTCCGGAGCCTGCGCCAGATGGCCGGCTGACCTCCGACCCCCACGACGAGCACTCCGCACACCTCGTGCGGGGTGCTCGTCGTCGTCGTGCCCGGGAGCGGTCCGAGGTGTAGTTTTTGAACATGTTCGAAAATGACGCCGCGCCGGTGACGAAGCGCGACCGCACGCGGGCCCGCATCCGCGAGGTGGCGATCCGGTCCCTCCGCGAACGCGGGTACGACGGCACGACCATGCGGGGGATCGCGGACGAGGCCGGGTTGTCGGTCGGCAACGCCTACTACCACTTCCCGACGAAGGACCACCTGGTCCAGGAGCTCTACGTCGAGGTGCAGCACGAGCACGTCGCCCGAGCCACCCCGGAGCTCGAGGGCGTCGAGGAGCTCGCCGACCGCGTGGGGGTCGTCGTGCGGACGGGCCTGGCGAACCTCCGGTCCTGGCACGGGATCGCGCCGCAGTTCCTGACGACCGCGATCGCGCCCGGGTCCCCGAACAACCCGATGTCGCCGGAGTCCGCGCCGGCGCGCGACGTCGTGCTCGGGCTCTTCCGTCAGGCCGTCGACGGTTCCCGTACGAAGCTCCCCGCGCCGCTCGGCGAGGACCTGCCGCGGGCGCTGTGGACCGCCTACCTGCTCGTCACGCTGTTCTGGGTGTACGACACCTCGCCCGACCAGCGTCGGACGGACCGGCTCGTCGACACGGCCCTCGGGGTGCTCCGCTTCGCCCTGCCGATGCTCCGCGTCCGGCCCTTCCGCCGCACGGTCACCGAGATCGTCGGCATCGTCGCCGGGCGGGACGCGTGACCGCCGGACCGGGGCGCGGTTGGACCGTCGCCGAGTCCGTCGAGCTCGAGGCCCGCGCGTACGGCTGGCTGGTCCTCGTGACGCTGCCGGCCGTCACCCTCGCTGCGATGCAGGTCCTCGTCCTCGGCCCCGGGAACGGAGGCCTCGACTGGTCGGTCCTGTGGTGGGCGGTCGCCGTCCCGCTCACCTCGGCGCTGCCGGCGCTCGGGGCGGCGATCGTCGTCCTGCCGGTCACGTACGGCGTCGGTCGGTGCCTGCGGCGGGTGGACTCGGACGCGGCGCACGTCGGATGGACGGCCGTGACGGCCGGGCTCAGCGCCGCGGTGATGATCGAGGTGATCACGGGGGCGACCTCGTACACGGCCCCGTTCCGTGCCGACGCGCTCCTGTTCGGGCTGGTCTACGCGGTGCCGTTCGGGATCGCCGCCGCGGTGGCGGGTGCCCTCGCCCGGATCGGGCAGCTGCGCCGCACCGCCGCCGTGGTCCCGGCGCCGGAGCCGGTGTCGGTGCCCGCGCCGCTGGGGTAGGCACGTCGAACCAGGGAACCGACGTCGAACCAGCTGTGGGGGGTGGTTCGACGTCGGCTCCGTGGTTCGATGCCGCACGGACGCGGGCCGGGCCCGTGGTGCGCGCGGCGCGGACGCGGGGCGCGGAGCGCGACGGCCGCGCGGACGCAGGACGGCCCCGCACCGATCGGTGCGGGGCCGTCCTGACGAGCGCCGGAGCGCTGCGACCAAGCGCTGCGGTCAGCGCTTGCCGAAGACGTGGATCGGCAGGTAGAACGACAGGCACATGAGGAGCACGCCGCCCATGAAGACGAACGCCTGACCGGACTGCACCTGGAACGCGAACCCGAACAGGTACATCGACACCAGCAGCAGCAGGATCGAGAAGAAAGCGGCGATGACGCGGCCCACGGTGGTACCTCCGGTTCGAGCGGGTGGATCTCGACCAGTCTATCCCCAGGTCGGCCGGGGCCGGTGCACGCCCCGACGACGGGGCGCCGGTTCACGCAGCGGGGCGGGTGGCGATGAGGCGGTCGACGACGGCGAGCAACGTCTCCATGTCGACGGTGCCACGGTTCGGCCGGACCTCGGACCCGGTCACCGCGCCGAGGGAGGCCTGGTGGTACAGCCCGTCGCCGAGGAGCTTGACGGCCTGCGCGGTGGGCGCGTCGCCGAGCTCGTCGACGAGGGTCTCGAGCCATGCGTTCTCGGTGTCGTCGAGGGTCCGGCCGGCTTCCTCGTACCCGGCCTGCTGCAGCCGGCTGGCCGCCAGGAGGGCGAGGTCGAGCTCACTGCCGACGAACAGGCAGTTCCGCACGAAGTACCGCGCGGCGCCGTCCTCGGCCTCGCGCATCCGCTCGACGTCGATCGCCCCGAGGTCGGACAGGCGCTCGCACAGCCCCTCGACCAGGGCGGCCTTCGAGCCGAAGTGGTACAGCAGTCCGCCCTTCGAGACGCCCGCCCGCGCGGCGACGGCGTCGAGGGTCGCCGGACGCTCGCCTTCCTCGCACACGATGGCGACGAAGCTGTCCAGGACGCGGTCTCGGGCGCTTGCCATGCGCACGAGTCTAGGCAACCGCCCGCACGCCGACGAACGACCGGTTCCGTGAACGTTCACGAACTCCTTGTCCGCGCGCTCGGCGGTGGGTAGCGTCGCAGCGACCGCACGGCCCACCGCACGAACAGGAACCGCATGTCAGCGCAGACCGCGACCCCCTCGACCACGCCGTCCACGGGCGCCGACCGGCCCGGATGGGCGGTGCTCGGCCCCGGCAGCATCGCCCGCCGCTTCCTGTCGCAGCTGCCGGCGAGCACCGGCACGCTCGTGGCCGCCGGGAGCTCGTCGCCGGAGCGCGCGCAGGCCTTCGCCGACGAAGCCGCCGAGCACGGATTCGCCGACGTCGCCGCGGTGGACCACGCCGGGGTGCTCGCGGACGACCGGGTCGACGCCGTCTACGTCTCGACGGTGCACACCGGCCACGCCGACCTCGTGCTCCGTGCCCTCGCCGCCGGCAAGGCCGTGCTCTGCGAGAAGCCGCTCGCCCCGAACCACGGCACCGCGATGGCGCTCGTCGACGCCGCACGCCAGGCGGGTCTGCCCCTCGTCGAGGCCTACATGTACCGATTCCACCCGCAGACCGCGGCGCTCCTCGACCTCGTCCGCCAGGGTGCGATCGGCGACGTCCTGCACGTGGACGCGTCCTTCGCGTTCCGCACGGGCGAGCGCAGCGGTCGACTGTACGACCCGGCGACGGCGGGCGGCGGCATCCTCGACGTCGGCGGGTACCCGGTCACGATGACCGCCGCGATCGTGCAGGCGGCGACCGGTGTCGCCGTCGCCGAGCCGATCGACCTGACGGCCACCGGGACCCTCGGCCCCACCGGGGTCGACGAGTGGACGGTGGCGCAGCTGACCTACCGCGGCGGCATCACGGCGAGCGTCCGGACCGGCGTGCACCTGCAGGACGACAACGCGGTGACCGTCCACGGCAGCCGCGGCCGCATCGTCCTCACCGACCCGTGGACGCTGTCGGCCGACCCGACGATCACCGTCAGCACCGTCGACGAGGAGCCCCGCACCATCTCCTTCGCGGGCGAGCACCCCTACGCCCGCGAGGCTGACGCGACGACCGACGCGCTGCGCGCCGGAGCCGTCGAGGCGGCGCAGATGACCCTGGACGAGACGCTCGCGACCGCCCGCACGCTCGACCGCTGGCGCGCCGCGATCGGCCTGCGCTACCCGTTCGAGGCGGAGACGGCCGACATCCCCACGGTGAGCAGCGCCCCGTTGCGCGTCCGCGACGACGCCCCGATGCGGTACGGCGAGGTCCCCGGCGTCGGCAAGCGCATGTCCCGGCTGGTCATGGGTGTCGACAACCAGCCCGACCTCGCCCACGCGAGCGCGCTGTTCGACATGTTCGTCGAGCAGGGCGGCAACGTCTTCGACACCGGCTACGTCTACGGCGGCGGCGTCCTCGAGGGTCGACTCGGCAAGTGGATCGAGAACCGCGGCATCCGGGACGACGTGGTCGTCATCACCAAGGGCGCCCACACCCCGTACTGCGACCCGGAGTCGCTCACCCGGCAGCTGCTCGAGAGCCTCGAGCGGCAGGGCACGGACCACGCGGACATCTACATGATGCACCGCGACAACGAGGACGTACCCGTCGGGGAGTTCGTCGACGTGCTCGACGAGCACCGCCGCGCTGGTCGGATCCGGGTGTTCGGCGGCTCGAACTGGAGCACCGCCCGGTTCGACGAGGCGAACGAGTACGCCCGGGCGAACGGCAAGCACGGGTTCGAGGTCCTCAGCAACCACTTCGGTCTCGCCGAGGCGTACGACGTCCCGTGGGCCGGCTGCCGCCACGCGACCGACCCGGAGTCGAAGCGCTGGCTCGAGGAACGACAGGTCCCGCTCCTGCCGTGGTCGTCCCAGGCCCGCGGGTTCTTCACCGGCCGTGCCGCTCCCGGCGACACGAGCGACCCGGAGCTCGTGCGCTGCTACTACTCGGACGAGAACTTCGAGCGCCTCCGCCGCGCACGCGAGCTCGGCGCGCAGCACGGCGTGCCCGCGACCGCGATCGCCCTGGCGTACGTGCTGCACCAGCCGTTCCCGACCTTCCCGCTGTTCGGTCCGCGCACCATCGAGGAGGCCCGTTCGTCGATGACCGGACTGTCCGTCGAGCTGAGCCCCGAGCAGGTCGCCTGGCTGGACCTGCGCGCCTGACCGCGGCGCTCGACCGACAGCGCGACCCGAACGTGACCGACACCACGCCCCACGGCGTGACCGACACCGTCCACCCCGCGGACGCAGCAGCACCGGACGGAGCAGCAGGCGCCGACGCGTCCGCGGGGCGGTCGGCCACCCGCGCCACGATCCACGACGTCGCCGCGGCTGCCGGGGTCTCGCGCCAGACCGTGACCCGTGCGATGAACGGCATGTACGGCATCAGCGCGGCGACGCAGGAGCGCGTCCTGGCCGCTGCGTCGGCGCTGCACTACCGGCCGTCGCGCTTCGGCCGCGGGCTCGTCACCGGCGGTGACCGCCAGCTCGGCCTCGTGGTGAACGACCTCCGGAACCCGTACTCGCCCGAGCTCGCGGCCGCGGTGCTCGGCCTGGCTGCGGCCCGCGGGTGGAACGTCATGCTCGCCGACGTCGGGCTCGCGGGGGACTCCGACCGCGCGGTGCAGGCCCTCGGGGCGCAGACCGACGTGGTGATCGGGTACCTCGGCATCCGCGCGCCCGAGTGGATCGAGCGGCTCGGCACGGTCCCCGTGGTCGAGCTCGACCCCGCTGGCGAGGTCCTCCGCGGCGCCGTCCGCATCGACCCGGCGTCGGCCGTCGAGGACCTCGCCGACCACCTGACGGCCACGGGGGTCCGGCACCCGGTGATCGTCGACGCCTCGCACACCGGCCGTCCGAGCAGTCGCGGGCTCCTCGTGCTCGACGCACTCCGGCGCCGTGGGCACCGCCCGGAGATCGCGATCGCCGAGGCGTCGACGTCCGAGCACGGAGCCGCGATGGCCGCGCGGGCGCTCGAACGGTTCCCCGCTGTCGACGCGG
Organism: Curtobacterium citreum; assembly: GCF_006715175.1. NCBI lineage: Bacteria > Bacillati > Actinomycetota > Actinomycetes > Micrococcales > Microbacteriaceae > Curtobacterium > Curtobacterium citreum. The sequence continues at coordinate 2,760,307 of NZ_VFMQ01000001.1, read as the reverse complement.
TGGTCGCGTTCAACGACGTGATGGCGCTCGGCGTCCTCGCCGCGTGCCGTCGCGCCGGTGTCGACGTCCCCGGACGCGTCCGCGTCGTCGGCGTCGACGGGCTCGCGGTCGGCACGCTCGTCGCGCCCACCTGACCACCCTGGCGGTCGACCTCGGCGCCGTCGCACGCGAGGCCCTCGACCTCGCCCTCGGCATGATCGCGGGGGAGCTGCCCCGCTCCGGCGCGTCGGTGCAGCGCACCGTGCGCCACCGGTTGCTGGTGCGCGAGTCCGCCTGAGCGGCCCGCGTCCGCAGGGTTCGCAGGAAACGGACGGGAGGCCCGTGGCGGCGCCGCCACGGGCCTCCCGTCCGCTGTTCGGTTGCACTTGCAACCAACACCGTCCAGACGGTACACTTACGGAGTCCTGACGGGGCGCGTGCCGACACCGCGCCCCGTCTCGTCTGCTCCGCCGTCGACCTGGTCCGGCTCGAACCCCCAGGGAGTCACCGTGTCCGCACTGCTCACCAGCCCCGTCGCCACCGCCGTCACCGGCAGCCGCGCCCGACGGTTCGCCGCGCTCGCCGTGCTGATGCTGCCCGTCCTGCTCATCTCGGTGGACAACACCGTCCTGAGCTTCGCGCTGCCGACGATCGCCCGCGCCCTCGACCCCAGCGCGACCACGCAGCTCTGGATCGTCGACGCCTACCCGCTCGTCCTCGCCGGCCTGCTCGTCGTCATGGGCAGCATCGGCGACCGCATCGGACGCCGCCGGATCCTCGTCGTCGGCGCGACCGGGTTCGCGCTGTTCTCCGTCGCCGCCGCGTTCGCGACCGAGGCCTGGATGCTCGTCGCGGCCCGCATCGCGATGGGCGTCTTCGGCGCGATGCTCATGCCGGCCACGCTCTCGATCATCCGCAACGTGTTCACCGACGCGGGGGAGCGGCGGATGGCGCTCGCCGTCTGGTCGACGATGTTCGCCGCCGGCAACGCCCTCGGCCCGCTCGTCGGCGGTGTGCTCCTGGCGCACTTCCACTGGGGCAGCGTCTTCCTGGTCGCCGTCCCGATCCTCGTGCTCATGCTCGTCGGCGTGCCGTTCTTCGTGCCGGAGTCCCGCGACCCCGCGCCGGGGCCCGTCGACGTCCCGAGCATGCTGCTCTCGCTCGGGACGCTCGCGCCCGTTGCCTGGGCGATCAAGTCGATCGTGCACCCGGAGGAGCGCGGCTTCGCGATCGCCATGCTCGCCGTCGGCGTGCTCTGCGGCATCGCGTTCGTCCGCCGGCAGCTCCGGTCGCGCACGCCCATGCTCGACCTCCGGCTGTTCCGGAGCACGGCCTTCAGCGGCAGCGTGCTCATGAACATGGCGGCGATGTTCTCGCTCACCGGCTTCCTGTTCTTCATCGCGCAGCACCTGCAGCTCGTCGCCGGGCTCGACCCGTTCGCCTCCGGGATGGTGCTCATCCCCGGGTCGGTGCTCACGATCGTCGCCGGACTCGTCGTCGTGCCGATCGTCGCCCGGGTGGCCCCACGGTGGGTCGTCGCGGTCTCGCTGACGTTCTCGGCTGCCGCGTACGCGATGGTCTCGGTCCTCGGGCACCACGCGTCCGTGGTCGCCCTGGCGTTCGCGTTCGTGCTGCTCGGCATCGGGATCGGCGCGTCCGAGACGGTCACGAACGACCTCATCATCTCGACGGCGCCCGCGGACAAGGCCGGTGCGGCGTCGGCGGTGTCCGAGACGGCGTACGAGATCGGCGCGGTCCTCGGGACGGCCGTGCTCGGCACCATCCTCGCGACGGCCTACCGGGCGCACGTCGTGGTGCCCGGCGGCCTGAGCGGGTCGGCGCACACGGCGGCGCAGGAGACCCTCGGCGGCGCGGTGTCGGCGGCGCAGGACCTCGGCGGCACGGCCGGGCAGGCGCTGCTCGAGAGCGCCCGATCGGCGTTCGACTCCGGCGTGACGATCACGGCGGGCGTCGCCGCGGTGCTCATGCTCGTCGCGGCGGCCGCGTCGGTCGTCATGCTCAAGCGCGACTGACCCGGCGGCGCGCGACCGGCGCGGGCGGTCCTGCGTGGCCCCGTGCTTGCTCGCGCGCACTCGATGGAGCAGAAGACGTCGGGTCGGTGACCGCCGCCCGACGTCGACTGCTCCATCGACGACCCCGGGCAGGCTCCGGCGCACCCGGGTGTCGGCCTCCGGCGTCCCCTCCGGCGCGCCCGGGATCGGACGAACCTGGGAATCGTTGACCTGAACCACGGTTGAGGTCCTACGTTGGGACGTGGCCGCGCAGCCGCGGCCCACCCCACCCCGGAGGAACCCCACGACTGCCATGCCCGACGAAGCACCGGCCACGACCGCCGACGCGTACAAGGCCGCCTTCCGCGGACACCCCGCCGGTGTGGCGGTCATCACCGCCGAGGGACCCGACGGCCCCACCGGCCTCACCGCCTCGAGCGTCGCGAGCGTCGCCGTGGACCCGCCCGTCCTGGTGTTCTCGCTCTCGACGAAATCCGGCTCCGCCGGGGTCGTGCTCGGCGCCGACGTCTTCGTCGTGCACCTCGTCGACTCGCTGAGCGTCGGACTCGCCAAGCGCTTCGCCGCGACCGGCAGCCCGGCCGCCGACGACCCGATGTGGGGGACCCTGCCCACGGGCGAGCGGTACCTACCGACTGCGGCCACCGCCCTGCGCTGCCGGCCGCGCTCGACGACCGAGATCGGTTCGTCCACCGTGGTCGTCGCCGAGGTCCTCGACATCGTCGTCGGCCGCGAGCACGGCGAGCCGCTGGTCTACCACAACCGGGAGTTCCACTCCCTCTCCGAACGTTCCCGGCTCTCCTGAGTCGCGGAGCACCGTCCGACAACCACGAACGAAAGGACCTCCGATGGCTGAGTACACCCTGCCCGACCTGCCGTACGACTACGCCGCCCTCGAGCCGCACATCAGCGGCAAGATCATGCAGCTGCACCACGACAAGCACCACCAGGCCTACGTGACGGGCGCCAACACCGCGCTGCAGCAGCTCGGCGAGGCTCGTGAGTCGGGCAACTTCGGTGCGATCAACAAGCTCGAGAAGGACCTCGCGTTCCACCTCGGCGGCCACGTCAACCACTCGATCTTCTGGACCAACCTCGGGCCGGACACGAAGGTCCCCGAGGGTGAGCTCGCCGCGGCGATCGACGAGTTCTTCGGCTCCTTCGAGCAGTTCCAGGCGCAGTTCGCGGCGGTCGCGAACGGCATCCAGGGCTCCGGCTGGTCCGTCCTCGCGTGGGACCAGGTCGGCCAGAAGCTGGTCACGTTCCAGCTCTTCGACCAGCAGGCCAACGTCCCGCTCGGCGTCGTCCCGATCTTCATGCTCGACATGTGGGAGCACGCCTTCTACCTCGACTACCTCAACGTCAAGGCGGACTACGTCAAGGCCGTGTGGAACATCGTCGACTGGGAGAACGTGGCAGCGCGCTTCGCGAACGCGAAGGCGCAGTCGTTCGTCACCCTGTGACGCGACGTCGGTCACCCCGGTGACCGACCCACGGACGGGAGGCGCGGTGCCGGCTGGTACCGCGCCTCCCGTCCGTCGTCTGGTCACCGCGCGCAGTCTGGTCGCCGTGCGCAGTCTGGCGGTCGCGCGCGGTCTGCTGACAGGCGTCGGCCGATGGCCGCGGGTGGGCTGACGGGCACGCGTCTGCTGGCGGTTCGTCGATCCTGTGCGACCCGCCGGCGGGCGGACGGGCGCCGTCAGGCGGTGGCGAGGGAGCCGACGGACACCTCGAGCGCGATCGCCCGGAGCGCGCCGTCGACGTCCGTGCCGGCCGGGTCGACGAGGGCGCCCCACTGCACGCCACGTGCGGCACCGACGGCGGCGCGTGCCGTGCGCTCGGCGGTGTCCGGGCAGGCGCCGTGCGCGGAGCACCAGGCAGCGATCTCCGCGATCCGCCGCCGGAACGACCGCCGTTCGCGATCCCGCCCGTCGATGGACTCCACGCAGCCGAGCTCGAACGTCAGCCGCGCGGCGAGTGCGCGTTCGGGGGAGTCCAGTCCGCCGAACACCGTGACGAGGTGCCGGCCCAGTGCGTCGGTGTCGCCCTCGGGGTCGAGGACGAGATCGACCACGTCGGCCTCGAGGTGGTCGACCACCGCCTGGATCAGGGACTCCCGCGAGCCGAAGTGGTACACGATCGGGTACGCGCTCGTGCCGAGGACCCGGCCGAGGCTGCGGACGGAGACGTCCTCGAGCTTGGTGTCGAGCAGGTGCTGCGCGACCTTCTCGACGATCGCGGGCTTGAGCGTCGGGTCGGGCTTCCTGGGCATGGGATCTCCGGGGGTCGCGGTCGCGTGGTGGTCGGTCGACGCGCACGACGCAGCCGATCACCTGAAATGTTAGCCGATCGCCATGACATCCCGCACCTGCGAGGATCGACATCTGCTCGCAGCTTCCCTGAAGTAGAGGAATACTCGGGTCTGGCTAGGATGGCGGACGTGTCATCGTCCTCCGAGCCCGTCGTGGTGCCCCCACGGCCCGCAGCCACCCGCGCCGGACGAGAGGTCACGGGTCGTCGTCGCGGCGTCGGGAAGCGCTTCCTGGTCGTCGGCGACGTGCTCGACGGGGTCCTCGTGCAGACGAGCGCCGAGGCGGTGGGGACGCACGACCCGGCGGCCGTGATCCAGCACCGGTCGCTCGGCGCCGCGGGCAACACCGCCACCTGGCTCGGCTGGCTCGGGGCGGAGGTCGACCTCGTCGCCCGCGTCGGCGTCGACGACGTCCTCCGGCACGAGCGCTCCCTGGCGGACGCCGGCGTCCGGGCGCACGTGCGCTACGACGCGCGCGCCGCGACCGGGGCGATCGTCTCCGTACGCGACGGCCGCGGCCGGACCGCGATGACGGATCCCGCGGCGAGCGGTGACCTCGACGCGGCGGACGTGCCGGGCGACCTCGTCGCGCGCGCGGACATCGTGCACCTCACCGGGGCGGCGATGCTCGGTGGTGGTGGTGCCGAGCGGATCGCAGGGCTCGTCGCACGAGCGGGGTCCGCGGGTGCGCGGGTGTCGCTCGACCCGTCCGCCGAGGCCGTGGTCCGCTCCGTCGGCCCCGAGGCGTTCCTCGCCGCCCTGGACGGCGTCGACGTGCTCTTCCCGGACGAGGCCGAGGCCTGCGCGCTGACCGGCGCGGCGACCGCAGCCGAGGCCGTCCGCCGGCTCACCGCGGTCGTGCCGCTCGTCGTCGTGACGACCGGGTCCGACGGGGCGCTGCTCGGACGTCCGGGCCGGAGCCCGCAGCGGGTCCCGGCCACCCCGGCGACGGTCGTCGACACGCTCGGGGCCGGGGACGCCTTCGCCGCCGGGTTCCTGCGTGCGTGGGCGACCGACCCCGTGCGGGTCGGCGCCGCCGCGCGCGAGGGCACCCGGGTGGCGTCGCGTGCGCTGGGCTTCGTGGGCGGCCGTCCGCCGGTCTGAGCTGGGCCCTAGCGCTCGGTGGGCTCCGCGGTCACCGTCAGGGTCTGCACGAGTCCGACGGCGAGCGGCGCGAGCTTGATCTCGATGCGGAGGCGCCCGTTCGTCCCCGGCAGCCACCAGCGCAGCTGTGAGGGCACGGTCGCGTGCTCCTCGACGGGGTCCGCGTGCAGGTCGACACCGACGCGGGCGACGGCCTCAGCGAGTGCCCGCCGTCGCCGTTCGTACGGCTGGTCCATCGCGACGTTCGGGCTGCAGACGCGGTCGGCGAGGGCGTCGCCGGCGGGGTCCTGCGGGGCGTCGGCCCACTGCTGGAGCAGGGTCGTGACCGAGCGCTGGGCGTCCCGGGCGGCGGCGGTGGTCCGCTCGACGCCCGGCGCGACCGGGACCGGCTGGCCCGGGATTCGGTCCAGCACGAGGTCGAGCGCCCGGTCGGCGGCCGCGGAGACCTTGGCCTGCGTGGCGTTCTCGAACGCGACCACGCCGAGGCCGTGCTCGACGGACCAGCGCATGTGCGCGGAGAAGCCGGGGTAGCCGCCGGAGTGGCTGACGAGCTCACCGAACCGCGGGTCCTGCTCGACGAACAGCCCGAAGCCGTACGCGGTCGCCCGGGTCGAGGACGGGACCACCGACGGCGGCACGACGCGCATCGCCTGCTGCATGAGCCGCCGGTCGGCGGGGGAGAGCGGTCCGGGCTCCGGGGCGGTCGACGTTGCCGAGGCCAGGTGCCGTGCCCACCGGGCGAGGTCGCGGACGGTCGAGAACAGTCCGCCGATCGACGAGAACGCTCCGGGGCCGGTCATCGGCTGCGGGGTCCACGACCCGTCGTCGTCGCGCTGCCCGGTCACCACGTACCCGCGGGCGTCCTCGGCGCGGAACACCGTGTCCTCCAGGCCGAGGGGTACCAGCACGCGGCTGGCCGCGGCTTCGTGGAACGTCGTCCCGGCCGCGACGGCCACCGCGCGACCGAGCAGGGCGTACCCGGTGTTCGAGTAGGCGAACCGGGTCCCGGGCACCGAGTCGAACAGCAGCCCGCCCCGGAGCACGTCGTCGAGTTCCGCGTCGGCGATCGACTCCTGCCGGTCGGCCCACGGGTCGTCCGTCGGGAACCCGCCGGCCATGGTGAGGAGCATGCGCAGGGTCGGGACCGGGGCGTCCCGCGACGGCAGCGTGACCTCGGCGAACGCCGGGACCGCGTCGGTGATCGGGGCGTCCAGGTCGGCGCGGCCCTCGGCGACGAGCGTGAGGAGGGTCGCCGCGGTGACGCTCTTCGTGCACGACGCGATGCGGTACACGGTGTCGGCGTCCGGTGCCCGACCGTCCCCGCGGTCGCCGTGCCCGCCGGAGGCGATGAGCCCGTCACGGTCGAACACGCCCCAGACGCTGCTCGGGGCCGTCCGGGCCGCGACGCGGTCATGGAACAGCGCGTCGACCTCGGCCAGCAGGTCGTCGGGCAGGCTCATCCGCGGCGCATCCGGTCGTAGGCGTCGAGGGCGCGCTGCCGGCTCGCCTTGAGGTCGACCATCGGCTCCGGCCGGTCCTCGTCCGCGGGGACCCAGCGGTGCACGTACTCACGGTGCGGGTCGAACCGCTCGAGCTGCCGGTCGGGGTTGAAGACGCGGAAGTACGGCGCCGCGTCGAACCCGGACCCGGCGACCCACTGCCAGTTGCCCGCGTTGTTGGCCGGGTCGGCGTCGACGAGGGTGTCCCAGAACCACTGCTCGCCGATCCGCCAGTCGACCAGCAGGTTCTTCACGAGGAAGCTCGCCGCCGCCAGCCGCACACGGTTGTGCATCGCGCCGGAGTGCCAGAGCTCCCGCATCCCCGCGTCGACCAGGTCGAAGCCCGTGCGGCCGTGCCGCCAGCGGTCGATCTCGTCCTGGTCGGCGTCGCGCCACGGGAAGGCGTCGAACTCACGGCGGACGTTCACGGTGGCGATGTCGTCGCAGTGGAAGTACTCGTTCCAGTTGAACTCGCGCCATGCGAGCTGCCGGAGGAAGGCCGGGGCCTGCCGACGCTGCTCGGGCTCGAGTTCGCCGTGCAGCCGGTGCCACACCTGGTACGGGCTGACCTCGCCCCAGCGCAGGTGCGGGGACAGGTCGCTCGTCGCCGCCATCGCGGGCTCATCGCGCTGGTCGTAGTCCTCGAGCGCGTCGTGGACGAACCGTTCGAGCTTCCGGTGCGCCCCGGCCTCGCCCGGCTCCCAGGCGTCGCGGAGCCCGCCGGCCCAGTCCGGAGCGGTCGGCAGCAGGGCCCAGTCGTCCAGGTCGTCGCCGTCCACGTCCGCCGGCGCCGGCAGGTCGCGGGGCTTCGGCAGCGGGTGCCGGGGTTCGGGCATCGCCTGCGCCGCGCGCCAGAACGGCGTGAAGACCTTGAACGGCTCGCCCTGGCCGGTCAGGACGGTCCACGGCTCCCAGAGCAGGTTCGCCGCGAAGCTGTGCGCCTCGGTCCCGGCGTCGGTCAGGGCGCTCTTGATGCCGGCGTCCAGGTCGCGCTCGACCCGGCCGTAGCGACGGTTCCAGTAGACCGCGTCCGCACCGGCGTCACGGACCAGGGCCGGCACCACGTCGGCAGCAGCGCCCTTCCGGAACACGAGTCGTGACCCCCGGTCCCGCAGCTCGCCGTCGAGCGCCGCGAGCGAGTGGTGCAGCCACCAGCGGCTCGCGGCCCCGACCGGTCGGATGCCGTCGGTCTCCTCGTCGAGGACGACCGCGACCGTGACGGGTCCACCGTGGTCGATCGCGGCACGGAGCGCGGGGTTGTCGGCGAGCCGCAGGTCCTCCCGCAGCCAGACGACCGCGCCGCTCATGCGTCCACCGTGGCCCGGTCACGCGGGACGCGGGTGGTGCTCCGCCCCGGTGCGTCCGCCGCGACCCGGAGCTTCGTGCACAGGGCGGTGAGCGTCTGGAGCTCGTCGTCGTCGAGACCGGCGCCGACCTGCTCCGCGATGGTCTGCGCGTGCTGCACGGCGACCGAGCGGTAGACGTCGAACCCGTGCGCCGTGAGGGCGACGATGACCCCGCGGGCGTCGCTCGGGTCCGGCTGCTTCTCGACGATGCCCTTCGACGCCAGGCGCTCGACGAGTCGGCTGACGCTCGGCTGGGTGAGCAGCAGGTGTCCGGTGAGCTCGCGCATCCGGCACCGACGGCCGGGCTGCGTCGACAGGTTGAAGCACACGTCGTACTCGTTGAACGAGATCTCCGCGCTCGGGAAGTCGGCGTTGAGCGCCCGCATGACCGTCACCTGCGCCCGGAACAGTGCTTCCCAGGCCGCGACGGCGGTCGCCTTGTCGCTGCGGCGTGACTCGTCCACGGTGCGGCCCCTTCGGTCGTGCGGTCAACCCACACTAGCGACGGAGCACGAGCGCGCCGTGCAGACGGGGGACACGCCCGCGGACGGGTCGGCAGACGCAACGAGGGCCGGTCGCCTTCTGGGCGACCGGCCCTCTCCCTTGCACCAAGAGTGTCCTGCAATCACATTCCGCAGCCAGTGCCACAGCAAACACTGTCTGCAAGAAGGACTGTATAACGGCGAGGTAACGGCGCGCCAGCGTGTGACGAGGTCGTTCGCTGCGAGTTCACCGGGAGGACGCCGAGCGGATCAGAAGAGGTCGGGCGAGGGCGTCGAGGCGTAGCGCACCGCGACGTCGGCGTGCCGGTCGAACCGGTAGCCGACACCCCGCACGGTGCGGACGATCTCCTCGAACGCGCCGAGCTTCGAACGGAGCCGACGGACGTGCACGTCGATCGTGCGCTCGTTCGGGGTCTCGTCCTCGCCGTCCGACCACAGGCCCTCGATGATGGCCGCGCGGTCGACGGTCTGTCCCTCGCGGAGGACGAGGAACTGCAGGAGCTCGAACTCCTTGTAGGTCAGGGGAGCGGCCTCGCCGTCGAGCGTGACCCGCTTCCGGGAGATGTCGATGACGACCCCGGTCTCCTCGGGCTCGGGCTTCTCGGCCTGCTTGCGGGCGGCGACGGCGGAGCGGTCCTGCAGGGCGAGCCGGACGACGTCGACGTCGCGGCCTCCGGAGCCCTCGGCGGCGACGGCCACCGCGGCGTACGTCTCCGAGGTCGGCACGAGCTGCGCGGTGAGGGCCTTGAGCTGCTCGACCACCGCGGCGAGCGAGGTGCCCGCGGCAGCGGCCTGCGCCTCGTCGATGCCGACGTACAGCGCGAAGCCGCGGGCCTCGGTGCCCTCGGGCAGCGACCGGTTGCGCTGCGGCGCGACGACCGGGCTGGTCGGGATGCCGTCCGGGACCGGCGGGGCGGCCGGCGCGCGACGGGACCGGATCGACGTCACGGTGCCGAGGTCCGTCGACACGGACGCGGGGGAGCGGTGAGCGGTGCGGGGCTGGGCGATGGTGAGCGACATGGCGGTTCTTCCGTGCGGGTTGCTGCGCTGCGTGCGGCGCGGCGGTGTCGAATGCGTCGGTCCGGGTTCGGCGGATCGCCGTGTCGCCCTGCGGTCCGTCGGTGGACCGGGGCCTTCCCGGGGGTACGGGTGCACCGTCTCGAGCACGGTCGCTGTCCGTCGCCGGACGCTGTGCGTCGTCGATTCGGTGTCACCCGGGGATCACACGCTCGCGACCGGGGTGGTGTCGCGGGGGATCCAGCTGGAACGGGTACCGATCAGGCACACATTCGACAACGCATGACCGCCGTCGTCGGCATCATCGTGCCGACGGTCCCCACTGCCCCTCGGGAGGAGCACGTCTCGAGGACGCGGGTGGACGGGTTCGCAGTCATGGGACGAGTATCAGCGGTATACCAACCCCGTGTCAACCGTCCGTGCGGACGGTGCGCGGTCCGGCCCCCGGGATGCAGGACGCCCCCGACCACGCGGGACGCCACGCCTTCCGGCAGGGTCTCGCGCGAGCGGGGGCGTCGCGTCGGTGGTGCTACTCGGCCAGCCCGTACAGGCGGTCGCCGGCGTCGCCGAGGCCCGGGACGATGTACCCGTTCTCGTCGAGCTTCTCGTCGAGGGCGCCGAGCACGATCGTGACGTTGCGGTCGCCGACGGCCTGCTCGACGGCGGCCAGGCCCTCGGGAGCGCCCAGGATGCACACGCACGTGACCTCCTCCGCGCCGCGGTCGAACAGGAAGTCGATCGCCGCCGCGAGGGTACCGCCCGTCGCGAGCATCGGGTCGAGCACGAAGCACTGGCGGCCGGACAGGTCGTCGGGCAGGCGCTCGGCGTAGGTCTGGGGCTCGAGCGTGGTCTCGTTGCGCGCCATGCCGAGGAAGCCGACCTCGGCCGTGGGGACGAGCTTGACCATGCCCTCGAGCATGCCGAGGCCCGCGCGGAGGATCGGGACGACGAGCGGGCGGGGCTTCGCGATGGAGACGCCCATGGTGTGCGCCACCGGGGTGTCGATCGGCGTGGCCGTGACGCGGACGTTGCGCGTCGCCTCGTACGCGAGGAGCGTGACGAGCTCCTCGGTCAGGGCGCGGAACGTGGGGGACGGTGTGGTCCGGTCGCGGAGCACCGAGAGCTTGTGGGTGATGAGCGGGTGGTCGGCGACGTGGACTCGCATGGAGTCGAGCGTACCGTGCCGATGGGGCAGGATCGACGCGTGGAAGACCCCGCCGGCCGCCCGTTCACCGCCGCCATGGACCGTGCCCTCGCCGAGGCACGCGCGTGCCTGGCCACCGGTGACGTCCCGGTCGGGGCCGTCGTGCTCGACGCCGACGGCGCCGTCGTGGCGGTGGGGCGCAACGAGCGCGAGGCGCGGCAGGACCCGACCGCCCACGCCGAGGTCCTGGCGCTCCGGGCCGCGGCCGAGGTCACGCGGGACTGGCACCTCGCGGAGCACACGCTCGTGGTGACGCTGGAGCCGTGCCCCATGTGCGCCGGTGCCGCGCTCGCCGCCCGGGTGCCGCGGATCGTGTTCGGGGCGTGGGACCCGAAGGCCGGGGCGTCGGGGAGCGTCTACGACATCGCGCGGGACCGCCGGCTGCCGCACCGGTCCGAGGTCGTCGGCGGCGTGCGGGAGGCGGCCTGCGCCGCACTGCTCGACGCGTTCTTCCACGAACGACGCTGACCCCGCGGACCGCGGACCGCGGACCACGAACCGCGGACCGCGGAGCGCCCTACTTCCAGAGCACCGCGACGAGCACGTTGATGATCGCCAGCGCCCCGGCCGAGTGGAAGAACGGCAGCGCGGCCTTCGCCTTCGCCTTCCCGGCGTCGGCCTGCGCCTGACGCGCCCGGGCGACGAGCGCCAGGACGAGCGCGACCACCGCGACGGCCAGCTTCACGCCGAGCTTCGCGTGGTTCGCCCCGCCGTCCGTCGTGGCATCGAGGATGCCCATCATCGCGAGGCCCGTGACGAGCTGCGTGACGAGCCCGATGACCATCCAGCCGGTCTGGAACCCGCCCTTCCGGCGCACCTGCACGAGGAACGCGCCGATCACGGCCGCGAGGCCGAGGAAGTGCAGGATGAGCAGGACCGAGGAGAGCGCCGTCATGGACACGAGCCTGGCGGAAGCGGGTGGTCCTCCGCCAGCAAGGCTGCCCTCAGTCGGCGGCGCGGATGACGATCGCCTCGGTCGGCGGTCGTGGTCCGGTCCGGAGCACGTCCGGCTCGACGTAGATCACCCGTGCGGCCGGGACCGCTGCGCGGATCCGCTGCTCCACGGCGTCGATGCCCGCCGCGACGTCGCCGAGCCGCCGGTCGCCGTCGACGGCGACCTTCATGCCGACCATGAGCTCGTCCGGGCCGAGGTACAGGGTCTTGAGGTGCACGATCGAGTCGACCTCCGGCCCGTCGAGCGTCGCGGTCCGGATGCGTTCGACGTCGGCGTCGTTCGCTCCCTCGCCCACGAGCAGGCTCTTCGTCTCGATGCCGAGCACGACCGCCACCGCGATGAGGAGCAGGGCGATCAGGATCGTGCCGGCCGCGTCGAACACCCCGTTGCCGGTGACCACCGTCAGCCCGACGCCGAGCAGCGCGAACACCAGGCCGGTCAGGGCCGCCGTGTCCTCGAGCATGACGACGGGGAGTTCGGGCGCCTTCGCCCGGCGCACGAACTGCACCCACGACTGCGACCCCTTGTGCGGGCGGGCCTCCCGCAGCGCCGTGCGGAGCGAGAAGCCCTCGAGCCCGATCGCGACGACGAGCACGGCGACCGGCAGCCACCAGTTCTCGAGCGGGTGCGGCGCCGCGAGCTTCTCGAGCCCCTCGTACAGCGAGAAGACCCCGCCGACGGTGAACAGGATGATCGACACGACGAACGCGTACACGTACCGTTCGCGCCCGTGGCCGAAGGGGTGCTCCTGGTCGGCCGCCTTCCGCGCGCGCCGTCCGCCGAGCAGCAGCAGGAGCTGGTTCGCGGAGTCGGCCAGGGAGTGCACGCCCTCCGCGAGCATCGCCGCGGACCCGCTGATCGCCGCCGCGACGAACTTGACGATCGCGATCCCGACGTTCGCGGCCAGTGCGGCGAGGATCGCCCTCGTGCCTCCCGAAGCGCTCACAGGTGTCCCTTCTCCCGACGTGCCCCGATCCTAGGCGCGACCGGTGCGCGAGGTCGCTGGATAGGGTCATGAGCATGACGATCGAACTGCCCCGCACCGCCATGCTCGGCGTCGGCTCCATGTCCGGCGCGGTCCTCGACGGCCTGCTCGCCGCGGGGCTCGACCCGGCGACCGTGACGCTCACGACGAAGTCCGAGGGCTCGGCTGCGGCACTGCGGGAGCGCGGGCTCGACGCCCTCGCCACCGACACGGACCCGGACGCCAACCGGCACGCGGTCCGCGGCGCCGACCTCGTGGTGCTCGGGGTGAAGCCGTACATGGTGGCCGACGTGCTCGACGAGGTCGCCGCCTCCCTGCACCCGGGCGCCGTGGTCGTCAGCGTCGCCGTCGGCACGACCACCGCAGCGATGGAGACCCGCGTGCCCGCCGGCGTCCGCGTCGTCCGCGCGCTGCCGAACACCCCGATCGGCGTCGGGCACGGCGTCACCGGCATCAGCGCCGGCGCGACCGCCGACGACGCCGCGGTCGCGGTCGCGTCGTCCGTGTTCAGTGCCTCCGGCACCGTGCTCACCGTGCCCGAGGACCGGCTCGACGCCCTGTCCGCGGTCTCCGGTTCCGGACCCGCCTACGTCTTCCTGCTCGTCGAGCAGTGGCAGGAGGCCGCCGAGCGCCTCGGCTTCGACCACGAGCAGGCCGCCGCGATGGTGCAGGGGACGCTCCGCGGCGCGGTCGAGCTGCTGGCCGCCTCCGGGCGGGAGCCCGCGGACCTCCGGCGGGCGGTCACCAGCCCGGCCGGCACGACCGAGCGCGCCGTCGCCGTCCTGCAGGACGCGGACCTCGCCGCGACCCTGGAGCGCGCGTCGCGCGCGGCGATCGCACGGGCCGAGGAGATCGCGCGGTCCTGACACCGTGCGGTCCAGCCCTCGCGTCGCCGGGGGCGACGAACACCGGAAGGGAGGATCGTGACGGGCCCCGCCACGAGCCTCCAGGCCGTCAGCGGGTCACTCGAGCGCCGCGAAGCGTTCCAGGTCCGTCTCGGTGCCGGAGACGATGATCACGTCGTCCTCGCCGATCACGCTGTCCGGCGTCGCCGGCACGAACGCCCGCCCCGGCGACTTGATGCCGAGCACGGTGAGTCCGTGCCGCGTGCGGATGACCGTCGTGGCGAGGTCCTTGCCGCGCACCGCGCGGGGCGGGTGCATCTTGACCACCGCGAAGTCGTCGTCGAACTCGATGAAGTCGAGCATGCGTCCCGAGACCAGGTGGGCGGTCCGCTCGCCGGCCTCGCGCTCCGGGTAGACGACGTGGTTCGCGCCGATGCGGGACAGGATCGTGCCGTGCGACCGGCTGACGGCCTTCGCCCAGATCTGCGGGATCCCGAGGTCGACGAGGTTCGAGGTGATGAGGACGCTCGACTCCAGGTGCGAGCCGACCGCGACCACGGCGATCGCGAAGTCCTGCGCACCGATCTGCCGCAGGGCGTCGATGTCGGTGGCGTCCGCCTGCACGGCGTGGGTGACCCGGTCCGACCACTTCTGCACCAGCGCGGCGTCGGTGTCGACGACGAGGACCTCGCGGTTCTGGCGCTCGAGCTGCCCGGCGGTCGCGGCGCCGAAGCGGCCGAGGCCGAGGACGAGCACGGGGGCGTCGTGGCTCACGGCTCCGGTGACGGGGTGGGGCGCACGGCGGTCGGCGCGTCGGTCAGCCAACGATGGGCCTCTCTTCGGGTCGGCGGAACAGCTGCCGGCTCTGGCTGGCGGCCAGGGCTGCGGCGATCGTCACTGTACCGACCCGGCCGAGGAACATGGTGGCGGCGAGCACGTACTTGCCGGACTCGGGCAGCTCGGCCGAGATCCCGGAGGACAGGCCGCACGTGGCGAAGGCCGAGATGACCTCGAACAGCACGCGGTCCAGGGAGTCGCCGGTGATCTGCAGGAGCACGACGGTGGCGACGGCGACGATCGTCGCGCCCCACAGCACGACGGCGACGGCGACGCGGAGGACGTCGCTCGGGATGCGGCGGCCGAACGCCTCCATGCTGCGGCGGCCCCGGGCCTCGGCGACGGCGGCGAGGAACAGCACGGCGAGGGTCGTCACCTTGATGCCGCCGGCGGTCGAGGCCGAGCCGCCGCCGATGAACATGAGCATGTCGGTGACGAGCAGGCTCGCGCCGTTCATCTGCTCGACGTCGATCGTCGCGAAGCCGCCCGAGCGGGTCATCGTCGAGAAGAAGAGCGCCTGGAACGCGGTGTGGCCGGCGCCCTCGGACCCGAGCGTGCGGGGGTTCGAGGCCTCGAGCGCGGTGTAGACGACGGCGCCGAGGAGCAGCAGGACCGCACTCGTGGTCAGCGTGAGCTTGACGTGGATCGGCCACCGCCGCGGGGAGCGGAGCTGCTTGGTGAGCGTCCGGATGACCGGGAAGCCGATCGACCCGAGGACGACCGCGACCATGAGCAGCGACAGGAACCAGTAGTCGTGGGTGAACGGCGCGAGGCCGTCGGCGTTCGGTGCGAACCCCGTGTTCGTGAACGCCATCGCCGCGTAGTAGAAGGAGTCGCCCACGGCCGTCCAGAACGGGTACCCGGCGACGAGCACGGACGGCAGGAGCAGGAGCCCGACGGCGATCTCGATCGTCAGCGTGCTCACCGCCACCGTCAGCAGGAGCGTGCCGACCTCGCCGAGCCGGACCGCCTGGCCCTCGGGGACGGCGCCGTGGTGGGTGCGGAGCGGGTTCGAGTCGCCCGCGGCGATGAGCTTCGCGCGGAGCCCGAGCCGACGGGTCACCACGAGCCCGAGGATCGACGCGAAGGTCAGGACCCCGACGGCGCCGATCTGCGTGCCGATCACCACGAGGGTCTTGCCGAACACCGACCAGTGCGTGGCCATGTCGACCGTGGCGAGTCCGGTCACGCAGACGACCGACGCGGCGGTGAACAGGGCGTCCGAGAAGTGCGTCGTCGTGCCGTCCGCCGAGGCCATCGGCGTCATGAACAGCAGCGTGAACAGGAGCACCAGCGCGATGAAGACGAGGATCGCCAGTCGGGAGGGCGAGGAGCGCAGCACCGCGGCGATCCGGCTCACCTGTCGCCGGGAGGCGCTCACCTGGGGCGGGAGCGGCTCGGTGCGGTCGAGCATCGTATGCCTCCGGGGACATGGGCGGGACAGCGGTCATGGTACATCCGTGCCCGCCCGACTAGCCTTGCCGCATGGCCGACATCTTCACCGTCGTGGCGGACCCGACCCGGCGCGAACTGCTCGGTGCGCTGCTCGCCGCGTACGGGTCGGACAGCACCGGGGGCGAGCTCAGCGTCGGGCAGCTCGTCACGAAGCTCGGCGTGAGCCAGCCGACCGTGTCGAAGCACCTCCGGGTCCTGCGGGACAACGGCCTCGTGTCCACGCGCGATGAGGGCCAGCACCGCTTCTACCGCCTCGACCCCGAGCCCCTCGTCCGGCTCGAGGAGTGGGTGGTCCCGTTCACCGGCGCGGTGGACGCCGACGGCACCCCCGCCACGACGGCCTGGACGCTCGACGGCCAGCCGGTCTCGATCCGCCGCAACGGCACCGCCGGCAAGGCCACGGTCGAGGTCGGCACGGAGCTCGGCCGCGTGATGGCCGAGGCGTCCTACCGCGCGAACGCGGCGTTCAGCGGGGCGCAGCAGGGCTGGGAGCGCGTCGTCGAGAGCAGTCGGAAGCGCTTCACCCGACGGGGCGAGGACGACTGACGTCACGGTTCGGCCCCGAGCCTCGGAAGTGCCTGGACACGTCGTCCCGTCGGCCCCTACAGTTACCAGAGACCACACAGGTCACACCCATCCCGCGCGGGAGCGCGGGTCACCCGAAGGACCACCATGAGCGGCAGTTTCGACGACGTGCGCTTCCTCACCGTCGCAGAGGTCGCCGAGATGATGCGCGTCTCCAAGATGACGGTCTACCGGATGGTGCACGCCGGTGAGCTGCCCGCGATCCGCTTCGGCCGGTCGTTCCGCGTCCCGGAGTCCGCGGTCGCCGACGTCCTGCGCGGCGGCGGGGTCGCCGACGTCGGCTAGCGCCCGTCCGCCCGGCCACGCCGCTCGTTCGACAGGACCGCTGCGCTCCGCTAGACTCGGCCGGGTTGATTTTCCGCGGTCTCTTCGGGCCCGGTGTCCACACATCAGCATCGTTCCGAGCGAGGTCCACTATGGGTTCTGTCATCAAGAAGCGTCGCAAGCGCATGGCGAAGAAGAAGCACCGCAAGCTCCTGCGCAAGACGCGTCACCAGCGTCGCAACAAGAAGTAAGTCCAGTACTTGCACCCGAAGCCCCGGTCCGCCGGGGCTTTCGTGTGTCCGGGCGCCGGTCCCCCTGCGGGCTAGGGTGATGACATGCCCGCCGTGACCCTGTTGACGAAGCCCGGCTGCCACCTCTGCGACGACGCCCGACCGATCGTCGAGCGGGTCGTGGCCGACCATCCCGGCACCATCCTGCAGGAGCGGTCGATCCTGGACGACGACGCGCTGCGCGAGCAGTACGCCGAGGACATCCCGGTCGTCCTGGTCGACGGGCGGGTCCACAGCAACTGGCACGTGGACGCCGACCGGCTCCACCGTGCACTCGAGAAGGCCGAGGCCCGCGCATGATCCACCACGTCGTCTCATGGACCCTGCGGGAGGACCTCGACCGCTCGGCGTCGATCGACCGCATCCGCGAACTGCTGACCGGCCTGGTCGGCACCGTCGAGGCGATCCGCTCCCTCGAGGTCGTCGAGAACGTCGCCTACCCGGGGAAGAACCAGGACGTCGCGGTCGTCGCGACGTTCGACGACCTCGTCGGGCTGGACGCGTACCAGGTGCACCCCGACCACCAGGCGGCGGCAGCGGAGATCCGCGGACTCGTCACGTCGCGGGCGGCCATCGACTGGGAGCGGTGATCCGCGCCTCTCGTCCATGACGTGCGACCAGCCGGGACCGTCCCGGTCGTGGACACGAGAACGGCCACCCTCCTGCAGGAGGGCGGCCGTTCTCGTGTCGTCGCAGGTTACGGGGTGAGCCGCGTCGGCCCGCGGAACAGGTACGTGACCTCGCGGATCGACGGCTCGTGCAGCGCGAGCATGAGCACGCGGGCCAGACCCATGCCGAAGCCGCCGTGCGGCGGGACGCCGTAGCGGAAGAAGTCGAGGTACCAGTCGATCTCGGCGGTGTCGAGACCCTTCTCCTCGGCCTGTGCCGCGAGGCGCTCGACGCGGTGCTCGCGCTGCGCGCCGGTCGAGATCTCGGCGCCGTTGAACAGCAGGTCGTAGCTGTTCGTGAGCGTCGGGTCGTCCTCGTGGCGCATGTGGTAGTAGGGCCGGATCGTGGCGTCGTAGTCGGTGACGAACACGAACTCGGAGCCGTGCGTCTCCTTCGCCCAGGCGCTCACGCGGCGCTCGCCCTCGGGGTCCAGATCACCGTCGGCGCGCACGACCTCGTAGCCGCTTTCGGCCACGATCTTCCGGGCCTCGGCGAGGGTGACGCGGGGGAACGGGGCGGTCGGCACGACGAACTCGAAGCCGAAGACCTCCTCGATCTCCTCGCCGTACTTCTCCTTGACGGCGGTGAAGCCGGCGACGAGCAGCTCCTCGTGCATGGCCATGACGTCGGCGTGCGACTCGACCCACGAGATCTCGGCGTCGACGCTCGTGAACTCGGTGGCGTGCCGGCTCGTGAACGACGGGTCCGCGCGGAAGGCGTCGGCGATCTCGAACACCGCGCCGAAGCCGGCGGGCTGCGCCATCTGCTTGAAGTTCTGCGGCGACTGCGCCAGGTAGGCCGTCGTCTCGAAGTACTCGAGCTGGAAGAGCTCGGCGCGGGACTCCGACGCCGACGCCATCAGCTTCGGGGTGTGGATCTCGATGTAGTCGCGCTCGACCCAGTACGTGCGGAACGCGTGCTCCATCGTCGTCTGGATGCGGAAGATCAGGTTCTGCTTCCGGTTGCGCAGGTCCAGGAAGCGCCAGTCGAGCCGCTTGTCCAGGGAGGAGTCGTCGGCGATCGGGGTCTCCGGGATCGCGGCGCTCACCACCTCGAGCGAGCCGACCTTGACCTCGAGCCCGCCGAGCTTCACGCGCTCGTCGTGCTTCAGGGTGCCGCGCACGTGCACGAAGGTGCCGTGGGCGAGACCGGAGATCGCGTTGGTGATGCCGAGGGCGGCCTGGGCGGCGTCGTCGCCGTCCTCCGCCTCGCGCGTGGCCGGGTTCACCAGCTGCGCGGCACCGGTCTCGTCGCGCAGGACGACGAACTGGACCTTCTTCTGGTCACGGACGGTCTCCACCCATCCGGCGACGGCAACGGGGCCGTCGGGGAGGGCGGCGAGGTCGGCGATACGGGTGCGTTCGATCACGGTCGTCGAGTCTACGGCCTCCTCCACAGGGAGGGTTCCGCGGGTGGTCCTCCACAGATCCGGACGGGAGGCACGGGTCGGGCCCGTCTGGTCCGTAGCGTCGGGTGCGTGGTCGGGTCGCGAGTCGAGAGGGGTCCCCGGTGACGGCAGGGGGAGTGGGGCTCGCGGCCTGGCCGCCCCTCGCGGGGCATCAGGGGAGCGAGGCGCGGAGGGTGCTCAGCGTCCCGATGAACTCCTCCGCCATGCCGGCACGCTCGACGAGCTTCGCGTGGCGAGCCCGGGCGTCGTCCAGGAACGCGTCGAGTCGGGCGGCGCGGGTCCTGGCATCGTCCGGGTCGGCGTCGCGCAGGCCGTCGACGACCCGGAGCAGCTCGGCCATCTCGTCGAGGGTGAACCCGAGGGGCTTCATCCGTCGGATCACGAGCAGGCGCTCGAGGTCGTCGCCCGTGTAGACGCGGAAGCCTCCGGTGGTGCGGCCGCTCGGGACGAGGAGCCCGACCTCGTCGTAGTGCCGGATCGTCCGGAGGGACATCCCCGCACGCTCGGCCAGCTCGCCGATGTGCATGGTCGCAGGGAGGCCGGCATCGCTCATGGTCCAACCCTACCCTCACGTGAGGGTAGGGTTGCCCGCGATGACCGTGCTCACCCATGCCCCCACGCCGCCGCGCGTCCTCGATGCCCTCCGATCGCCGCGGATGCTGACGCGCGAGGTCCTCGCCGGCGTCGTCACCGCGCTCGCCCTGATCCCCGAGGCGATCTCGTTCTCGGTCGTCGCCGGCGTCGACCCCGCCGTCGGGCTGTTCTCGAGCGTCGTCATCGCCGTGGTGATCGCGTTCGTCGGCGGTCGCCCCGCGATGGTCTCGGCCGCCGCAGGGTCGGTCGCCCTGGTGATCGCTCCGCTCGTGCGCGACCACGGGATCGCCTACCTCGTCCCCGCGGTGGTGCTCGGCGGCGTGTTCCAGCTCGTCCTCGGGTTCCTCGGGGTCGCACGGCTGATGCGCTTCATCCCGCGGAGCGTCAACGTCGCGTTCGTGAACGCGCTGGCCATCCTCATCTTCACCGCGCAGCTGCCGAACCTGTTCGGCGGGGACGTGCCCGTCGTGGTGTGGCCGCTCACCGCGCTCGGCGTCGGCATCGTCGTCGGGTTCCCGTTCCTCACGAAGGCCGTCCCCGCGCCGCTCGTCGCCGTGGTCGTCGTCACGGCGATCACGATCGTCTTCGGCATCGCCGTGCCGACCGTCGGCGACGAGGGGGCCCTGCCGACGGCACTGCCCGGCTTCGGCGGGATCACCGTCCCGATCACGTTCGAGACGCTGCAGATCGTCGCGCCGTACGCGTTCGGCGTCGCGATCGTCGGACTCATCGAGACACTCCTCACGGCACAGCTCGTCGACTCGATCACCGAGACCCGGTCGAGCGCCTGGCGGGAGTCCTGGGGGCAGGGCATCGCGAACATCGCGTCCGCGTTCTTCGGCGGCACGGGCGGCTGCGCGATGATCGGCCAGACGGTCATCAACGTGAAGACCGCCGGCGCGCGCACCCGGATCTCGACGTTCGTGGCCGGCGTCTCGGTGCTCGTGCTGACGATCGTGCTGCACGACCTGGTCGCGCAGATCCCGATGGCGGCGCTCACCGCCGTGATGCTCATGGTGTGCGTCGCGACCTTCGACTGGCACAGCATCCGACCGCGCACCCTCGGGCGGATGCCGCTCGGCGAGACCGCCGTCATGCTGATCACGGTCGTGGTGGTCGTCGCGACCGACAACCTCGCCACCGGCGTGCTCGTCGGGGTGGTCGTCGCCGCACTCGTCTTCGCGCGGCGGGCGGCGCACCTCGTCACGGTCGTGCGGGAGCCGGTGGACGAGCGCACCGTCCGCTACCGGGTCCGCGGCGCGCTGTTCTTCGCGTCGTCGAACGACCTCGTCACCAGGTTCTCGTACGCCGAGGACCCCGAGCACGTCATCGTCGACATGAGCGACGCGCACGTGTTCGACGCGAGCACCGTCGCCGCGCTCGACGGCGTGGAGCAGCGGTTCGCGAAGCACGGCTCGACGGTCGAGGTCGTGAACCTCAACACCGGGTCGGTCGCCCTGCACGGACGGTTGACGGGGCGCCTCGGCTGAACGTCCCCGCATCCGTGAATCCGCTGTGGGGCGGGTGGGAACAGCGGAGCGACCTAGACTGGAACCCATGCCCGCGACACGGATCCACCTCGTCCGGCACGGCGAGGTCCACAACCCGGGGCGAGTGCTCTACGGCCGTCTGCCCGGCTTCGGCCTGAGCGACCTCGGCGCCCGGATGGCCGCGGCGTCGGCGACCGCGTGGAAGGGAGCCGGCGTCGATGTTCGCCGGATCGTGGCGTCCCCGCTCCAGCGCACGCAGGAGTCCGCAGCGCCGTGGGCCCAGGCCTACGGCCTCGACGTCTCGCTCGACGAGCGCCTCATCGAGCCGACGAACCGGTACGAGGGGCAGCGTCCCGGCTTCACGAAGCGGTCGCTCGGTCGCCCGACGGAGTGGCCCTGGATCGCGAACCCGTTCCGACCGAGCTGGGGCGAGGCGTACGAGTCCATCGCGGGCCGCATGCTCGCCGCCGTCACCACGGCGTGGGAGAGCGTCGACGAGGGCGACGTCGTCCTCGTGAGCCACCAGCTGCCGATCTGGACGGTGCACCGCAAGCTCGCGGGGGAGCCCCTGTGGCACGACCCG
Source organism: Curtobacterium citreum (assembly GCF_006715175.1). Taxonomy (NCBI): domain Bacteria; kingdom Bacillati; phylum Actinomycetota; class Actinomycetes; order Micrococcales; family Microbacteriaceae; genus Curtobacterium; species Curtobacterium citreum. The sequence continues at coordinate 2,738,354 of NZ_VFMQ01000001.1, read as the reverse complement.
CGCAAGCGCCGGTGCGACCTGTCCAGCATCACGACCGTCGAGCGTGTGCCCGCCACCTCGTCCGGCCGCTTCACCGAGGTCGGGTACGCGGACCCGGCGCACGCGTTGCGCGGATCCGCCGTCGACGAAGGAGCTGTCTGATGTCCACCCGAACCCGGTTCGCCACCCTCGCGGCGACGGCGGTGATCGCCGCCCTGGCGCTCGCCGGGTGCTCGTCGTCGAACGACTCGCTGTCCAAGCAGTACGGCAGCGGGACCACGCAGAACTACATCTCCGGCGACGGCGCGGTGACCGAGGTCGCCGCCGACAAGCGCACCGACCCGGTCGAGTTCAGCGCGAAGGACTCCGACGGCGACACCATCTCGTCGAAGGCGCTCCGCGGCAAGGTCGTCGTCCTGAACTTCTGGTACGCCGGCTGCCCGCCGTGCCGTGCCGAGGCGAAGTACCTCAACCAGGTGCACGACCAGTACGCCGACCAGGACGTCGCCTTCGTGGGTGTCAACGTCCGGGACGAGGCCGGTACCGCCGCCGCGTTCGAGCGCACCTTCAAGGTCGACTACCCGAACGTGCTCGACGCGGGGACGGGCACGATGCAGCTCGCGCTCTCCGGGCAGATCGCCCCGAACGCCGTGCCCGCGACGATCGTGCTCGACAAGCAGGGTCGCGTCGCCGCCCGTGTGCTCGGCGCGGTCGACGGTCCGAGCATCCTGCAGACCCTGGTCGGCGACGAGCTGCACGGCAAGGCCTCCTGACCCGTGTCCGGCAACCCCTTCGCCGACGCGATCCTCAGCGGCCAGATGGTCGTCGCGCTGCCCGTGGCCGCGCTCGCGGGGCTCGTGTCGTTCCTGTCGCCGTGCGTGCTGCCGCTCGTCCCGGGCTACCTCGGGTACGTCGGCGGCGTCGCCGAGGGCGGGCAGCGTCGCGGCCGTGTGGTGCTCGGGGTGCTGCTGTTCATCCTCGGCTTCACCGCCGTGTTCGTCGCGTACACGACCGTCTTCGGTGCGCTCGGCTTCTGGCTCGTCCGCTGGCGCGACCTCATCACGCAGGTGCTCGGCGTCGTGGTCATCGCGATGGGGCTGGTCTTCGTCGGCCGGTTCACGTTCCTGCAGCGCACCCTCAAGCCGTCGTGGACGCCCGCGACGGGTCTCGTCGGCGCGCCGCTCCTCGGCATCGTGTTCGGTCTCGGCTGGACCCCCTGCCTGGGCCCGACGCTCGCCGCTATCAACCTGCTCAGCGTGCAGTCGGGCAGCGCTTGGCAGGGCATGTGGCTCGGCGTCGCGTACTGCCTGGGCCTCGGCGTCCCGTTCGTCCTCGTGGCGCTCGGCGCCGGCTGGGCCACCGGGGCGATCCGCGCCGTCAAGCGCCACATGCGTGTCGTCAACATCATCGGAGGAGCGATCCTGATCGTCATCGGTCTGCTCATGGTCACCGGCATCTGGTCGGCCGTCATGTCGAGTCTCGGGGCGGTGATCCAGAGCTTTGTCCCCGCAGTCTGACCGCGACGCCGACGACACCGCGCGCGCCGATGCCCCAACGGACGCCACCGCGACCGACGCCACCGCACGCGACGACACCGTCTCCGGCGGCGACCCCATGCGACCGTCGGACCACGTCGACAGCACCGCCGCCGCGGCCGCGGACGACGCCGACGGCGGGGTGACGCAGCCGAAGCTCGGGTTCGTCGGCTACCTGCGCTTCTTCTGGCGGCAGCTGACCAGCATGCGGACCGCACTGTTCCTGCTCATGCTCCTCGCGCTCGCGGCGATCCCCGGCTCCCTCGTGCCGCAGCGGACCGCGGACCCGAACGGCGTCGTGCAGTACAAGGCCGACCACCCGCAGCTCTTCCCGGTGCTCGACACGCTCCAGGTCTTCGACACCTACACCTCGGTGTGGTTCTCGGCGATCTACCTGCTGCTGTTCGTGTCCCTCATCGGCTGCATCGTGCCGCGGACGAAGCACCACTGGCAGGCCCTCCGCACCCGCCCGCCGCGGACCCCGGTGCGGCTCGGTCGCCTGGCGGGCTACCGCTCCGTCCCGGTCGAAGCAGCGGCGCTCCAGGGCGACCGGACGACCGACGTGGGCGGTGCGACGGACGCAGCCACGAGCCTCCCGTCCGTCGACCACGCCGTGACGCGAGCCGCCGCGCTCCTGAAGCGGTCCGGCTACCGCGTCGAGCGCTTCGGCGACTCGGTCAGCGCGGAGCGCGGCTACCTGCGCGAGACCGGCAACCTCGTGTTCCACGCGGCCCTCGTCGGTGTGCTCGTCGCCGTCGGGCTCGGCGGTGGCTTCAGCTACACCGGACAGCGGCTGCTCGTCGAGGGCCAGACGTTCTCGAACGTCCTCGGCTCCTACGACTCGTTCAACCCGGGTCGCTGGTTCACCCAGTCCGACCTGCAGGGCTACAACCTGACGCTCGACAAGTTCACGACGACGTACGAGGAGCGCAACCTCGACGCCCTCGGCCAGGCGCTCGACTACTCGGCGACGATCACCGCACGTCAGAAGGACGGCCAGGAGCGCACGGAGCGCCTCGGCGTCAACGAGCCGCTGTCCATCGGCGGCACCAACGTGTACCTGCTCGGCAACGGCTACGCGATGCAGGTGACGGTGCGCGACGGCGACGGGAACGTGGCGTTCAAGGACGTCGTGCCGTTCCTGCCCGAGGACGCGAACTACACGTCCACCGGCGTCATCAAGGTCCCGGACGCGAAGCCGTCGCAGCTCGGCATGGTCGGGTTCTTCTACCCGACGGCGTCGAAGCTCGGCTCCGGTGCGTTCGCGAGCGCCTACCCGGACGCGCAGAACCCGCTGCTGACGCTGCAGGTCTACCGCGGCGACCTCGGGCTCGACAGCGGCGTGCCGCAGAGCGTCTACTCGCTCGACACGAGCGGGCTCGAGCAGATCGCCGGACGCCAGTCGAAGGCGGCGAGCATCGAGCTGAAGCCCGGGCAGTCGAAGGAGCTCCCCGACGGCACGGGCTCGATCACGTTCGACGGCGTCAAGCGCTACGTGTCGCTCGACGTGCACCACGACCCGTCGCAGCTCTTCGTCGCCGGCTTCGCGGTCCTCGCCGTGCTCGGTCTGCTCACCTCGCTGTTCGTCCCGCGCCGACGTGTGTGGGTGAAGGCGGTCCCGCGTCGCGGTGCGGAACACGGCGAGTACGACCTGGAGTACGCCGGGCTCGCCCGCGGCGAGGACCCCAACCTCGAACGAGCGGTCGCGGACATCGCTCGACGCCACCTGTCGGACCTCGGAGTTAGGATCCCTGCGTGAACCCGGACATGACGACCAACCTCGCGACCTACTCGGTCGTGCTGACCTACTCGGCGATCGCCGTGTACGTCATCGCGTTCATCGCGTTCGCGCTGGACATGGCGAAGCGCTCGGGTGAGGTCACCGCCGCCGCTGCCGGGGCGTCCACCGCGGCGGCCGAGCGGACGGTCGCCACCGTCCAGGGCGGCACGGTCGTGCTCGAGAAGGTCACCGAGTCGGCTGATCGGTCGGACCGCGGCACGAAGTTCGAGCGCGTCGGCATGGCCGTGACGATCCTCGCGCTCGTGCTGCACGTCGGGGCGGTCGTCCTCCGGGGCATCGCGGCCGACCGTGTGCCGTGGGGCAACATGTTCGAGTTCTCGCTCACGGGCACGGCGCTCATCACGCTGATCTTCCTGCTCGTGCAGTTCTGGCAGAACCTGAAGTTCCTCGGTGTCTTCATCAGCGGCCTGACGATCATCCTGCTCGGCATCGCCACGGTGAACTACTACGTGCCCGTCCGGCCGCTCGTGCCGGCGCTCGAGTCGTACTGGCTCGTCATCCACGTGTTCGTGGCGATCGCCGGGACCGGGTTCTTCGCCCTCGGCGCCGGGCTCGCGGTGGCGCAGCTCGTGCAGACGTCCCGACAGAGCCGCGGTCTCGCGACCAAGCTGCGGTTCATGGAGACCCTGCCGGACGCCGACCGGCTCGAGGTCCTGAGCTACCGGGTCATCCTGGTCGGCTTCGTCCTCTGGACCTTCACGCTGATCGCCGGTGCCATCTGGGCCGAGCGAGCGTGGGGCCGCTACTGGGGCTGGGACACGAAGGAGGTCTGGACCTTCATCATCTGGACCCTCTACGCCGGGTACATCCACGCCCGTGCGACGCGCGGTTGGCGCGGGGCGCGCTCGTCCTGGCTGGCGCTCATCGGGTTCGCCGCGGTGATGTTCAACTTCGCCGTCGTGAACGTGTTCTTCAAGGGGCTGCACAGCTACTCCGGCCTGTGAGCCGTCGAGTGCGGTGACGGACCAGGATCCGTGACGGACGGGAGGCGCGGTGCCGGCTGGCACCGCGCCTCCCGTCCGTCACGGGTGCGGCCCGGCGGTCGCGTGCTCGCTCGGGCTGGGGTGCGCTCGAGCGGGCCACATCTGGGCCGCTCGACGTCGCCCGGCGACGGATTGCGCCCGCGCGGCGAACGCGCGCGGCGTGTCCTGCCCACTCGGCGCCCGCTCGGCGCCCGCTCGGCGCGCCACAAGGGCGCACGCGCCGCCGCCCGCGGGTCAGGCCGCGGCGAGCAGGGCGTGCGTCCGCCGGAGCCGGTCGAGCCACCACGCCCGGCGCTCCGGGGCCGCGGCGTGCCGCTCGAGCAGCTCGACCGACACCTCGGCCCGCCGGACGGCGACGCGCCCGCCGACCGGCAGGAGCGGGGTCGCGGTCACGTCGGCCTCGAACATCGCCGCCGTGCCGAGGCCGGCGGCGTAGCCCGGGGACATCGCCGCAGCCGCGAGGAACGCCCCCATCCCGAGCCCGACCGAGGTGTCGAGCGCGCTGGACACCACGCAGGGCAGTCCGGCCTCCGCGACGACCCGCTGCGCAGCGGTCACGCCCCCGAGCGGCTGCGCCTTCACGACCAGGACGTCGGCAGCGCCGGCCCGTGCCACCGCGAGGGGATCGGCGGCGCGACGGACGCTCTCGTCGGCGGCGATCGCGACCCCGAGCCCGGAGGTCCGGCGGCGGAGGTCGGCGAGCTCGGGGACGGACCGGACCGGCTGTTCGGCGTACTGCAGGTCGAGGGGTGCGAGGGACTCGAGCGCCCGGACAGCCTGGTCGACGGTCCACAGGCCGTTCGCGTCGACCCGGACGGCGGCGTCCGGACCCATCACACGACGGACCGCGGTGACCCGGTCGACGTCGTCCTCCAAGGTCGTCCCGGGTTCGGCGACCTTCACCTTCGCGGTCGTGCACCCGGGGTAGCGGGCGAGGACCTCGGCGACGCGGTCGGCGGGGACGGCCGGGACGGTGGCGTTCACCGGGACGGAGTCGGCCGCCGGTTCGTGGTCGGTCCAGCCGAAGTCGATCGCCGCGCGGAGCCACGCGGTGGCCTCGGCGTCGTCGTACTCGACGAACGGCGAGAACTCCGTCCAACCGGCGGGGCCGCGGAGCACGAGGGCCTCGCGGATGGTGATGCCCCGGAAGCGCACCCGCATCGGCAGGGCGACGACGTGGGCGTCGGCGGTCAGGTCGGCGAGGTCGGGGAGCACGGTCCATCCTCCCGCAGGGACTGTGAGCGCGCTCGGCCCCCGCCGCAGGTCACGGTCCGGACACGTCCAGCGCGTCCGCCGGTTCCTCGGAGCGGACCGCCAGGGCCGGCCATTAGCATGCGACGGTCGGCCAGCGCCGACGCACGTGCACCACGTGACCGACGTCGCGGCGACGACCGCGACGCACCCTGTGACGAATGGAGGGCCGGTGCCGCCGGAACCGCAGCAGCGCGCGCAGCGAGCAGCCGCGCCCGCGACGAGCGCGCAGCGGCGACCCGCCCCCGCACCGGCCCGCACGACGCAAGACAAGCAGGTCCGCACGGCGCCGGACAAGCAGCTCCGAGCCGCGCAGGGCAAGCAGGCCCGCGGCGCCACGAACCAGCGGGTGGGCGCCCGTCCGGCCGGGAGCGGCACGAGCGACTTCGAGCGCCTCATGCAGCGCAACACCGTCGACGCTCGGACCCTCGCGCAGCGGGCCCGCCGGCGCAAGAACCCGATGGCCGGCAAGATCGCCCTCGGCCTCGCGATCGTCTCGGCCGCGGTGGACGCCAGCGCCTTCGCGGTGTTCATGGGCGGCGACACCACCTTCGCGTTCGGCATCTGCTTCGTCGTGGTGTTCCTGACGCTGATCGCCGCGGTGCTCGGCTTCGTCGCCGCGGTCGGGTCGTTCGGCCGCTGGTACGGCGCGATCGGGGTCGTCCTGGCGTTCTTCGCGAACCCGGTGATCCTCATCGTCCTGCTGGTGGTGGTGGCGCCCGAAGCGCTCACCACCATGTGACCGGCCCGACGCACCACGAGCACGCCGCACCACGAGCACGACGCGGCCCGACGCACCACCAGCACGAGCACGACCGCCTGCCCGGGCGACGGCGATACGGTGGAGGCATGCCCGCCCCCGTCTCCGACCTGTTCGACCCCGACGTCTGGACCGCGGCTCCGATCGCGGAGCACTTCACCGACATCACGTACCACAAGCACGTGTCGCAGGGCATCGTCCGCGTCGCCTTCGACCGCCCCGAGGTCCGGAACGCCTTCCGTCCCCGCACGGTCGACGAGCTGTACCGCGCCCTGGACGACGCCCGCCAGGACCCCCGCGTCGGCGTCGTCCTGCTCACCGGCAACGGCCCGAGCCCGAAGGACGGCGGGTGGGCGTTCTGCTCCGGCGGCGACCAGCGCATCCGCGGACGCAGCGGCTACCAGTACGTCGGCGACGAGGGTGCCCCGCCCGAGGGCGTCGACCCCGCCGCGGCGCAGGCGTCGATGGGCCGCCTGCACATCCTCGAGGTGCAGCGCCTCATCCGCATGATGCCGAAGGTCGTCATCGCGGTCGTCCCCGGCTGGGCGGCCGGCGGCGGCCACTCGTTGCACGCGATCTGCGACCTGACGATCGCGAGCGCCGAGCACGGGAAGTTCAAGCAGACCGACGCCGACGTCGGCTCGTTCGACGGCGGGTACGGCAGCGCCTACTACGCCCGCCAGATCGGCCAGAAGCTCGCGCGCGAGGTCTTCTTCCTCGCCGAGGAGTACTCCGCCCAGCGTGCCTACGAGATGGGTGCGGTGAACAAGGTGGTTCCGCACGCCGACCTGGAGCGCGAGGCCATCGCGTGGGGCGAGACGATCCTGGGCAAGTCGCCGACCGCGATCCGGATGCTCAAGTACGCCTTCAACGCGGTGGACGACGGGATGGTCGGCCAGCAGGTCTTCGCGGGCGAGGCCACGCGCCTCGCCTACGGCACGGACGAGGCGGTCGAGGGCCGCGACTCGTTCCTGCAGAAGCGCGAGCCCGACTGGACCGCCTTCCCCTGGCACTTCTGATGGCCCGTCCGCTGGTCGCGCTGGGGGCGTCCGACCCGTCGGCCGTGCTGCGCGGCCTGGAGGCAGCGCTCGCCGGCGGCCCCGCGCTGCTCCCCGTCGCGGAGGACGCCCCGGCCCTGCCGACCGCACCACCGTCCCACGTCGAGCAGCGGGTCGCCCTGGTCGTCGAGACGAGCGGCTCGACGGGGACCGGCAAGCGGGTGGCACTGTCGTCCGACGCCGTCCTCGCGGGTGCGGCGGCCGCGGACGCGACCCTCGGCGGACCGGGCGCGTGGCTCCTCGCGTTGCCGACGCACTACATCGCCGGCCTCAACGTCCTGACGCGGTCGATCACCGCCGGGACGACCCCGGTCGTGCTGCCCGTCGGCCACTTCGACCCCGCGGCCTTCGCGGACGCGGTGGACCGGCTCGACGTCGGTCCGGCCGCCCCGCGACGCTACACCTCGCTCGTCCCGGTGCAGCTGGCGCGGGTGCTCGACGACCCCCGGGCGATCGCGGCCGCGGCGACGCTCGACGCGGTGCTCGTCGGCGGGCAGGCCACCCCGGTGCCCCTCCGCGAGCGTGCCCGTGCCGCCGGCGTCCGTGTCGTCACGACCTACGGCGCGAGCGAGACGAGCGGCGGCTGCGTGTACGACGGCGTTCCCCTCGGGCCGGTGCGGGCCGCGGTCGACGACGGGGAGCTGCTGCTCGCCGGGCCGGTGCTCGCCGAGGGGTACCTCGGCGACGACGAGCGGACGGCGCGGACCTTCACGGAGCGCGACGGCCTCCGCTGGTACCGGACGGGCGATGCCGGGCAGGTCGAGGACGGCCGCGTCCGCGTGCTCGGGCGGCTCGACGACGTCGTGATCTCCGGTGGTGAGAAGGTCCCGCTCGGTGCGGTCGAACGGATCGTGCGCGGCATCGCCGGACAGGAGAGCGCGGTGGTGACGCGCCGCGCGTCCGCGGAGTGGGGCGAGGTGCCCGTCGTCGTGACGGAGCGGTCGCTCGACCTGGACACCGTGCGCGCCGTCGTCGGCGACGCCCTCGGCCGGGCCGCCCGGCCCGCCGACGTGGTCGTCGTGGACCGCCTGCCGATGCTCGCGTCGGGCAAGCCGGACCGCCGGGCGGTGCGCACGATCGCCGACCCCGCCAGCTGACGGACCCCCGTCCTGACGGGCCGGGCCACCTGACGGACCGGACCGGCGTGGGGGAGGTGCGCCGTGCCTCCCGGTCGACGTCGGTACGATGGTCGGCCGTGGCACGTACGAAGAACACGACCCCGGCGAAGCGCCGCAGCGGCAACCCCGCGAAGGCCGCTGCGCCGCAGCGCACGAAGCGGCGCGCGACCGCACGCGACTGGATCGGCGGGGCGCGCCTGCGCACCCTGACGCTCGGCGTCGTCCCGGTCGTGCTGGGGACGGGCGTCGCGTTCGTCGACAGCGGCGAACCCGGCGACTTCGGTGCGTACCTGGTGAAGGACCACCATCTCGTCGTGGCCCTGCTCGCCCTCGCGGTCGCGCTGTTCCTGCAGATCGGCGTGAACTACAGCAACGACTACTCGGACGGCGTCCGGGGCACCGACGAGTTCCGCGTCGGACCCGCACGTCTGACCGGGGCCGGGCTCGCGAAGCCGCGCACGGTGCTCACCGTCGCGCTGACGTTCTTCGGCCTGGCCGCGGTCGCGGGTCTCGTCATCGTCGTGCTCACCGGGCTGTGGTGGCTGCTGCTCGTGGGCGCCGCCGCGATCGTCGCCGCCTGGTTCTACACCGGGGGCAAGCGGCCCTACGGGTACAACGCCCTCGGCGAGGTGTTCGTCTTCGTGTTCTTCGGGCTCGTCGCCGTGCTCGGTACCGAGTTCGTGCAGATCCGTGCCGTCACGACGAGCGGGTGGGCGGCGGCCGTCGCCGCGGGCCTGTTCGCGTGCGCGGTCCTCATGGTGAACAACATCCGCGACATCGACGAGGACCAGCAGGCGGGCAAGCGCACCCTCGCGGTCGTCGTCGGCCGTCCGGTGGCCCGCGTGCTCTTCGCGCTGTTCCTGCTGCTGCCCTACGTCGCGCTGCTCTGGTTCACGCTGCTGTACTTCCGGACCGGCTTCGCGTACTTCTCGCTGCTGCTGGCCCTGCCGGCGCTGGCGATCGGGGTGTCGTCGCGGAAGCCGCGGGAGCTCATCACCGCGCTCCAGCTGTCGTCCTTCGCGTCGCTGGCCTACGGCGTCGTGCTCGGCGTCACACTCGCCGTCCAGCCGTAGCGGCCGCTGCGGCGGTCAGGCCCCAGCGACGCCGGGCCCGGCCGGTGGCGGCGAGTCACTCCTCGCCGGACTCCCGACGGACCTCGTGCCGCTCGGCATCGGACACCGGACGCGGCGCGGGGGAGTCGGAGTCGGCGGCGTCGACGAAGTCGTCCTCGAAGTCGCTGTCCGCGTCGTGCTCCTTGCGGGGCCGACGGGACGCGAGGCTCGAGGTGACCTGGCCGCGCAGTCCCGGGAGCGCGATGTACGAGACGAGCAGGCCGATGAGCGCCGCACCGATCGTCGCCCAGTACCAGGGCAGACCGATCACGAACAGGACGACGAGGGCCACGGCGAAGATGCCGAGCCGGGCCAGGGTGTAGACGAGCCACGCTTTCACCCGACGAGTCTACGGACCCCACGGCGCACGGCGGCTGACGGGCAGGTGCATCCCAGGCGCCGAACCTAGACTCCGTCCATGGTCCGTCTGTGGTTGATCGTCGTCGTCGCCGCCGTGGCCTTCACGGTCTACGCGGTCATCGACTGCGCGACCATGCCCCGGCAGCGCATCCGGTCGCTCCGCAAGGGCTGGTGGATCCTCCTCGTGCTCGTCCTGCCCGTCCTCGGTGCCGTGCTGTGGTTCCTGCTCGGCCGGGCACCGGCGGCCAGCGGCCCGGGCCCCCGCTACCGTGGACCCGAAGACGACCCGGACTTCCTCGGCGGCCCCCGTGCTCCCGAGCCCCACCGCACGGACAAGGACCAGGACGACGAGACCCTCCGAGACCTCGAAGAACAGTTCCACGAGCGTGACGACGACGGCCCCGCCGATCGCTGACGATCCTGCGGGATCCGGCAGCCCGGCGACCGACTTCGCCCTCGCGCTCCTCGGCGCCCTCGCGCGCGCCGGCGTCACCGACGTCGTCGTCAGTCCGGGTTCACGCTCGCAGGCCCTCGCCCTCGCCGCCGTCGCCCTCGAACGGGCCGGCGGGGTCACGGTGCACGTCCGGCTCGACGAGCGCACCGCCGGGTTCTTCGCCCTCGGGCTCGCCGTCGAGAGCGGCCGGCCCGCCGCGGTCGTGACGACCTCGGGCACCGCCGTCGCGAACCTGCACCCCGCCGTGCTCGAGGCGCACCACTCCGGCGTACCGATGGTCGTGCTCAGCGCCGACCGTCCGGACGAGCTCCGCGGCATCGGCAGCAACCAGACGACCGTGCAGCCGGGGCTGTTCGGCCCTGCGGTCGCCTTCGTGCGGGACGTGCAGGCGCCGACCGCGGGTGGGGTCGACCAGGACGCCGTCCGGTCCCTCGCGCGCGAGGCCGTCGCGGTCGCCGCAGGCCACACCGGCCAGCCGGGTCCGGTCCAGCTCAACGTCGCCTTCCGCGAGCCGCTGTCCGCGGGGCTCCGCGCCGAGGACGTCCAGGGCGTCCCCGACGACGAGGTCGACCTCGAGCACGCCCGGCGCCGGGTGCACACGGACCTGCCCGTCGCGGAGCTCGCACCCGACGAGGTCCCCGGGACCGTCGTCGTCGCAGGACACGACGCCGGCGAGGACGCCGAGCGGATCGCGTGGGAGCTCGGTGCGCCGCTGCTGGCCGAGGTGTCGAGCGGGGCGCGCTTCGGACGGAACCTCGTCGTCGCCTACCGCGACCTGCTCCGCGACGCCGACTTCGGTGGTGCGGTCCGCCGCGCGGTCGTGCTCGGTCACCCCACGCTCAGCCGCGAGGTCCCCGCGCTCCTGCAGCGCGACGACGTCGAGACGGTCGTGGTCCGCGGACCGGGGGCCGACCCGTACGACCCGGCCCGTGCCTCCCGTCCGTCCGCCGAGACCACCTTCGTGTCCGACGTCCGCGTGACGGGCCGGACCACCCCGGCACACCGGGCGTGGGTGGGGCGCTGGGTGGCGACGAGCCGCGCGCTCCTCGGCGACGGCGACGCCGGTCCGGACCTGGACGCCAAGCGGTCCGCCGACCGGACCGAGCGCAACCGATTCCTGCGCGACGAGGTCGCGCTGCGCCGCCGCGCGGTCGACCGCGAGATGCTCGTCGAGGCGGTCTGGGGTGCGACGTGGCCGCACGACCGGCTCGTGCTCGGCGCCTCGCAGCTCATCCGGGTCGCGGACGCGCACGTCGCCGGCAAGAAGCTCCGGGTGCACGCCAACCGCGGGCTCGCGGGCATCGACGGCACGGTGTCGACGGCGCTCGGGATCGCGGCGGCGCTGGACCGGTCACCGGACTCGATCGGCACGACGCGGGTGCTCGTGGGGGACCTGACGTTCCTGCACGACCTCGGCGCGTTCGTCACCGGGACCGAGGAGCGGCGGCACCGCGTGCAGGTCGTGGTCGGCAACGACGGCGGGGGCGCGATCTTCCGCGGACTCGAGGTCGTGGCGACCACGCCCGAGCAGGACATGCGACGGATGATGACGACGCCGCAGCAGGTGGACGTCGAGCGCGTGGTGACGGGGCTCGGGTGGTCGTACCGGCGGGCAGCGACGTGGGGTGACCTCGAGGCGGTGCTCACCGACCCGGCGGAGCGGCTGGTGGTCGAGGTGCCGCTGGTCTGACGGGCCGGTGCTCGCTCCTCTCGGCTGGGCTGGGCTGGGCTGGGCTCGGCTCGGCTCGTCTCGTCTCGTCTCGTCGAGACGGTCCGGTCGCGTCGAGACGCCGCCGGATCCGGGGGCGTCTCGCGTGTGGCGGTGCGTCTCGCGCGGACGCGGGCGTCTCGCGTTCGCCGTGTGGCCGGGTGGCGCCGGACGGGAGGCACGGTGCGGGCCCGCCACGATCATCCCGTCGGGGGCGGTCACGCGGGTGACGTTCCTGCCCATCGCACCCGACATGGGAAGCCGATCCGCGCGTCGGAGGCCGGAAGGAACGACTGCCCACGCGCGGATCGGTCTCCCGTGCGCGGATCGGCACCCGTCGCGCGGATCGGCACCCGCCCGCCTGCCGGCGCGCGCTCAGGCCAGGGCGTCGCGCACCGGGCGGAACTTGAGCGCCGTCTCGGCGACCTCGCGCGCCGGGTCGGAGCCGGCGACGATGCCTGCGCCGGCCCAGGCGCGGACGGTCCCGTCGTCCTCGATGCGGGCGCTGCGGAGCGCGAGCATCCACTCGCCGTCGCCGTTCGCCCCGAGCCAACCGACGGGTCCGGCGTAGCGGCCCCGGTCGACGCCCTCGAGCTCGGCGACGAGCCGCACGGCCACGTCGGTCGGCGTCCCGGCGACCGCGGCCGTCGGGTGCAGCGCGTCGGCGACGTCGAGCGAGGTCGTCCCGGCGGGGAGCGTCGCGCGGACGTCGGTCGCGAGGTGCCAGAGGTTCGGCAGCTGCAGCCGGAACGGCTCCGGGTCGGCCCGCAGGTCGGTGGCGATCGGTCGGAGCGCCGCCAGCAGGCTCGCGATCGCGAAGCCGTGCTCCTCGACGTCCTTCCCACTCGACGCCAGCGCCTCGGCGGCGGCGCGGTCGGACACCGGGTCGGTCCCGCGTGCGGCGCTGCCGGCGAGCACCCGCGCGGACAGCTCGGTGCCGTCCGTCCGGGCGAGCGTCTCGGGCGTGGCTCCGACGAGCCCGTCCACGGCGAAGGTGACGCACTGCGGGTAGGCGGCGGCGAGGTCGAGCAGGATCGCCCGGCGATCGGCGCCGTCCGGCAGGGTCCCGACGAGGTCGCGCGCGAGCACGACCTTCTCGGCGCGGCCCGCGATGATCCGGCGGACGGCCTCGGCGACGTTCGCGGCGTAGGTGTCCTCGTCGACCCGGCCGGGGCCGAAGGCGACCGAGACGTGCCCACCCACCGCGGGCACCGGGACCGAGGTCCGGGTGAACGCGAGCGGAGCCGGGTCCGGGGTCGTGTCGACGGCGGTGAGCCATGCCTTGCCGCGGCGCTTGCCGATGACCACCCGGGGGACGACCAGCACGCTGCGCTCGGCGGAGTCGTCCGCGAACGTGAAGGAGCCGAACGCCACGAGCCCGGTCCCGCGGAGCTGCACCGGGTCGTCGACCACGGCGCTGCCGACGACGTCCCGCCAGACCACGGCGGCGTCGCGCATCCGGTCCGGTCCGGAGAACTCGAAGCGCAGGGCCTCGCCGATCCCGACGATGCCGTCGCCGCCCCGCACGAACGCGAGCGGAGCGTCCCGCAGGGTGTGCCGCAGCACGTCGCCGGGATCGTCGAGGATGCGGGTCGAGACCGTGAGCGTGGGAGCCGCCGTGGTGGTTCGGGTCACGCACCGATCGTACGCGCGGACGGGGTGCAAGGGCCCCGGCCCGGCGTCGGGGACACCCTCGGGCGCGACCTCTAGGATGGTGCGGTGAGCAGAGCGGACCTGAGCAAGCAGCCGGCTGAAGTGGCGGCCATGTTCGACGACGTCGCCGCGAAGTACGACCTCACGAACGACATCCTGTCGGCGGGCAACGCCCCGCTGTGGCGCGTCGCCACGGTCCGTGCGGTCGACCCGCAGCCGGGCGAGCGCGTCCTCGACATCGCCGCGGGCACGGGCACGAGCGCCGCGGCACTCGCCAAGAAGGGTGCCGAGGTCACCGCGCTCGACCTGTCCGCGGGCATGATCGCCGTCGGGCGTGAGCGCCACCCCGAGATCACCTTCGTCGAGGGCGACGCCGAGCACCTGCCCTTCGACGACGACTCGTTCGACGCCGTGACGATCTCGTTCGGCCTCCGCAACGTGAACGACCCGATGCAGGCCATCACCGAGATGCTCCGGGTGCTCAAGCCCGGCGGTCGCGTCGTGATCTGCGAGTTCTCCACCCCGCCGATGGCGCTGCTGCGCTTCGGCTACGGCGCCTACCTCAAGCGCGTGCTCCCGGGCATCGCGCGGCTGTCGAGCAGCAACCCGGCCGCCTACCGCTACCTCGCCGAGTCCATCGAGGCCTGGCCCGACCAGCAGGTCCTCAGCCAGTGGCTGCGCGGCGTCGGCTTCACGATGGTCGCGCACCGCAACCTGACCGCCGGCATCGTAGCGCTGCACCGCGGCCGGAAGCCCGTCGCCGGCACCGTCCGCGAGTCGGTGGCCCGCCGTGCCAAGGCCCGTCGGGAGCACCAGCACACGGGCGAGCAGCCCAGCGTGGTCGACCCCGGCGCCGAGCAGCCCGGCACGGACGCCTGACGGCCCCCACCCCCGAACACGGAGCAGCACTTGAACCCGAGCGTCCCGGTCGCACGTCGCGCACCGAGTCTCCGCGCGTCGTTGGGCATCGGCGAGCGACTCTTCGCCACGCCGTCGGAGCGCCGCTTCATCACCGCCGTCGACGACGGTCTCGAGCTCGTCGAGGAGCAGCTCGAGGTCGCGATGCGGTCCACCGACACCCTCGCCGACACGACGAGCCGCTACCTGCTGTCGGCCGGTGGCAAGCGGATCCGCCCGACGCTGACGCTCCTCATCGCGCAGCTCGGCCAGGGCGTGACGGACGCCGTGGTCAAGGCCGCGGTGAGCATCGAGACCACACACCTCGCGTCGCTCTACCACGACGACGTCATGGACGAGGCCCCGGTGCGCCGCGGTGTCCCCGCGGCACACGTGACCTACGGCAACAACGTCGCCATCCTGACGGGAGACCTGCTGTTCGCCCGTGCGAGCCTCATCACCGCGGACCTCGGCGCCGAGGGCATCCGGATGCAGGCCGAGACCTTCCAGCGCCTCTGCATGGGGCAGCTCCACGAGACCACCGGCCCGCAGCCCGAGGACGACCCCGTCGAGCACTACATCCAGGTGCTCAGCGACAAGACCGGCTCGCTCATCGCCACCGCGGCCCGCGCCGGCGTGATGTTCTCGGGCGCCGACCGGGCGTACCTCGACGCCGTCGGCACCTTCGGCGAGAAGGTGGGCGTCGCGTTCCAGCTCGTCGACGACGTGATCGACCTGGCGCCCGCGACGGACAAGACCGGCAAGATCGCCGGCAACGACCTCCGCGCCGGCGTCGACACCCTGCCCCTGCTCCAGCTCCGCCGACTCGCGGGTGACGACGCCGAGGCCGCCGCGCTGCTCGGCCGTATCGAACGCGACGTCAAGGACGCCCCGGACGACGCCGTCGACTCCACGCCGTACCAGTCCGCGGTCGCCGCGCTCCGGGCGCACCAGGCGACCACCGCCACACGCGCCGTCGCCGTGCGCTGGGCAGAGGAAGCCGTCGAGGCCCTCGCCCCGCTGCCCGACGGCACCGTGAAGCGCGCACTCACCCGCTTCGCCGAGTCGGTCGTCGAGCGGAGCCGATGACCTCGCCGGCACACCAGCCGACACCCCCGGCAGCACCCCGCACGAACGAACTGGAGACACCAGTGCCCACCCTCCGACTCGCCATCGTCGGCGCCGGTCCCGCCGGCATCTACGCCGCGGACATCCTGTTGCGGGAGGCCCGCGGGTTCGACGTCTCGATCGACCTGTTCGAGCAGCTCCCGGCGCCGTACGGCCTGGTCCGCTACGGCGTCGCACCGGACCACCCCCGCATCAAGGGCATCGTCAACGCGCTCCGTGACGTGCTCGACCGCGGCGTCGTCCGGCTGTTCGGCAACGTGCGGTTCGGCGAGGACATCACGCTCGACGACCTGCAGCAGCACTACCACGCGGTGCTCTTCTCGACGGGTGCCATCAAGGACGCCGACCTGGACGTCCCCGGCGTCGAGCTCGAGGGCTCCTACGGCGCGGCGGACTTCGTCAGCTGGTTCGACGGGCACCCGGACGTCCCGCGCACCTGGCCGCTCGAGGCCGAGAGCGTCGCGGTGATCGGCAACGGCAACGTCGCACTCGACGTCTCCCGTATCCTCGCGAAGCACGCCGACGACCTGCTGCCGACCGAGATCCCCGCGAACGTCTACGACGGCCTCAAGGCCAGCCCCGTCACCGACGTGCACGTCTTCGGCCGCCGCGGTCCGGCGCAGGTGAAGTTCACGCCGCTCGAGCTCCGCGAGCTCGGTGAGCTCCGCGACGTCGACATGGTCGTGTACGACGAGGACTTCGACCATGACGAGGCCTCGAAGACCGCCATCGCCACGAACAAGCAGGTCATGGTGATGAACCGCGTGCTCGAGCAGTGGCGCCAGCGCGAGACCGGCACCGCCAGCCGCCGCCTGCACCTGCACTTCTACGCGAAGCCCCTCGAGCTCGTCGGCGAGGACGGCCACGTCACGGCGATCCGCTACGAGCGCACCCGCCCCGACGGTCTCGGCGGGGTCGAGGGCACCGGCGAGGTCCGCGAGCTCCCGGTGCAGGCCGTGTACCGCGCGGTCGGATACTTCGGGTCCCCGCTCCCGGGCGTGCCGTTCGACGAGCGCACCGGCGTCATCCCGAACCACGAGGGCCAGGTCCTCGACGCCGACGGCCACCAGCTCCCCGGCATCTACGCCACCGGCTGGATCAAGCGCGGACCCGTCGGGCTCATCGGACACACCAAGTCCGACGCGATGGAGACCGTCCAGCACATCGTCACCGACCAGGCGTCGTGGTGGAGCCCGGCCGACCCGTCGCCCGAGGCCGTCCCGGCGCTGCTCCGCGAGCGCGGCGTGGAGTTCACGGACCTCGACGGCTGGCACGCGCTCGACGAGCACGAGCAGGCACTCGGCGGCGCCGAGGGTCGCGAGCGCATCAAGGTCGTCCCACGCGACGAGATGGTCGACGTGTCGCTTCGTCGCGTCGACCAGCCGACGAGCTGACCGCCCCGACGACCACCGCGCGCCCCGCACCGCGATGACCACCGCCCGCCCCGCACCGCCCGCCGCGATGCGGGGCGTGCTCGTCGCGCCCGGACGGCTGCAAGGCGTCGACGTGGCGCGGGCCCTCGCGCTGCTCGGCATGATGGCCGCGCACGTCGGCGGCGTCGCGGACGCGTTCGACTGGGCCGACGGCGCGACGTGGTCCGCCGTCGCGAACGGCCGGCCGTCGACGCTGTTCGCGGTCCTCGCCGGGGTGTCGATCGGGTTGACCAGCGGCCGCACCACGCCGCCCGGAGC
This sequence comes from Curtobacterium citreum, assembly GCF_006715175.1. NCBI lineage: Bacteria > Bacillati > Actinomycetota > Actinomycetes > Micrococcales > Microbacteriaceae > Curtobacterium > Curtobacterium citreum. The sequence continues at coordinate 2,720,866 of NZ_VFMQ01000001.1, read as the reverse complement.
GCCGGCGATCGGCCGGGTCCGCGCACGGCTCGCGGTCCGCGCGGTCTTCGTGTTCTCGATCGGGCTGCTGCTCATGGCGCTCGACACGCCCGTCTACGTCATCCTGCCGACCTACGGGGCGCTCTTCCTGCTCGTCGTGCCGGTCCTGCGGCTGCGCGCACGGTGGCTGTTCGTCCTCGCCGCGGTGTGTGCGCTCGCGTCGCCGGTGGCTGCCCTCGCGGTCGTCCCGCTCTACGCGGACGCCGGCATGTTCGGGGTGCAGCTCGGGCTGGTCTACCCGGTGGTCACGTTCCTGGCGTACGTCCTGGTCGGAATCGCGGTCGCCAGGAGCGGTCTGGAGGATCGTGTCCGGCAGGTCCTGCTCCTCGCGTCCGGCGCGCTGGTCGCCGCCACCGCCTACGTGGTCGGGAACCTGGTCGCCCCGGTCCCGACGGACGCCGAGTACGCGTTCCCGGGGCTGCCGTACGCTCCGGACGACAGCACGCCGGGGCAGGTGCTCGCGCAGTACTTCGCGTCGCCCCGGGACCACTCGTCCTCGGTCGTGGACGTCGTGGCGACGGCCGGGATCGCCGTCGCGGTCGTCGCCCTGTGCACGCTCGTGTTCGACGGACGTGGTCGGACGGTCGCCCGGGTCGCGTTCCCGCTCGCGGCGGTCGGGTCGATGCCGCTGACCGTGTACGCCGGCCACCTCGTCGTCATCGCGGCGCTGCCCGAGTACCCGGAGTCCGCGACCGCGTGGGGCTGGTTCGCCGTCGGCTCGGTGCTGTTCGCGATGACGTGGCGGGCGGTCCTGGGACGCGGCCCGCTCGAGCGGCTCGTGGCGCGGCTCACCCGACTGGTGGCGGAAGCACGCTGACCCCGCGGTGCCGGGCCGGCACCGACGTCCGACGGGTCGGGCGGGGCGGACCCGCACCGTGCCTCCCGGCTGGCCCTACTGCAGGGCTGCCGTCAGCCGCGCGACGTTGTCGAGCACCTGGGACCGACGCGGACGTTCGAGCCACGCGTCCAGCGTGAGCTCGAACGAGGCCTCCTTGTAGGCGGCCTGCACTCCGCGCAGCGCGTCCACGAACCGGCGCCCGCGGACCATCACCGAGACCTCGAGGTTCAGGCTGAACGACCGCATGTCCATGTTGCTCGACCCGATGACGGACACGTCGTCGTCGATCGTGAAGTGCTTCGCGTGCAGGATCGTCGGGGCGCGGTACAGCCAGATCTTCACGCCGGCACGCAGGAGCTCCTCGTAGTAGGAGCGCTGCGCGTGCCAGGTCATCGCGTGGTCGCCCATCTCGCCGACGAACAGCTCGACCTCGACCCCGCGCTGCGCCGTCGTCGTGATCGCGTAGAGCATCGAGTCGTCCGGCACGAAGTACGGCGACGTGATCGACACCTTCTCCTGGGCGGAGTAGAGCAGCGCGTTGAACAGGCGCAGGTTGTTCTCGCCGTCGAACCCGGGGCCGGAGGGGACCACCTGGCAGTCGAGGGCGTCCCCGCGGTCGGCGCGCTGCACCGGGTCGCTCTCGCGGAGCAGGAGCTCGTCCGTCTCGCTGTACCAGTCGGTGACGAACAGGGCGTTCAGGCCGGCGACGACCGGGCCCTCGAAGCGGGCGAACAGGTCCTTGTAGACCATGCCCTTCTCGATGTGCGACGGCAGGTCGTAGGACGGGTCGATGAGGTTCTGCGACCCGGTGAACGCGACCGAGCCGTCGATCACCATGATCTTCCGGTGGTTGCGGAGATCCGGGCGCTGGAACTTCCCCTGCAGCGGCTGCAGGGGGAGCATGAGGTGCCACTCGATGCCGGCCTGGTCGAGGAACGCGAGCGTGTCCTTGTAGCCCGGGTAGCCGCGGCTCGCCCAGTGGTCCAGGAGGAACCGGACCGTCACACCGCGGGCCTGCGCACGGGCGAGGGCCTCGAAGTACGGCCGCGTCGTGTCGTCGATCGTCGCGATGTAGAACTCGACGTGGACGAACCGGCGCGACTGGTCGATCGCGCGGGTCATCTCCTGCACCGACTCGTACGAGTCCGGGTAGAGCTCCGCCGAGTTGCCGCCGACCAGGGGCATCGCGCCGAGCTCGCGGTTGAGCTTCGTGATGCTCTCGAGCCACGGCGGCCACGGGTGGTCCCGTCGCACGCGCTCGATGCCCTCGGTCTGCTCGAGGATGTACGCGTTGATCTCCGTCTGCTTCTCGCGCCGGGCCTTCGGCAGCTTCGTCGACCCGATCACCAGGAAGACGATGAACCCGATGTAGGGGATCAGGAAGATCGCGAGGAGCCAGGCGGTCGCGGTCTGCGGCTTCCGGTTGTACGGGACGTAGATGATCGAGAAGACACGGATCGCCAGGTCCAGCAGGACCAGGAGAACGGTGATCGCGACGCTGAGCCAGTGCTCCACGGGGTGCGGCGCTAGCGGAAGTTGATGAACTGCAGCGGCACGTCGAACTCTTCACCCTTGAGGAGCTGGATCGTGTTCTGCAGGTCGTCACGGCTCTTCGAGGAGACGCGCAGCTCGTCGCCCTGGATCTGGTTCTTCACGCTCTTCGGGGCGTTCGCTCGGAGGAACGCGCCGATCTTCTTCGCGACGTCCTGCTCGATGCCGTTCTTGAACTTCACCTCGATGCGGTACTCCTTGCCCGAGGGGAAGGGGTCGCCGGCGTCCAGGCTCTTCAGGCTGATGTTGCGCTTGATCGCCTTGGTCTGCAGGACGTCGAGGACGGCCTTCGCACGCTCCTCGGAGTTCGCCTTGATGAGGACGTCCTCGCCGCTGAACGCGATCGAGGCCGCGGCGCCCTTGAAGTCGTAGCGCTGCTCGATCTCCTTGGCTGCCTGGTTGACGGCGTTCTCCGCCTCCATCTTGTCGACCTTGCTCACCACGTCGAAGGAACTGTCTGCCATGCCGGACAGCCTAACGGCGGACGGGAGGCACGGTTCGGGTCCGGCACGTCGGCTGCGGTGGGCGGTGGTCACGACCACCCTTCGGCATCCGCTATGCTCTTGGAGCGCCTTCGGTTGGTGATCACACGAGCCGGGTGCGCACATGGCGAGTTACCCAAGCGGCCAAAGGGATCTGACTGTAAATCAGCCGGCGTAGCCTTCGGGGGTTCGAATCCCTCACTCGCCACTCGATGAACCGGCCCCGTCCTCCTCGGACGGGGCCGTTCGCGTTCCGGCACGCATCGCGTTCCGGCACGCGTCGCGTTCCGGCATGCTGGGGTCGTGTCCGACGCGCTCACCCCAGTCCAGTTCGCCGACCTCGCCGAGTCGATCGCACGCGAAGGAGCCGCCCTCGCCGCCCGTCGTCGTGCCGAGGGGGTCGAAGTCGCCGACCGCAAGTCGAGCATCGTCGACGTCGTCACCGCGGCCGACCGCGAGGTCGAGGAGCTGGTCCGTCGCCGGATCGCCGAGGCCCGTCCCGACGACGGCTTCCACGGCGAGGAGTCCGGCTCAGGCACCGGGACGTCCGGCTACACGTGGGTCGTCGACCCGATCGACGGGACCGTCAACTACCTCTACGGCAGCGACGTGTACGGCGTCAGCATCGGCGTCGTCCGCGGTGAGCCGGACCCGACGACGTGGGAGCCGGTCGCCGGCATCGTGGTGCAGCCCGCGACCGGCACCGTCTTCCGCGGCGCGGTCGGCGCCGGGGCGACCCGCGACGGGGTGCCGCTCCGCGTGGCGGCGCCGGCGTCGCTCGCCGAGACGCTCGTCGCCACCGGCTTCGGGTACACGGCGGACCGTCGTCGGGAGCAGGTCGCCGTGCTCGCCGGGCTCATCGGCGAGGTGCGGGACGTCCGACGCGGGGGAGCAGCGTCGCTCGACTGCTGCGCGGTGGGCGCCGGGACCGTCGACGCCTACTACGAGCGGGGGATCAACCCGTGGGACATGGCCGGCGGCGCGGTCGTCGCGGCCGAGGCCGGCGCCACGGTCCGCATCTGGGACGCGGGCGGGACCCGGTCCTTCCTGTTCGCCGCGCCAGCGGTGGCCGACGGACTCGAGGCACTCGTCCGACGGCTCGAGCGGGAGGTGCTCGGCGGCTGAGCGCTCCGGGCGACCTGCACGGACGTGCACGCGACTGGCGAGGAGCTGTACGTCCTGCTAGCGTGCTCCAGTCCCGTTACCTGCTCGTTACCAACGGGAGCCCTGCCCCACGCTCGTGCTCCCGACCCACGAGCGCTCCGTGCCCCGAACTCCCGCCGAACCAGGATCAGCCCCGAACGCATGCCCCACGCTCCCGTGACGCCCACCCGCACCGCCGACGTCGACGCCGCTCCCGAGCCGGTCGTCCACCTCACCCGACGCGAGCGCATCGCCGCCGAGCGACGAGCGGCAGCAGCAGGCGGACCGGTCGCAGCCCCGGTCCGTGCCGAGGTCGCCGCGCCCGTGACCCCGCCCGCGCCGGCGTCGCCGATCGACCTGGCACCCGCGTCGCCCGTGCGTCCCGAGCCCTCTGCCGGCGCGGTCACTCCGCCGGCTCCCACCTCGCCGGTCGTCGGTCAGGCTGCCGTCCGCAGGGCCGGTCGTGCCGCACGTCCCGTCGTCACCACGGCGGACCGGGCGACCAGGCACATCCCCGCGGTCCCGGCTGCCCCGGCTGCGGCCACCGCGTCCACCGGCTCGTCCTTCCGCCGGACCGCGTCGCGCATCACCGCGGTCGGTGCCCTGCTCTTCGCCGCCGGACTCGTCGTGTCGACGTCGCTCCCGGCGCAGGCGCTCTGGGTCCCGACGAGCACGACGGCCGAGCGCACCGGCAGCGGCGCCGCCCAGACCCTCGCGGTCGGCGACGGCGCGACCGACGCGGAGACCACGCGCGACCAGTACTCGGTGTCGAGCGCTGCGCAGTACAAGAACGTCGACGCGTCCTCGTTCACGAACGACGCGAACGGCACCATCCAGTGGCCGTTCCTCACCGGTGTCCCGATCACGTCCGGCTTCGGCGGCCGCCAGGTGGAGGGCTGCTCCTTCTGCTCGACGAACCACATGGGCGTCGACTTCGCCCCGGGCGAGGGCACCCCGATCCGTTCGGTCGCCGCCGGAACGGTCATCAAGGTGCAGGCGCACGACGGCGGTTTCGGCAATGACGTCTGGGTGCAGCACGACGTCGACGGCAAGCAGTTCGTCAGCGTCTACGGCCACATGAAGGACAACACGTTCGAGGTGGTCCGCGGCCAGCAGATCGAGGTCGGTCAGGTCCTCGGCCAGGTCGGCTCGACGGGCAACTCGACCGGGCCGCACCTGCACCTCGAGATCCACGTCGACGGAGTCCCCGTGGACCCGCTGGCGTGGCTCCGCGCGAACGCGAACTAGCGGGTCAGCTGCGGCACGCCCGGGCGTCACGTCCGGTTCCCGACCACCGTCGCGGGTCTGCTACTCTCGTCTGGTGCCGCCGAGCGGCACTCGCCCCGATAGCTCAGTGGTAGAGCACTTCCATGGTAAGGAAGGGGTCGTCAGTTCAATCCTGACTCGGGGCTCCGACCCGGAGCTGTGCGCTCCGGATCTCTGGCGGGGTAGCTCAGTTGGTTAGAGCACACGACTCATAATCGTGGGGTCACGGGTTCAAGTCCCGTCCTCGCTACCACAAGCCCGGCGATCTGCTCGCCGGGCTTTCGTCGTTCCCGGGCTGGACTCGTCTCGGGCTCTGCTGGTCTCGGGCTGTACCCGTCTCGGGCTGTACCTGTCTCGGGCCGTGCTGGTGTCGGGCTGTGCTCGTCCCGCTGCGTGTGCTGCGCCGCCGCCCACCCCGCGCGCCTGGTCGTTCCGGGCATCCCTGGTCGTTCCGGGCATCCCTGGTCGTCCCGGAGCACCAGGGACGCGCGATCCCACCAGGTACGGGCGCGCGTTCCTGCCCATCACGCTCGACATGAGATGCCGATCCGCTCGTAGGGCGCTGGAAAGGACGACCTGCCTTGCGCGGAACGGCCTCCTACGCGCGGATCGGCCTCCTACGCGCGGATCGGCCTCCTACGCGCGGAACGGCCTCCTACGCGCGGATCGGCCTCCTACACGCGGATCGGCCTCGGGTCAGCGTGGGGGAGCGGTGAGCAGGCCGGCCGCGCGCAGGGAGCGCTCGAGCGTCGCGTTCACCTGCTGCCACGCCGAGCGGCGTCGTCCGGCGCCGATGCTCCCGCCGGACACCGCGGTGCCGTGCACGGCGTGCCGCAGGGTGATCGTGGTCGAGGTCCCCGTGACGGTGGAGGACAGCTCGTAGCGGCGGAACTGCCGCGACGGGTGCACCAGGGCCCCGAGCAGGATCGTCAGCGCGCGGCTGCCCGACGTCGCGGTGAGCGTGCCGCCGGTGGACTCCACGCGGTGGCCGGCCTGGCGCAGTGCGGCGCCCGCGACCTCCATGGCCGTGCAGCGGTCACCCGTGTGCACCGCGAACTCGGTCGTCGTCTCCATCGTTCCTCCCCACCCCCGGGGTCGGCACAGCGACCCGACGACTTCCCCCGAAGCCGTTCGCGGCAGCATAGCCGAAACCGTCTCAGTTCCGGGCAGTGTGTCGCGGGGCGTCGGTAGACTCCCGGACGTGTCAGTGAACCCCGAGCTCGTCGGCAGGACGTTCCCGCCGGCCCAGCCCTACCTGGTCGGTCGCGAGAAGGTGCGCGAGTTCTCGCGGGCCGTCTTCGCGACGAACCCGATCCACCACGACCCCGACGCCGCCCGGAACGCCGGGTACGCCGACGTCGTCGCACCGCCGACCTTCGCCGTCGTCGTGCAGGAAGCCACGCTCGCGCAGCTCCTCGCCGAGCCCGACGCCGGGATCGACTTCTCGCGCGTCGTGCACGGCGAGCAGTCCTTCACGTACGAGCGGCCGATCGTCGCGGGCGACGAGCTCACCGCGACGCTGACCGTCACGAGCGTGAAGTCCCTCGGCGGCAACGCCATGGTCACCGCCGAGAGCACGATGCAGGACGCCACCGGGGAGCACGTCGTCACGGCGACCTCCACCCTCGTGGTCCGAGGAGACGACGCATGACCGCCGCACCGCTCACCGCCGTCGAGGTCGGCACCGTCGTCGCCGAGCGCACGGTCCACCTCACCCGCGACTCGCTCGTCCGCTACGCCGGGGCCTCCGGGGACTTCAACCCGATCCACTACCGCGACGACGTCGCCGCCTCGGTCGGCCTCCCCGGTGTCCTCGCGCACGGCATGCTGACGATGGGCCTCGCGGTCCAGCCGGTGTCCGAGTGGCTCGGCGACCGCGGGACCGTCCAGCGCTACGGCGTGCGGTTCACCCGCCCCGTCGTCGTCGATCCGCAACAGGGTGCCGACGTCACCGTCATCGCGAAGGTCGGCACGGTCGACGCGGACGGTCGCCCCCAGCGCATCGACCTCACCGTGACCGCCGGCGGGCCGACCGTGCTCGGCAAGGCGCAGGTGACGGTGGTGCTCCGCTGACCGGGTCGACGCGTCTCGCCGACCTGACGACGTTCCGCGTCGGGGGTCCCGCCAGGACGCTCCTGACCGCCGAGACAACCGACGAGCTCGTCGCGCACGCGCACACGGCCTGGGCGGACGACGAGTGGCTGGTCGTCGGCGGCGGCAGCAACCTGCTGGTCGCCGACGACGGCTTCGACGGCACCGTCGTGCTGGTCCGCACCCGCGGCGTCACCGCCGAGCCCGACGCGGACGGCGTCACCGTCCGCGTCGCGGCCGGTGAGCCGTGGGACGCGTTCGTCGCCACCACGATCGCGAACGGGTGGACCGGACTGGAGGCACTGAGCGGCATCCCGGGCACGGTCGGCGCCGCCCCCGTGCAGAACATCGGCGCCTACGGGGTCGAGCTGTCCGACGTGCTCACCGCGATCGACTTCCTCGACGCGTCGACGGGGGAGCGCGCGTGGGTCCCGGCCGCCGAGCTGGCGCTCGGCTACCGCACGTCGACGCTCAAGCACGGCCGGCGCGGGGTCGTCCTCGCCGTCGAGTTCCGTCTCGGCTCGGCTCCCGAGGCCGGGGTGCCGGTCCGGTACGCCCAGCTCGCTGGCTCGCTGGAGGTCGACCTCGGCGCGCCGGTCGACCCGGCGACGATCCGCGAGACCGTGCTCCGGCTCCGTGCGTCGAAGGGCATGGTCCTCGACGACGCCGATCCGGACACGTGGAGCGCCGGGTCGTTCTTCACGAACCCGGTCGTCTCCGCCGCCTTCGCCGAGACGCTCCCGCCGGAGGCGCCGCGCTGGCCCGCCGGGGACGACGTCAAGCTCAGTGCGGCCTGGCTCATCGAGCACGCTGGGGTGCACCGCGGTTACGCGGTCCCGGGGTCCCGTGCGGGGATCTCGTCGAAGCACACCCTCGCGCTGACGAACCGGGGCGACGCGACCGCGGCGCAGGTCGCGGAGCTCGCGCGCTACGTGCAGGCGACCGTCCTGAACCGCTTCGGGGTCGCGCTCGTGCCCGAGCCGGTCGTGGTCGGTGACCTGACCGCCTGATCGCCACGATCCTCCCGGCCGTCCCGCAGCCGGTCTGACGGACCGCACCCCCGGAACGACGTCGCGCCCCGCTGCTGCGGGGCGCGACGTCGTCGACGGGGTGCGACGATCAGGCGGAGAAGAACGCCGCCAGGCGACGGACGCCCTCGGCGATGTCGTCGTCGCCCAGGGCGTAGGACAGTCGCAGGTAGCCGGAGGGGCCGAAGGCCTCGCCGGGGACGACCGCGACCTCGGCGTGCTCGAGGATCAGGTCGGCGAGCTCGAGCGTCGTCGTGGGGGTGGAACCTGCCCACTCGCGACCGAGCAGCGCCGTCACGTCGGGGTAGACGTAGAACGCGCCCTGCGGGGTCGGCGTGACGAAGCCGGGGATCGCGTTGAGGCCGTCGACGATCGAGCGGCGACGGCGGTCGAACGCATCGCGCATCGCGGCGACGGGCTTCTGCGGGCCGGTCAGTGCGGCGATCGCGGCGCGCTGGGACACGTTCGACACGTTCGAGGACAGGTGCGACTGCAGGTTCGACGCGGCCTTGACGGCGTCGGCCGGGCCGATGAACCACCCGACGCGCCAGCCGGTCATGGCGTAGGTCTTCGCGACGCCGTTCACCAGGATCGTGGTGTCGGCGAGGGCCGGGACCGCCTCGAGGATGCCGGTGAAGCGCACGCCGTCGTACACGAGGTCCTGGTAGATCTCGTCGCTGATCACCCAGATGCCGTGCTCGAGGGCCCACTCACCGATGGCCTTCGTCTGCTCGGCGGTGTAGACCGAGCCGGTCGGGTTCGACGGCGAGCAGAACAGCAGCGCCTTCGTCGCTGGGGTCCTGGCGGCCTCGAGCTGCTCGACGGTGACGAGGTAGTCCTGGTCGCTACCGGCGAAGACCTCGACCGGGACGCCGCCGGCGAGCCGGATGGCCTCGGGGTAGGTGGTCCAGTACGGGGCCGGCAGCAGGACCTCGTCGCCGGCGTCGACGATCGTCTGGAACGCCTGGTACACGGCCTGCTTGCCGCCGTTCGTGACGATCACCTGCGCGGGGTCGACGGTCACGCCGGACTCGCGCGCGGTCTTGTCGGCGATGGCCTGCTTGAGCTCGGGCAGCCCGGTCGCCGGCGTGTACCGGTGGTTCCTCGGGTCCTGCGCGGCCTGGACGGCGGCGTCGACGACGTGCTGTGGCGTCGCGAAGTCGGGCTCGCCCGCGGCGAAGGACACGACCGGTCGGCCGGCGGCCTTGAGCGCCTTGGCCTTCGCGTCGACCTTGAGCGTGGCGGACTCGGCGATCGCCGCGATGCGCGACGCGATGCGCGGTCGGTCCGCCTGTGCGGCGGGCTCGGGGGTGGTGGACTCGGGGCCGGGGGCTGCGGTGCTCACGGCTCCCAGCCTACCGACGCGGCGCGCCGGAGCATCCGTCAAGTGGACAGCGTGTGACGGACTCCCGTACACTCGACCACCGGCGCACGGAACGCTCTGCGGAACGTGGCCACGGGGCATTCCCCCTAGGGCGGTGGCTCAATTGGTAGAGCAGCGGTCTCCAAAACCGCAGGTTGCAGGTTCGAGTCCTGTCCGCCCTGCAAGTCTGGAAGGTGTGAAGTTGGCGAGCAAGGACATGGAGACGACGACGGACGACGTCGTCGCGAAGGCCAAGGCCGATCGCGCCCAGCGCGGCGGGCCGTTCGCCGCCATCGCCCTCTTCATCCGCCAGGTCATCGGCGAGCTCCGCAAGGTCGTGACACCGACCCGCAAGGAGCTCTTCAGCTACACCGGCGTCGTGCTGGTCTTCGTCATCGTGATGATGATCCTCGTGTCGATCCTCGACTTCGTGTTCGGTCTCGGCGTCGGTTACGTCTTCGGCAACGGTCCGACGGTCTGATCCGACGGGCCCCTGCGGGCGTCCGGCTGGTCTGGGCGTCGTCCGACAGGAGTACGGTCGCCCGAGACGGAACCGGACGCGCACCGCTCCGACCGCACACCCGATCCGCACCACCGAACGGAAAGAACCGCAGTGTCTGACAACTCCCGCGACGACATCGACCTCGCCACGGCTGCCGAGCAGTCCTCGGAGGTCGAGGAGAACCAGGAAGGCGACGTCGAGACGAGCGAGGGCCGCTCGGTCGAGTCCGCCGAGGAGCGTGCGATCTCCGTCGAGGACGAGGACGAGGACGAGGACGACGAGTCCCTCGGTCTGAGCGACGAGCCCGACGACGGCACGGTCGACGCCTCCATCGACGAGGCGCTCACGGCGCTGCAGGAGTCCCGCGACCCCGAGGCGGACGCTGTCGTGGACGACGCACTCGACGTCGACACCCTGGACGAGGCGGAGGCCGCCGTCGAGGCCGTCGAGGACGAGGAAGAGACCGAGCTCGAGGCGGAGACCGCCGCCGAGGCGAACGAGACGATCGCCGCGGACGAGGCCCTCGACGCTGACGACGACACCGAGGTCGACCCGTACGAGGCGTTCAAGGCCGAGCTGCGGATGAAGCCGGGCAAGTGGTACGTCATCCACTCCTACGCGGGCTTCGAGCGCCGCGTGAAGTCGAACATCGAGAACCGCATGGTCTCGATGTCGATGGAGGACTCGATCTACCAGGTCGAGGTCCCCATGGAGGACGTCGTCGAGATCAAGAACGGACAGCGCAAGCTGGTCACCCGCGTCCGGATCCCCTCGTACGTGCTCGTCCGCATGGACCTCAACGAGGACTCGTGGTCGGTCGTCCGCCACACCCCGGGCGTCACCGGCTTCGTCGGCAACGCGCACAACCCCACGCCGCTCCGCTTCGACGAGGCGTTCGGCATGCTGAAGTCCCTCGTGCAGGTCGCCGAGGCGGCCCCCACCAAGGGTGGCGCCAAGGGCAGCGGCTTCGCGCAGGCCCAGCCGCAGGCCGAGGTCGACTTCGAGATCGGCGAGACGATCACCATCAAGGAGGGCTCGTTCGCGGGTCTGCCCGGTTCGATCTCCGAGATCAAGCCCGAGAGCGGCAAGCTCACCGTCCTCGTCTCGCTGTTCGAGCGCGAGACGCCGGTCGAGCTCAGCTTCGACCAGGTCACCAAGCTCTAGTCCGATCCGCGAGATCGGGTAGACTACTGAGGTTTGGCCCCGTGCGCTGACGCGTGCGGGGCTTCACCGCGGTCCGGATCCGCCGGACCAGCGGGAGAGTGCACGGGTCCCCGTGCGTTCGATTCCAGGAGGAAAGCGAAGAATGGCACCGAAGAAGAAGGTCACGGGCCTGATCAAGCTGCAGATCAACGCGGGCGCCGCCAACCCGGCCCCGCCGATCGGTCCGGCGCTCGGTCAGCACGGCGTGAACATCATGGAGTTCTGCAAGGCGTACAACGCCGCGACCGAGTCGCAGCGCGGGAACGTCGTGCCGGTCGAGATCACCGTCTACGAGGACCGTTCGTTCACGTTCGTCCTCAAGACCCCGCCGGC